>CANPHS010000136.1 GCA_947573925.1 uncultured Enterorhabdus sp. | reverse complement strand
GCTCATCGTGTTCTTCGCGTACTTCTACACCTCCATGGTGTTCAATCCCGAGGAGACCGCTGACAACATCCGCAAGCAGGGCGGCTTCATTCCCGGCGTGCGTCCCGGCACGGCCACGGTGCAGTACATCAAGAACGTGATCAACCGCGTGACGCTGCCCGGCGGCATCTTCATCGCGCTGATCGCCGTGGTGCCCACCATCATCTTCTTCTTCACGAACAACCAGCTCATCCAGGCCTTCGGTGGCACGTCCATCCTCATCATGATCGGCGTTGCCCTGGATACCATGAGCAAGATCGAGAGCCAGTTGAAGATGTACAACTACGAGGGATTCTTCAAGTAAGGAAAACTCGCAGGGAGGTTTGACCTTGTAGGGAAGGGGCTCTGCCCCTTCCGTGCGATTGAGGCGGTCTTGTGAGAGGCGGCAAGGGCAGAGCCCTTGCCCTACATCGAAACGGAAAGGATGTTTTCCATGAACATCGTGCTTTTGGGGGCTCCCGGTGCCGGCAAGGGCACCCAGGCGGCCAAGCTGGTGGAGGAGTTCGAGCTTCCGCACATCTCCACGGGCGACATGCTCCGCGCCGCCGTGAAGGCCGGCACGCCGCTGGGCCTTCAGGCCAAGTCCTACATGGACGCCGGCGACCTGGTGCCCGACGACGTCATCATCGGGCTCGTAACCGAGCGTCTGCAGGACGCCGACACCGCCAACGGCTTCATCCTGGACGGCTTCCCGCGCACCTCGGCCCAGGCCGTGGCGCTCGACGCCGAGCTGGGCAAGCTGGGCCGTCCGCTGGACGCGGCCCTGCTCATCGACGTGGACCCGGAGGTCATCGTGGGTCGTCTCACCTCCCGTCGCATGTGCCGCGAGTGCGGCTACATCGGCAGCGCCGCCGACGGCGACGTGTGCCCCAAGTGCGGCGGCGAGATGTACCAGCGCGACGACGACAACGAGGCCACCGTGCGCAATCGCCTCGACGTGTACGAGAAGTCCACGAGCCCGCTGATCGACTACTACCGCGGCTGCGAGCTCCTGGTCACCATCGACGGCGACCGCGACCCGAACGTGGTGTACGCCGACGTGAAGGAAGCCCTCGCGTAAGACGCACCCGATCGAACGTGGGACACCATGCCCGGCATGGCGTCCCACTTGGGACAGCTTACCCGGTAAGGTGTCCCACTGGTTACGGCAATCCCGCATCTTCCCTGTGAAGGCGCGGGATTTTCTTTATAATGGGCCCATGCCCACCGTGCGCGAGAACATAGCCTACGCCTCCGAGCATTTCATGCTCATCTACCGAAGCACCCTGGTGCGGGTGGCCCGGGCCGTGGCGCTGCTGGTGGCGGTGGCCCTCGTCCTTGAAGTGTTCGTGTTCAACATGAACTACTTCACCTCGGCGAACTACCGCACCATCAACCTGAGCGACCAGCTCTCGCTGGCCAAGAGCGAGGACGGCGGCTACGTGCTCACTGATGTGGACCATGTCATGGAATTCTGGAATCTGAACACTGAGGTCCACAACATCGAGCTGGCCTTCCGCGCCGATCAGCCGGCCCAGCTGGTGTCGGTGAAGATCCAATTCACCGACGAGGCGCACCAAACTTACTTCGACTCCACCGAGTACACCATGGGCGTGCCCTTGGTGGACATTTCCACCAAGGTGCGGGCGAGCCAGTACGTGAACCTGCAGACGGCGGGGCGCGTGGAGAACCTGCGCATCGAGATTGCGGGCGAGGACGCGGGGGCCCAGGTGTCCTACCCCATCTACCTGGACGGCGTGTACCTGAACGCGCACCGTCCCTTCGCCTTCAACGGCTGGCGGTTCGCCGGCGTGCTCACCATACTGCTCGTGGGCTACGCCTTCCGTCCCAAGTCGGCCATCTACCGCATTCGCATCGTGGAGAACCCCCGCAAATCCAAGGCGGGCATCATCTTCACCGTGGCCGTGGAAGTGGCGCTGATGGCCACGTTCCTGTTCTATGGCTCCAACCTGGTGGGCGTGGCCACGGCCAGCTACAACTACGGGTCCTGGGACGGCACGTCGCTCGTGAACACCTTCGAGGTGGGCGGCGACAACGCCCAGCAATACGCCGAGCTGGCGAAATCCATGGCCGAGGGGAAGCTGTACCTGGAGGAGGAACCGCCCCAGTGGCTGAAGGACATGGCCGACCCCTACGACAAGGGTGCCCGCGACGAGGCCCAGAAGGCCACGGGCGAGCCCTACCTGTTCGATGTGGCCTACCACGACGGACACTACTACGTGTACTTCGGCGTGGTGCCGGTGCTGCTGTTCTACCTGCCGTTCTACCTGCTGACCGGGGCGAATTTCCCCACGGCCATCGGCGTGCTCATTATGGCCGTGGCCTTCGTGCTGGGGGCCACGGCCCTGCTCGACCGCTTCGCGCGCTACCACTTCCGGTCGGTTTCCCTCGGCGTGTACCTGCTGCTGCAAATTCCACTCGTGGCGTGCAGCGGCATCCTGTACCTAGTGAAGTTCCCCACCTTCTACTCGCTGCCCATTATGTGCGGCTTGGCGTTCTCGGTGTGGGGGCTGTACTGCTGGGCCCGCTCGGGCCTGTCGCGCCGCCGGTGCGGCTGGCTGTTCGCCGGGTCGCTGTGCATGGCGCTCGTGGCCGGCTGCCGGCCCCAGCTGCTCGTGCTGTCGCTTCTGGCCTTCCCCCTGTTCTGGCGCACCTACATTACCGAGCGGCGCCTGCTGACGGCGGCCGGCGTGCGGGAGTTCGCCTGCCTGGCGGCGCCCTACCTGCTGGTGGCCGGGGGCATCATGGCCTACAACTACGCGCGGTTCGGCTCGCTCACCGACTTCGGCGCGAACTACAACCTCACGGTGAACGACATGACCAAGCGCGGCATGAACGTGGGCCGCCTCGCTCCGGCGTTCTTCACCTATTTCCTGCAGCCGCCCTGCATGACTGGGGTGTTCCCGTTTTTGCAGGCGGCGCCGTTCGACACCACCTACATGGGTCAGACCATCAAGGAAGTCACCTTCGGCGGCATTTTCGCCTGCCTGCCGATTCTGTGGGTGCTGGCGTTCTCGAAGCGCATCCTGGCCATGCGGGCCCGGCAGCGCTCCACCCGTACCATCATGGGCGTCATCATGGTGCTCATCGGCTCGGGCATCATCGTGGCCTTGGCCGATGCCGAGCTGGCGGGCATCCTCCAGCGCTACTACGCCGATTTCAGCTTCATGTTCCTGGCGGCGGCGGTGCTCCTGTGCTTCGTGGTGAACGAGCAGCTCTTCGCCGCGCGGACAGGTTACGACCTCATGCTGAAGGTGCTGCTGGTGCTGGCCTGCGCGAGCGTCACCTACAGCCTGCTTCTGTGCTTCGTGCCCGAAACCGGCTGGTACTCCAACGTGTACCCCTGGGCCTACCAGGGCCTGCTCGATTCCGTCCTGTTCTGGAAGTAGGGGTTGCGAGGTTCCTCTTGAGAGGGGCCGCGCAGGGTATGGCGGACATGCGCAGAGGGGACACGGGGTGTTCTGACCGAGCGAGTTCCGCAGCGACTGGAAGTGCCCGGTGGGCACTTCCATAAAGCGAGGACTGTTTGAGCGAATCAGGATATCGCGTGGCCCCTCCCCGGGGGCTAAATCGGCTTGGACTCCTTCATGGGGGTGGCGCCCAGGAACATGAGGCCCGTGGCGGCAATGGGGTCGTAGCCGGACAGCTGGCCGTCGTAGTAGGCCGTGGCCGTTTCGCGGTGAAACAGCGGGTACAGGGGCGCTTCGGCGGCGATGAGGTCGAAACACTGGTTCCACAGCCGCTGCTGCTCGTTCTCGTCGGCGGCGATGCGGGCTTCCTGCAGCAGATCGGCAAGCTCGTCGAAGGCCTTGCTGCGGGCCCAGCAGGTGCGGGCCAGCGTCCACACGTTGCTGCCGTACCACCAGTTCATGATGAGGTCGGGGTCGTTGCCGAAGCGCGAGGGGTCGCCGGGGCACAGCACCACGTCGAAGGGGAGCACCGAGCCCTTCTTCGGGGTGGTGGAGATGTCGGCGAACAGCGCCGTCTGGTCCAGGAACACCACCTCGGCAGTCACGCCCACGGCCTTCCAGTCGGCCACAATCGATTCGGCCAGGGCCCGCACCCAGTTGTCGTTCACGCGCAGGGTGAGCGAGAGCGCGGGCTCGCCGTCTTCCGCGGCGGTCAGCGCCCCGGCCTCGGCCAGGAGGGCCCGGGCCCGTTCCGGGTCGTAGCTGTACACCGTGGAGGCGCGGTGGTAGCCGCGGAAGTAGTCGGGCAGAAGGCTCGTGGCCGGCCGGGCGTGGCCCGCCATCACGCGGCCGATGAGGGTGTCGGTGTCCAAGGCGTACAGGAGGGCCTGGCGCACGCGGGCGTCGTCGAAGGGCGGCTTCTCGCAGTTGAACAGCAGGAAGGGCACGTTCATGCCGGGCACGTAGTCCACCGTGGCGCCGGCCTCGGCTATGGGGTCGGCCAGCACCTCCGGGGCGGCCTCGGCGCACACCACCTGTTTGTCGCAGAGCAGCTGGGTACGGGCCTCATCGTCGGTGGCCACCTCCCATTCCATACGCTGGCACGTGGCCGGGAAGGCGCCGCCGTAGTGGGCGTTGGGCACGAAGGTGATCGACCCGCCGTCGGTGGCGTTGATGGTGTCGTAGCACCACGGCCCCGAGCCCACGGGCAGCGACTCCAGCTCCTCGTCGGTTTGGGCGGCGGGGAAGATGCGTACGAGCGACAGCCGCTCCTGCAGCAGCGACCCCATGGGGGAGGCCAGCTTGAAGGTGACGGTGCTCTCGTCCTTCGGCTCCACCGCCTGGATGAACGAGAGCAAGGGCCCGTAGAAGTCGTTGGCCATGTTGCGGGTGAAGGCGTTGCACACGTCGTTCACGGTCAGCGGGGAACCGTCGGAGAACACAGGGCTTTCCCTCAGGGTCACCTCGTATTCCAAATCGGACACCTGCAGAGGAATTTCCGCAGCCAGCCCCAGCTCGGTGCGGTAGGTGTGCAGATCCAGCTCGTAGAGCCCCTCGAATACGTGCCAACCGGCGGCCACGAACAGGGTGGAGGAGCAGCCGATGGGGTTGCAGCTGCCGTCGTCGTAGGCCACCGCCGCCACCAGGGACGGGGCTACCCGCTCGTTGATCTCGGGATCGGCGGAGGCGCCGGGCGTGGCGTCGGGGGCGGGGGAGGGCGCCTCGTCCTCGGGCGTGCAGCCCGCAAGGCCTAGGGCGGCCGCAGAGGCGAGGGAAGCGGCGCCGGCCACGAAGGCCCGGCGGGAAAGCGGGAATGCGGTCATGGGAAACTCCTGAATTCGCGGTCGGTTCCCCTCATTATAGGGAAGCCCCCGCTTCGTAGCGCCGCCCGCATCCAAAATGCAACCTGCCACCACAGAAGCGCCGCGGCCAACTCCCGCCGACCGACTGGTCAGGGCTGTGGCGGGTAGCGGAAAGCGTTGACGGGCCGTCAACCAGGGGCCTGCTGCTAATATCGGACAGGTATTTCTGTTCGCAGAGCAAATCCGACCCGCAGCCGGGCGCGGAGGCGCTTCCGTCCTCTCGACTCTTCCGCGACAGTACCACCCGCGCGATGAGCGACGAGGCCGCGAAGCGGCCGAACCGGTGCGGGCCACTGCAAAGGAGAGGAACATGACGAGAGTTCTCAAGTCGATGGACGGCAACAACGCCGCGGCGCACGTGTCCTACGCGTTCACCGAAGTTGCCGGCATCTACCCGATCACTCCCTCGAGCCCCATGGCCGACTTTGTCGACATCTGGGCCGCCCAGGGCCGCAAGAACATCTTCGGCACCACGGTGAAGGTGTGCGAGATGCAGTCCGAGGGCGGTGCCGCCGGCGCCGTGCACGGCTCCCTGGCCACCGGTGCGCTGACCACCACCTACACGGCCTCCCAGGGCCTGCTGCTCATGATCCCCAACATGTACAAGATCGCCGCTGAGCAGTTGCCCACGGTGTTCCACGTGTCGGCCCGTACCGTGTCCACCCAGGCGCTCAACATCTTCGGCGACCACTCCGACGTCATGGCCTGCCGCCAGACCGGCTTCGCCA
>CANPHS010000135.1 GCA_947573925.1 uncultured Enterorhabdus sp. | reverse complement strand
GGAGGGGAAAGAAAACAAAAACAAAACGCACGGGCGGCCGCCCCGAAAGCGGGAAGGAAACCCATGACCACCTACGCCCTCGTCGGCGCCTCGGAGTTCAACAACGCCCATTTCGCGGCCCAGGACGGGGAAGGGGCCTTCGACGCCGTGATCGCCGTGGACGGGGGCTTCGCGTCCTTGGAAGCCATCGGGTGCGTGCCCGACATGGCCCTCGGCGACTTCGATTCCCTGGGCTACGTGCCCACCGGGCTGCGTGTCGTGCGCTTCCCCCCGGAGAAGGACGCCTCCGACATGGAACTGGCCCTTACGCGGGCGGTGCGGGCCGGGGCCGACCGGGTGGCCGTCTACGGGGCCCTGGGCGGCCGCCTCGACCACACGCTCGCCAACCTGTCGCTGCTCGCCTCCTTCGCCGAGCGCGGCCTGGAGGTGGTGGCCGTGGGCATGGCCGAGCGCATCGCCTTCCTCGCCGGCCCCGGCGAGCTGCTCATCGATGCCGCGTCCGAAGGCATCGTGTCGGTGTTCTCGCTCACTGATGTGTCAACCGGCGTGAACGAGGAGGGCTTGAAGTACGGCCTGGACGACGCCACGCTCACGAACCGCACGAGCTGGGGGCTCTCCAACGAGCTCGTCGGCACCGCCGCCCGCATTTCCGTGGAATCGGGCACGCTCGCGGTGTTCCTGCCCCTATAATAGCCTCACAACCTCATACCCGGGGAGCTTGCAGCCGCCGTGCGCGGCCGGGCAGGCTGAGAGGGGGCGCACGCATGCCCCGACCCGATGAACCTGCTGTGGGTAATGCCAACGAAGGGAGTTTCTATGATCACCCAGATCGATTTCGCCCGCGCGGGCGTCGTCACGGCGCAGATGGCCGCCGTGGCCGCCGCCGAGGGGCGCGCGCCCGAGGCCATCCGCGAGGCCGTGGCCGCCGGGCGCATCGCCATTCCCGCGAACATCCGCCACGAAAGCCTCGCCCCGGCCGGGGTGGGCGCCACCCTCGACGGCGTGCCGCTTTCCACCAAGGTAAACGTCAACCTGGGCATTTCCGGCGATATGGCCGACGAGGCCGCGGAATGGGAGAAGGTGGCCGTGGCCGAGGAGCTGGGCGCCGACGCCATCATGGACCTGTCGAACTCCGGCAAGACCGCCGCCTTCCGCCGCGAGCTCATCCGGCGCTCGCCGGCCATGATTGGCACCGTGCCGATGTACGACGCCATCGGGTATCTGGAGAAGGCGCTCGTCGCCATCACGCCCGAGGACTTCCTGCGCGTCGTGCGGGCCCACGCCGAGGACGGCGTGGACTTCGTCACCATCCACGCGGGCATGAACCGCCGGGTCATAGAGTCGTTCAAGGAGACGGGGCGCCTCGCCAACATCGTGTCACGCGGCGGCTCGCTCATCTTCGCCTGGATGGAGGCCACGGGTCGCGAGAACCCCTTCTACGAGTACTACGACGAGGTGCTCGCCATCCTCCACGAGTTCGACGTGACCATCTCCCTCGGCGATGCCATGCGCCCCGGTTCCGGCTACGACGCCACCGACGCGGCCCAAATCGCCGAGTTGGTGGAGCTGGGGAAGCTCACTCGCCGCGCCTGGGACGCCGGGGTGCAGGTGATGGTGGAAGGGCCGGGACATATGGCCCTCGACGAGATCGCTGCCAACATGAAGCTGCAGAAGCGCCTGTGCCACGAGGCGCCCTTCTACGTGCTCGGGCCGCTCGTCACCGACATCGCCCCGGGCTACGACCACATCACGGCGGCCATCGGCGGGGCCATCGCCGCCGCGTCCGGGGCCGACTTCCTCTGCTACGTCACGCCGGCCGAGCACTTGCGCCTGCCCGACGCGAGCGATGTGCGCGCGGGGCTCGTGGCCACGAGGATCGCCGCCCACGCCGCCGACATCGCCAAGGGCGTGTCCGGCGCTCGCGATATCGACAACCGCATGAGCGACGCCCGCCGCCGTGTGGTCTGGGACGAGATGTTCGATCTGGCCCTCGACCCGGCCCGCGCCCGCGCCGTCTTCGAGAGCGCCCCGCCCGCCACCGAGGGCACCTGCACCATGTGCGGCAAAATGTGCGCCATGAAGACCGTGAACGACCTGATGGCGGGGCTCACTGTTTCGTTGTCCTGACGGACAACGAACGAGCCGACGCTGCGGTTCCGACAGGCACCTGGCCTTGCCCCTTGTTTGGGGCACGGCGTTGGCCAAAGCCAACTTGGCCCAAAGGCGGGGCAATTCCAGGCACCTGTCGCAACCTCGCTGACTTATGCTCAACACGGGAGGTATGAAACAATGTTTGAAAAAGAAAACCTGAAAGCGGCGCTCAAGTTGTATGCGGTCACCGACAACGCGTGGCTGGGCGGCCGCACGCTGGCCCAGTGCGTGGAAGAGGCGCTGGCCGGGGGCGCCACTTTCGTGCAGCTGCGGGACAAGCAGGCCGAAGGCGACGCGCTCGCCGCTGAGGCGGCCGAGCTTTTGGCCCTGTGCCGGGCGGCCAGGGTGCCTTTCGTGGTGAACGACGACGTGACGTGCGCCCTCGCCGTGGGCGCCGACGGGGTGCACGTGGGCCAGGACGACATGGCCTGCGAGCGGGCCCGGGCCCTGCTCGGCCCCGACGCCATCGTGGGCGTGAGCTGCCACAGTGTGGAAGAGGCCCGGGCCGCCGAGGCGGCCGGGGCCGACTACCTGGGGGTGGGGGCCATGGTCGGCACGGCCACCAAGCCCGAGGCTGGCGTGCTCACGCCCGACGAGTTCCGCGCCATCGCCGCGGCGGTGGACATCCCCATTGTGGCCATCGGCGGCGTGAATGCGGAAACCATGCCCCGTCTGGCCGACCTGGATGTGGACGGCGCCGCCGTGGTGAGCGCCATCTTCGCCGCCGACGATATAGAGGCCGCCACGGCCGAGCTTTCCCGTATCATGGACGACGTGCTGAAAGTCTGACCCCGCAGGGCGAGGGCTGTGCCCTCGCCGCAGCCGGCACCGGCCTTGCCTGAGGCGGCAAAGGCGTTGCCCTTGTCCTGCAAAGCCAGCCTGTGACGCCCCATCGCGAGAGAGAGGAACCCCATGCTCGGAGACGAGAACAACAACGATCTGGTGAACCTGGACGCCGTGGACCGCGCGAAGTGCGCCCTCGTCGTCATCGACGAGCTCGGCGACCCCACGGGGACGCCGCTGGAGCCGGTGCTTCTGCCCGCCATCCAGCAGACGGCGAAGCTCACCGCCGCCGCCCGCGCCGCCGGCATGCCCGTCATCTTCACCAACGACGCCCACATTCCCGGTGTGGACCGCGAGCTCGAGCTGTGGGGCACCCACGGCATCGCCGGCACGCCCGAGGCCCAGACCTCCCCGCTTTTGGACCCGCAGCCCACCGACTACGTGGTGGAGAAGCGCCGCTACAGCGCCTTCTTCCAGACGGGCCTGCGCCTGCTGCTGGACGAGCTGGGCGCAGACACCCTCATCTGCTGCGGCATGGACACCAACATCTGCGTGAAGCACACCGTGGCCGACGCCTACTTCAACAACTTCAACATCATCGTGGTGGGCGACGCCACGGCCACCTTCCTCGTGGGCGACCAGGAGGAAGGCCTCGAGTACATGAAGGTGTGCTACGCCGCCAAGATCATCGACACCGACGAGGCGGTGGCCTTCATCGAGGGCTAGGGGCCCGTTGACAGTTGGTTGTCGAAGGAAGGCGGCCCGGTGTGGCCGCCTTTCCCCTGTGGAATGATGGGGAGGCACACCCATCGCGAAAGGAATGCCATGAAAGCGGTGCTCACCATTGCCGGGTCGGACTCCAGCGGCGGGGCCGGTATCCAGGCCGATTTGAAGACCATCGCCGCCCACCGCCTGTTCGGCGAGAGCGTCATCACGGCGCTCACGGCCCAGAACACCCTGGGGGTCTCCGGCGTGCTCGACGTGGATCCCGCCTTCGTGGGCGCCCAGATGGACGCGGTGTTCGACGACATCCGTCCCGATGCGGTGAAGATCGGCATGGTGTCCTCGCCGGCCATCGTGCGGGCCATCGCCGACGGGCTCGTCCGCCATAGGGCGGAGAACATCGTGGTGGATCCGGTCATGGTGGCCACCTCCGGCTCGGCGCTCATTGCCGATGCGGCCGTGGACGCGCTCGTGGCCGAGCTGTTCCCGCTGGCGGCCGTCATCACGCCGAACATCCCCGAGGCCGAGGTGCTCTCGGGCACGGCCATCGCCAGCGCCGACGACGTGGAGCGGGCCGCCAAGCTCATCGCCGCGCGCTGCGTGTCCGCCGTGGAGACCGCCCCCGATTTTACCGACGGCGACGGGGAGCCCCGGGTGCCCGCCATCATGGTGAAGGGCGGCCATGGCCTCGGCGACGAGGAGGCGGCCGACGACTTCCTGCTTCTTCCCGGCGACGAGGCCGTGTGGCTGCGCGGCCCGCGCATTCACACGGAGAACACCCACGGCACCGGCTGCTCGCTCTCCTCGGCCATCGCCTGCGGGCTCGCCCAGGGCTTCTCGGCCGATGTGGCCGTGCGCGAGGCGAAGGCCTATGTGGCCGGCGCCCTGGGCGCGGGGCTGAACCTCGGGCGCGGCAGCGGTCCGCTCGACCACATGTGGCGCTACGGGAAGCCGCCCTGCTAGGGAGTCGTTTCCGCGCTCGCCGCCCCCGCTTTCCGAGCCCGCATCTTTGGGTTCGCTCTTTCGAGCCCGCGTTGCCGCAGGCTTTTCCCATTCTTCTCTTTACAATGTAAAGCAAAGGGGTTATCATTCGCCTTGCACCGATACTTTACGGTGTAAAGCCCGTGTGAGGAGACCTTTGAGCAGCGGGCTGACAGTCAGGCGAACCCGCAGGCGGGTTCGGGGAGAGAAGGAGGAACCATGAAGGAGAGAAGCGTATCCCGGCGCGACTTCCTGCGCGGCGCCGGCACCATGGGCGTTGCCGCGGGTGCCATGGCCGCCCTCGGCGGCGCTGGCGTGGCCGTGGCCGCCGAGGAGGGCGCCGAGGTGGCCGAGAGCGTCTACGGCCTCGCGTGCGACACCACCTGGGTGCCCGTGAAGAAGGCGGCCTGCCCGGGCCCACGCGGGCCGGTGGGCTTCGAGGACCGCGACATCGCCGCCGACGAGCTGGCTGCCACCGAGGACTGCGATCTCGTGGTGGTAGGCGCCGGCATCGCCGGCCTCATGGCGGCGCTTAAGGGCGCCGAGGAAGGCGCCAACGTCATCTGCATCGAGAAGATGACCAAGGGCCGCGGCTGCTTCGAGTGCTTCGGCGCCGTGAACGCCAAGTGCCAGGAAGGCACCGAGATCAACAAGGTGCACCTGCTGGACGAGATGTACCGCGCCGCCTACTGGCGCGTGCGCCCCGAACCCACCCGCACCTACGTGGACCGCTCCGGCGAGGCCACCGACTTTTGGCAGGCCATGCTCGACAAGGGCGCCAACGGCTTCGTCATCACCAAGGTGGAGCAGGCACCGTCCTCCAACGGCATGCCGGCCGTCACCCCGCTCATCGACACCGAGCTCGGCTTCTACGACAGCCCCTGCCTGCCGCCGGACGCCGGCGTGCGCTCCGGCTACTCGGGCATTTACGTGTGCCTGGAGATGCAGGAGGTGGCCAAGCAGTACGACAATCTGGAGCTGCGCTTCTCCACTCCGGCCGTGCAGCTGGTGCGTGAGGGCGACCGCGTGGGCGGCGTCATCGTGAAGAACGCCGACGGCACCTACGGCCAGATCAACGCCGCCAAGGGCGTCATCCTGGCCACAGGCGGCTACGACGCCAACCCCGAGCTCATGGAGGCTTGGACGCGCCCCGAGGACTACGCCACCTCCAGCTGGTGGAACCCCGGTTGGGGCACCACGGGCGACGGCCACCTCATGGGCCTCGCCATCGGCGCCCAGATGGACCCGTGCCCGCAGCCGGTCATGAACTTCCGCTGGGGCAATCCGGACTCGTTCTTCGACGCCCGCACCTGGAACGCCATCTACTTCGGCCTCATGATCAACCCCGAAGGCAAGCGCTTCGTGCGCGAGGATCTGCCCTTCCAGGGCGTCTCCAACGCCCAGAACGCCCAGCCCGGCTACGGTGCCGGCTGCTTCCAGGTGTTCGACGAGAACATGATGGAGGGCATGGACGACGCCGCCATCGAGGAGTTCAAGGGCCGCGGCTGGCTCTTCGAGGGCGCGAGCCCCCAGGAG
>CANPHS010000134.1 GCA_947573925.1 uncultured Enterorhabdus sp. | reverse complement strand
TTATGTAAAGTTAAAATCACGTATCCTTACTCGGACGTTGGGTATCGTTCTCGGCACTATTTTGGTGTTGGGCATGGGTTCCCTCGTTGGATGCGGTTCGGCTCAGCAATCGGACGAGGATTTGGTGCGCAATTCGCTGTCGGCGGAACTGGACAGCATCAAGAACCTCGATGAGAAATTCGTCAACGAGATTTCCGAGGCCATCGACATGAGTCGGCTGTCGCTTTACGGCATCGACGGCATGGAGTTCATGCGCTCCTACCTGTCCGGGTTCGATTACGCCATCGACAGCGTAACCGTGGACGGCGACACGGCCCAGGCGCAGCTGACCTTGACTTGCAAGAGCTACACGGGCTACCAGAAGGCCCTCCAGGCCGCCGTGGACAACATCACCGCCAACCCCGAAGAATTGGCCGGCATGTCCAACGACGATATCAACAAGAAAATCGGCGAGATCGTCATTCAGTCCCTCGACGGTGTGGAATTGAAACCGACGGAGCCCATAACCATCAACTACACGAAGAACGAGGGCACCTGGGAAGCGGCGTCCTCGACGTCCGGCGACATCGCCGCCGCGCTTATGACCAATTGACCCGTTTGCGACCGATGGCTCACCGAAGGCGCCCGACCCTGGGCGCCTTCTTTTATAATGGCTGAAACAACGCATTGTCAATGAAAGTGAATACGAACATGGGTACGCAAACATCACCGAGCGAAAGGGGAGCGTTCACTCCCCTCACGGTTTCCCTGGCCTGGCAACTGGCCGCCCCCCACACCTGGCCGGCCTCCATCATGCCCGTCCTGATTTCCTGCGGCTTCGCCGTCGCCACCGTCGGCCGCCTGTCGGCTGCGGCAGTCCTGGTGCTTCTGGTCATCTGCATTCTCATGCAGGCCTCGGTAAACACTTTCAACGACTATTTCGACTACGTGAAGGGCACCGATTCCGCCGACGACAACGTCGAGGTGACCGACGCCGTGCTCGTGTACAACGCCGTGAACCCCCGTTCGGTGTTGGCCTTGGCCATCGGTCTGCTCGCTGCAGCCTTCGCCCTGGGCATCGTCGTCATCCTGTGGGCCGGGTTCATTCCCCTGGCCATTGCGGCTGTGGGAGCGGTGACGGTGGTGGCCTACTCCGGAGGCAAGACTCCCCTCTCCTACCTTCCCGTGGGCGAAGCCGTCAGCGGCCTGGTCATGGGCGCCCTCATTCCCCTAGCCTGCTATTACGTCCTGACGGGCTGTCTCGATTTTCTCGTGCTCCTGTGGTCAGTGCCGATGGTCATCGGCATCGGGCTCATCATGATGACCAACAATACCTGCGATATCGAAAAGGACCTCGAGGCCGGTCGGCGCACCCTGCCCGTGCTTTTGGGTCGCGAGCGGGTCCGGGCGCTCTACCACGGGCTCATGGTAGTCTGGGTGGCGGCCATCGTCCTCATCGTGTGGCTATGGTTCGCGAACGGCCTCATTGTGATGCCCTTCATGGTTCTCGCTGCCTATCCCCTGCTGGCGGCGCTGTGGAAAAACCCTCTCGTCGGCCCCTCGCGCGTGGGTGCCATGGGGCAGATTGCCAGCGTGAATGTGTGCCTGGGCGCCTTTTACGCGGCCGCCCTCATGCTGTAGGAACCGTCCTCGGCCCTTCGCATTCGAAAGCCTGCGCCGTTCGAATGCGACTCAGCGCCAGAGGATCTGCACCTTGTCGGGGAACAGGGTGGCCAGCCCATCTACGGAGAAGGAGGGCAGCAGCTCCTCGGGGGTGACCGGATCGGTGGAGGGGGCCAGGCCCGTGATGCCGGCGATGTGCCCGATGACGGCGGCCGGCGTGCCGAAACGGACCAGCAGCTCGTCCAGGGCCGCATCGCAGTCGCGCTTGGAGAGGCGCCGGTTCAGCTCCCCCACCACCAGCGGCACGTGGGCATAGATGGCCCCGGGCAGTCCGAGCGCCTCCTGCAAGTACATTTGCTGGGGCGTGGAGCAGAGCAGATCCATGCCGCGCACGACGGAGTTCACCCCGGCCGCCGCATCGTCCACCACCACGGCCAGCTGGTAGGCGAAGGCGCCGTCGGACCGGCGCACGAGGAAGTCGCCGCAGTCCCGGGCCAGGTTCTGCCGGTAGGGCCCCTGCACCAGGTCCGTCAGCGTCACTTCGCGATCGGGCACGGCTAGGCGCACGGCGGGCACCCGCCCCGAAGCCTCACGGGCCGCACGCTCGGCGGCCGTGAGGTGCCGGCAGGTGCCGGGGTACACGGGCTTCTCTCCCCGGTGCGGCGCCGACGCCGCATGCAAGTCGGCCCGGGTGCACCAGCAGGGGTATAAAAGCCCCTGGCGGTCCAGTGCGTCGAAGGCGGCGCAGTAGGCCTCGTCGCGATCGTGCTGGAAGGTGGGGCCTGCGTCCCAGGTAAGACCCAAGGCCTCGAAGTCCCGCTGTACGGCATCGACGAACGTCGGCTTCGAGCGCTCGCGATCCAAGTCCTCGATGCGCAGGACCATGGAGCCGCCTTGGGACTTCGCCACGAGCCACGCCACCAGGGCCGCGAAGATGTTCCCCGCGTGCATGCGCCCCGTGGGCGACGGCGCGAACCGCCCCACCACGGGTTTCCTGGAGGCTGTGGTTTTCTCGAACATGCTCTCTCGTCTCGCTCGCAGTGGGACGTCCTGCCGGGCAAGCTGTCCCACGGTTGCAAAAATGGAACGCCCTGCCGGGCAGGGCGTTCCCCATTCAGCGGAAACCTACTTCGCCCGCTGGTCGTCCACGTGCTTGGCCTTGCCGACGGCCCGCTCGATGCCGCCGGGCTCCACGAGGCGCACCGTGGGTGCCACGAGCAGCGTGGCCTTCAGCTTCTCGGCGATGCGGCGGCGCAGGGCGTCCATGGTCTCGAAGGAGTCGGAGAACGCCTCGGGGCGCAGCTCCGTCTCCACGATGAGCTCGTCCATGCCGTTTTTCGTGCGCACCACGATGTGGTAGTGGGGCGTCACTTCCTCGATGCCCGTCAGCACGTCCTCGATCTGCGAGGGGAACACGTTGGTGCCGCGGATGATGAGCATGTCGTCGGAGCGGGAGCGCACCTTGTCCATGCGGGCCAGGGTGCGGCCGCAGGCGCAGGGCCCGGTGTGCACGGCGGTGAGGTCGTGGGTGCAGTAGCGCAGCACCGGGATGCCCTGCTTGCAGAGGGGCGTGAGCACGAGCTCGCCCACCTCGCCCTCGCCCACCGGCTCGCCGGTCTCCGGGTCCACCACCTCCCACAGGAAGTGGTCCTCGGCGATGTGCTGCTGGTAGCGCTCGGCCAGACACTCGCCGGACACGCCCGGCCCCATGACCTCGGTGAGGCCGTAGTTGTCGGTGCACACGATGTGCATGCGGCGCTCGATCTCCGCCTTCAGGCCCGGCGGGCAGGGCTCCCCGCCGAACAATCCCACGCGCAGGGGCGACGTCTCCCAGTCGTAGCCCATCTGTTCCCCCACCTCGCAGATGTGCATGGCGTAGGAGGGCGTGGCCACGAGCACCGTGGTGCCGTAGTCCTCGATCATCTGGATATGGCGCTCGGTGTTGCCCGAGCCGGCCGGGATCATGGCGCAGCCCAGGCGCTGCAGGCCGTAGTGCAGGCCGAAGCCGCCGGTGAACATGCCGTAGCCGAAGGCCATCTGGGCCACGTCCCCCGGCACCACGCCGGCCATCTGCACCAGGCGGGCGATGCACTCGCTCCACATGGCCATGTCGTCGTCGGTGTAGCCCACCACCACGGGCTTGCCCGTGGTGCCCGACGAGGAGTGCAGCTCGCGGATCTCGCTGAGGGGCACGGCGAACAGGCCGAAGGGGAAGGTGTCGCGCAGCACGGCCTTGTCGGTGAAGGGCAGCTTGCGCACGTCGGCCAAAGTCTGGATGTCGGCGGGGCCCACGCCCATCTCGTCCATCTTGGCGCGGTAGTAGGGCACGCGCTCGTAGGCGTAGGCCACGGTCTCCTGCAGCTTCGCCAGCTGCACCGCCTCGATGTGCTCGCGCGGGGCGCACTCGATTTCGGGCTTGTACACGGGCAGGGCGTCGAAGCGGCCCGCGGCCGCGGCGGCCAGGGCCCCGCCCTTGGCGGTCACGTCGATGGGGGCGTTCTCGGTCACGGCTAGGCCTCCTTCCCCGTGCGCTCGGCCACGATGCGGGCGATGTCGGCCTGGGAGATCATCTCCACGGGCTCCTCGGCCAAAAGTTCGCGGGCCCGCTCGGCGTCGGTGCAGGACAGCACGATGTAGGTGGATATCATGGAGTAGCTGTACACCACGTTGATGCCCACCCGGGCGAGCACCCCCATGACCCGGGATAGCTCACCGGGCACATCGTCCAGCCGCAGGCAGAGCACCGGGGTGACGGTGCAGGCGCAGCCGGCCTGCTGCAGGGCCGCGAGGGCCTCCTCGGGCTTGTCCACCACGAAGCGCAGGATGCCGTACTCGCCGGTGTCGGCGGCCGAGAAGCCGCGCACGGACACGCCGGCCTCCTCGAAGAGCGCGAGCACCCGGCTCATGTGGCCCGGGCGGCTGTTGGCGAAGACGCTGATCTGGGATACGGTCATGGCTACCTTCCTTCCTGGTCCGCGACGAAGGCGCGCCCGGCCGCGAAGGCCGCGAGGTTCGCCTCCACCGTGGCTGCGGGCACCCGGGCCTCGATGGCCCGGCGCCACACCGCCTCGGGAATGTCGAGGGCCGCCGAGAGCGCCCCCACGAGCACCACGTTGGCGCACTTGGCGTTGCCGCAGGCCCGGGCCATGCCCTCGGCGGGCACGAGCAGGGCCCCGGCCGCCGCCAGGCGCCCGCGGGCGTCGGCGGGCATATTCGCAGCTCCGGTGAGCACGGGCAGGGGCTTGATGGCCTCGTCGTTCACGATGAGCATGCCGCCCTCGGCGAGCTGCGGCAGGTTGCGCAGGGCCTCGGTGGTCTCGAAGGCCACCACCACGTCGGCACAGCCGAGGTCGGACACCATGGACTGCACGGAAGCGCCCATGCGCACCACGGTGGTCACCGCGCCGCCGCGCTGGGCCATGCCGTGGATTTCCGACACCTTCACGTCGAGGCCGGCCTCCAGGCAGGCGAAAGCCAGAAGATCGGCCGCCAGGATGGTGCCCTGGCCGCCGACGCCGCACAGAAGCACGGTCTTGGTCGAGTTTTCCATCGTCGCCCTCCCCTATTCCGGAACGATCGCGTTGAAACGGCAGTACTGGACGCATTGGCCGCAGCCGATGCACAGCGCGGTGTCGATGAGGGCCACGCCCCCCTCGTCCCGGGCGATGGCCGGGCAGCCCAGGGTCGCGCAGACGCCGCAGGCGGTGCAGTTGGCGTTCACCCAGAAGGGCCTCTCCCGCTTGCGCTCCAGAAGCACGCAGGGCGAGCGGAGCACGATGACCGAGATGTCGTCGGTGGACACGCACTCCTTCAGGGCGCTGCGCACGGCGGCGGCGTCGTTGGGATCCACGGTGCGCACGTCCTCCACGCCGATGGCCGCCACGACGTCCTCGATGTTCAGCTCGCGGCTCGGGCGGTGCTGCAGGGTGACGCCGTTGAAGGGGTTGCCCTGGCGGCCGGTCATGGCCGTCGTGCGGTTGTCGAGCACGCAGACGGTGCCAGCCCCGCGGTTGTACACCGTGGAGATGAGCGACGAGAGCCCGGAATGGGCGAAGGTGGAGTCGCCGATGACGGCCACCACGGGCGCATGGTCGGTGCCGGAAAGGGCCAGCTCGAAGCCGTGGGCCATGGAGACCGACGCCCCCATGTCCACCGTGGCGTCCATGGCCGAAAGCGGCGGCAGCGCCCCCAGGGTGTAGCAGCCGATGTCGCCGGTGACGATGGCGCGCAATCGGGCGAGCTCCTTGAACACGAGGCGGTGGGGGCAGCCCGGGCACAGCGCCGGGGGCCGGCCGGGCACGTCGGCGGCCGGCTCGGCATGGGGCGGCTCGGGGCGGCCGAAGGCGGCCCGCACGAGTCCCGGGGACACCTCCCCGGCCCGGGGCTGGGGGAAGGGGGTGGGCTCCAGGTCCACGCCCGCGGCCCGCACGGCGTCGGAGAGGTAGGTCGAGCCCTCCTCCACCACGTAGAGATGCTCCACGCTGGCAGCGAAATCAGCCAGGGCGGCCGCGGGCAGGGGCCAGGTGACCCCCAGCTTGAACACCGAGGCCTCGGGCAGCGCCTCGGTCACGTGCTGGTACACCGCGCCGGCGCAGATAACGCCCACGGCGTC
>CANPHS010000133.1 GCA_947573925.1 uncultured Enterorhabdus sp. | reverse complement strand
AGGGGGCACCCGTGCCCTCGCGCGCAGATTCCGCAGCGACTGAAACAGTCCAGTGGACTGTTTCACCAAGCGAGGACTTGCCTGAGCACGTGGGTGCGGGTGCCCCCTCGCACGGACAAGCAGATTCCCTCGCCGCGCTCGCTGCCCGCACTATCGGCGGCAATGCTCTCAGCTACGAGGGGCCCTTGCCGGTGCGGCCGCCGGTGCTGTGCGCCGGGTGCCCCCATCGCGGTAGCTTCTACGCCATCAAGCAGGCGCTCGGCAAGCGCGAGGCGGTGCTGTGCGGCGACATCGGCTGCTACACCCTGGGCAACGCCAAGCCCCTCGATGCCGTGGACACCTGCCTGTGCATGGGCGCCGGCATCACCATGGCCCAGGGCTTCTCGGTGGTGGAGCCCCATAAGAAGTCGGTGGCCTTCGTGGGCGATTCCACGTTTTTCGCCAGCGCCATGACCGGCATCGCCAATGCCGTGTACAACGGCCACGACGTCACCTTCGCCATTCTGGACAACGCCACCACGGCCATGACCGGCAGCCAGCCGCACCCCGGCACCGGCGTCACCCTCATGGGCGAGCGCCGGCGACCCATCGTCATCGAGGAAGTGCTCCACGGCTTGGGCGTGCAGCACATCGGGTTCGCGAACCCCCACAGCTTGGAAACCTCCGTGGCGGCGGCGAAGGTGGCCATCGACTTCGACGGCCCCTCGGCCATCATCTTCCGCGCCCCGTGCATCCAGTTGAAGAAGCCGGCGGAACCGGTGCGCATCAACGCCGAGGACTGCACCGGCTGCAAGCGCTGCATCACGTCCATCGGCTGCCCGGGCATCGGCTTCGACGAAGCTCGCCGCGGCCCTGCGTCTCGCGAACGCGGTCAGGCCTTCATCGACACGAGCCTCTGCGACGGTTGCGGTCTGTGCACCCAGCTGTGCCCGTTCAACGCCATCGAGGGAGCCGTGGGCTTCGGCGGTGCGGTGGATGTGGAACCGGCGCGGGGTAGCGAACCGGCGCAGCCGGTGCCCGACGGGCAGCCGGCGGTGTATGCCCCGAACCCCGAGCCGTTCCAAACGGGAGAGTTTCCGCCGATCTGCTGCGAGGAGGCAGCCGACGGCCCGGGCCATCGTGTGCTGAGCGATGAAGTGAACGACTTCCAAGAAACGGAACTGCGCGGCGAGCCCGATGAGACGCCCGGCGAGGCGCTGGGTGTGGCCGAACGGTCGGCGGAAGAAGGGGGTGCCTGATGATTAACATTTTGTTGGCGGGCGTGGGCGGCCAGGGCACGGTGCTGGCCGCGAAGGTGCTGGCCCAGGCGGCCCAGAGCAAGGGCTGGCAGGTGCGCACGGCCGAGACCATCGGCATGGCCCAGCGCGGCGGCAACGTGACCAGTCACGTGCGCATGGGCTCAAACGGGGAAGCGGTGTACTCGTCGCTCATTACGCCGGGCACGGCCGATATGGTCATCGCTTTGGAGCCGGGCGAGGCGGCCCGGGCGCTGCCGTATTTGGCCCCCGGCGCCGTGCTGGTCACGGCCACCACGGCCATCCAGCCGGTAACCGCAGCCCTGGCCAGCCAACCCTACCGCGCCGGCGACGTAGTGGCCGCTCTGGCGAATTCCTTGCAAGCGGAAGCCGCTTGCGAGCAGGCTGACGCTGACAACGGGGACGGAGGGTGTTGTCAGCGCCAGGGCACCCAGGCCCCCGGCGTGGATGGCTACCCCGTTCCCCTGTTCCTGTCCGTAGACGACGCGGCCCTCGTGCGCGAGCTGGGCCCGGGCTCCCGCAAGTCCCTCAACATGATGCTGCTGGCCGTGGCCGTGGCTCAAGGCCGGGTGCCCCTCACAGTAGACGAGCTGAAGCAAGCCGTGGAAGCCTGCGTAAAGCCCCAGTTCGTAGCCATGAACCTACAAGCCATCGACCACGCCGCCGAGGCCTACGGGTAAGAACATCGCTCTCAAGCGCCTCCTAGCAGTGTAAGCATATCCGCTGGGGTGAGGGCAGCTACAGGGGCGTGAGCGATTAGCTTCTTGTCGCTGGTGACCAGATAATCCGCTCCGGCGCATATGGTGGCCGCAAGCACCAGATCGTCCTCGAAGTCGCGATGTACCTCGTAGAAGCGTCGAGCCTCAAGGAAGTCGGTGGTGTCCAAGGGAACAAGCGTGGCGTTCTCCATGATATTGCGAATAGAGCCCCAAGCTATTTGCTCGATGGCATCAGCGAACGATTCTGTTATCTCGTTGCCTTCGGCGCGAGCCTTTGCTTTAAGGTAGCGTCCTATGTTGTAGTAGACATCCTTCAAAGAGGACGCGCTGATAAGTAGCTCAATCTCGTGGGTGAGGCAGTAGTCTACCAGCGATTGCGATTCTGACGAGAGGGCGCGTTCGCCTATGTAGTTCTCTATCCATACATTGGTATCGAGAAGGAGAAAACGGGGGAATGGGGTCATAGGGCGTACCCCTGCTCTCTCAGGGATTCCAGCGCTTCCTCTTCGCGAAGCGCGTCAAGGTAATCGGAAAGGCTTTCGTAAGGCTTAGGAACCGAGGGGTCGATGCCCCATGTTTGAAAGAAGCATCCAACGGTTTGCCGCGCTTCTTGCATAGATTGAAGGCGGCAATCGGCTTCGCTTGCCGAAGGCTCCTCCTCGAGAAAGGTGAGAAGATCATCAATGGCTTGGGGACTGTCGGCATGACGGTCTGCGTAATTCCACAGGGATCGCACCATTTGAGTGGGCGTGCGATGCGCCCGGGCAAAAATACGATCGCCGCGTTTCTTGAGGGAAGCATCGATTCGTGTGTTCATCTGGGTCGTTCTTCCTGCGGAAACGGGCGACATCGACTTTTCTGTCTTCTCCAATGTGGCCGGTGCCATGGCAATCACCTCGTAAGCTAGCGTACATGTGCAATATAGTATAGCGTATAGCACTATCTAACAACAAGTACCGCGCCTCCGGCCTTCTTCCTCCTATTAACTTTTTAACTTAGCTCCAATGCTTTCATTAATAATTCGGAAAGGAAGTTTGCGGGTGGGGGTAATGGCTTTGGGGGCTTCTCTTGCGTACCCTTGGAAATGCGTTGAGGACAACGTATCCTGGCAAGGGAGAGAAGAGGAGGATTCATGGCTCGTATTCAGAAAGCGTTCCGAAATGATTCCCGGAATGGCTCGCATCTGACGCGCCGCAGCTTCATTAAGGCTACCACGGCCGCCACGGCTCTGGCGGCTACGGGCTCGCTGGCTGCCTGCGCTCCGGCTGCCGACGATTTGGCAGCTACGGGCGAAGGTGGCGACGCGACCACCCACGCGGCTGGCCCCGACCTTACCACGGGCGAGTGGAAGACCGCCGCCTGTTGGCACAACTGCGGCGGCCGCTGCCTGAACAAGGTGCTGGTGCGGGACGGCGTGGTCATCCGCCAGAAAACCGACGACACCCACGAGGACTCGCCCGACTATCCCCAGCAGCGCGGCTGCCTGCGCGGCCGTGCTCAGCGCAAGCAGGTATTCGCTGATGATCGCATCAAGTACCCGCTGAAGCGTACCGGCTGGAGCCCGGACGCTCCCAACGGCGAGATGCGCGGCAAGGACGAGTGGGAGCGCATCAGCTGGGACGAGGCCCTGACGTTTGTGGCTGACGGCCTCACCCGTGCCAAGGAGCAGTACGGCAATCGTTCCATCCTGCTGCTTAAGGGCTGGAATCCCGAGATGACGCGCACGATGGGAGCCTTCGGCGGGTTCACCAATTTCTGGGATACCAATTCCTATGGTTCGTGGTCGAAAACCGCCCCGCTCATAGGGTTCTACCTCAACGGAAACCAGGATCAAACCATCAACGACCGCTACGACCTGCGCAATTGCGAGACCATCGTCATGATGGCCATGAACCCGGCGTGGAGCGCGGCGGGTAGCCAGATGTGGAACTACTGGCAGGCCAAGGCCGCCGGTGCGAAGTTCATCGTGATAGATCCCATGTACAGCGAGACGGCCTCGACGCTCGATGCCGAATGGATTCCCATTCGTCCGGCCACGGACGCAGCCTTCCTTCTGGGCGTTGCCTACGCCATGCTGGAAGCGGACGAGGCCGAGGGGCTGATCGACTGGGATTTCCTGAATCGGTGCACGGTAGGCTTCGATGCCGAGCATATGCCGGCCGATGCCAAGGAACAGACGAACTTCAAGGATTACGTCATGGGTGTCTACGACGGTACCCCCAAGACTCCGGAATGGGCGAGCGAGATCTGCGGCGCCGCTCCTGAGGCCATTCGCGGCTTGGCGAGTGCCATGGGCAAAGACCACAAGGTGGCCTTCTTGGTATCTGCGGCCTCGGCGCGCGTCAACAACACCGATAACTTGCCCCAGCTCATTATGACCGTGGGCGCCATGGGCGGCCACATGGGCAAGTCGGGCCACATGACGGGCACCACCATGCATGTGACTTCCGGCAACGGCGGTCCTGCCCTCATCAAGGCCGGCAAAGACGGCCTGCCTGCCATTGAGAATCCGGTGGACGATGCCATCAACGGCAACGAAGTGTGGGATGCAGTTATCAACGGCAGCTACACCTTCACGGGAGCGAAGCATTATGATCCCGCCGAGAAGCGCGATATCGACATTCATGTCATCTACCATTCCAGCGGCAACAAGATGCAGACCAACGTGGGTATGGCTCGCGCTATCGAAGCCCATCGCAAGGTGGATATGGTGGTGGCCCACGCCCAGTTCTACACCACAGCGGCCCGCTACGCCGACATCATCCTGCCCATTACCACGGAATGGGAGCGTTTCGACGGCCTATTCGGCGGAACGCTGGGCCATAAGTCGAATCGCGAAATGATGGTGGCCTACCAGCAGATTATCGACCCGCTGTTCGAGGCGAAGTCCGATCAGGATATTGCTTGCGAACTGGCCGAGAAGCTGGGTATTCCCGCTGCCGAGGTGTATCCCTTCGACGTAAAGCAGCAGTACTTCAACCAGCTTGCCACCATGGAGGTGTGTGACGAGGACGGCAAGACCTACGTGCCGGCCGTAAGCATCACCCAGGAAGACATCGACGCCTTGGGCGTGGAGGGCGAGCCCCAGGAAGGCAAGTTGGCCTACCAGGAAATGAAGGAGCTGGGCGTTTATCAAGTGAAACGCTCGCCCGGGGACAACTACGGCTACATCGCTTTCAAGGACTTTGTGGAAGATCCCGAAGCGAACCCTCTGGAAACGGCTTCGGGCAAGTTGGAAATTTACTGTCAAACGTTGGCCGATACCTTCTCGGCCATGGGATGGAGCAGCGTGACGCCCATTCCCACCTACGTGAAGGTAACCAACGGCTACGAAGATGCTTCGGCGGAGGGAGAGGAATATCCGTTGCAGGTGATGAACCCGCACTACCTGCGGCGCGCTCACTCGGTGTTCGACAATATCGGCTGGCTGCGCGAGGCATGGACGAACCCGGTGTTCATTAGCACCGCCGACGCCCAAGCCGCCGGTGTAACCGATGGCGATACGGTGCTGGTGTCGAGCCCCTACGGGCAATGCGTGCGCAACGCCTGCGTATACACGGGCCTTATGCCCGGCGTTGTGGCGCTTCCCCATGGAGCTTGGGTTGCCATCGACGAGGAGACGGGTATCGACATGGCTGGTGCCGACAACTACTTGACGGGCCCCGCGCCGAACGGACAGGGCACCTCGGGCTACAATTCGGCCCTTTGCAAGATTGAAAAATACACGGGCGAACCGCTGGCTCCCGATGCCGAACAACCGCTTCGCATTGTCTGCAAGGATGGTGAGTAATCATGGCCGACGTGAAAGAGAACAAAAACCCGCAGGGCTTCTACTTCAACCAACAGGCCTGCATCGGCTGCCGCACCTGTCAGGTGGCCTGCAAGGATAAGAACGACTTGGAAGTGGGCTACCTCTTCCGCCGGGTGGAAACCTTCGAAACCGGGGAATTCCCCAAGCCTGCCACCTTCCATTACTCGGGGGCGTGCAACCATTGCCATACCCCGGCGTGCGTGGACGTGTGCCCGGCCGGTGCCACCTACATCAACGAGGAAGATGGCACGGTGCAGCACGACGATGAGGCCTGCATTGGCTGCGGCTACTGCACTAAAGCGTGCCCCTACGGCCATCCGGTGCTCATAGAGGAGCTGAAGGTGGTGCACCGCTGCGATGCCTGCATCGACCTGCGTGCCGCCGGAGAGCAGCCGGCTTGCGTGGCGGCCTGCCCCATGCGAGCTCTGGAGTTCGGCCCCATCGCCGACTTGCGAGCGGCCCATCCCGAGGGTGTGAACCAAATTTCGGTGCTGCCGGATGCCGCGCAAACCGACCCGTCGATAGTCATTGATGCGCGCTCAGCCGCCCTGGAAGGTGAGCCCAAGCCGCTGGTAATGTAAGTTCTTTCCGCTGGCCGTGCCGCGCGAT
>CANPHS010000132.1 GCA_947573925.1 uncultured Enterorhabdus sp. | reverse complement strand
TTACCGAGCAGGCCTTCGTGAAGAACCCCGACGTGACCGTGGCCGGCTACGCCGACGAGTGCGCCAAGGAAATGGGCGGCTCCATCAAGATCACCGGCTTCGTGCGCTTCGCCCTGGGCGAGTAACGTATCGCTGGAAATTTTATTCCGATAGGGAAAAGGTCGTCTTTCGGGACGGCCTTTTTTCTATAATGGTGGGACTTGTAACGCACGATGGGCCGCGCCATGGTACGCGGCGCCCTTCAAAAGGACTCGAAATGAACCAGGAAGTCATCATCGTTCGGGGCAACCATGCCCTTTCCGGCGACGTCACCGTTTCCGGCGCGAAGAACTCGGCGCTCAAGCTCATGGCCGCCACCTTGCTCGGCCGGGGTGTCTCGGTCATCCACAACGTGCCGGTCATTTCCGATATCGAGATCATGAGCGAGGTGCTCGAGCGCCTCGGCGCCACGGTGACTCGCGACGGCCACACCCTTGCCATCGACACGGCGTCGGTGGACTCCTGCGAGACCCCCTACGAGCTGGTGTCGAAGATGCGCGCCTCCATTTCCGTGCTCGGGCCGCTCATCGGGCGGTTCGGCGAGGCCCGGGTGGCCATGCCCGGCGGCTGCCAGATCGGCGCCCGCAAGATCGACATGCACCTGGTGGGGCTGGAGGCCCTGGGCGTCCACTTCGACGTGGACCACGGCGTGCTGGAAGCCACCACGCCCCATGGCATGAAGGGCACCCACGTGTACCTGGAGTTCCCGTCGGTGGGCGCCACCGAGAACATGCTCATGGCCGCCGTGACCGTCCAGGGCCACACGGGCATCGAGAACGCCGCCTGCGAGCCGGAGATCGAGGACTTGGCGAACATGCTGAACGCCATGGGGGCGAAGGTGTCCGGCGCGGGCACCTCGCTCATCGAGATCGAGGGCGTGCCCCTGGACGATTTGCACCCCTGCGAGCACACCTGCGTGGGCGACCGCATCGAGGCGGGCACCTTCCTCGTGGGCGGGGCGCTCACGGGCGGCCCGGTCACGGTGCACGGCATTGACCCGGCGTTTCTGCGCATGGCCATCATGAAGCTGCGGGCCATGGGCTGCGACGTGGAATGCGGCCCCGACTGGGTACGCGTCTCGCGCGCGGAGCCCCTGCACGCGGTGGACATCCAGACGCTGCCGCACCCCGGCTTCCCCACCGATCTGCAGGCCCAGTTCATGCTGCTGGCCGCCTTGGCCGACGATGTGTCGGTCATCACCGAGAACGTGTTCGAGAACCGCTTCATGTTCGCCGCCGAGCTCATGCGCATGGGGGCCGACGTGACCCTGGACGAGCATCACGCCATCGTGCGCGGCGTGGACGAGTTGGAGGGGGCCCCGGTGTCCTCCACCGATCTACGGGCCGGGGCGGCGCTCGTGCTGGCGGGCATCGTGGCCGACGGCGAGACGTGCGTGCACCATCTGGAGCACATCGACCGCGGCTACGAGGATTACGTGGGCAAGTTGGCCGCCCTCGGAGCCGACATCCGCCGCGTGGCCGCCGATTCCGCGGATCGGTAGGCTTCCATGGGTTTCCGTAAGAAGGGCTTCTCGGCCTCCCAGACCCGGCGTACCTCGCGCCGCATGGGTGATTCCATGATCGGCTCTCACCACGAGCGCCCCTCGGCCGCCCGCGGGCGCCATGCCGCCGGCCGGTCCGCCGCAGGCACCACTAAGGTGGATTTCTCCGACAGCCGCCGTTCGCGCCGGGCCACCCGCGGCTACGTGGACCAGGTGGATGTGGCCGCCACGAGCGGCGAGAGCGACGCCGACTACGCCCGGCGCACGGGCCGGCGCGGCTACGTGGAGCAGATTCAGGCCCAGGCCCGCAAGCGGCGCCTCATGGTCGCCGCCATCATCGCCGTGGCCGTGGCGGCCGTAGCGGTGTTCGCGGGCACGTCGGCCTACTTCGCCTTCTCTGACTCCCGGCTCTCCCTGGGCGACTCCAACGCCAAGGACGCCCTGGCGGCACCGGCGGAGGGGGAGCCCTATTACGCCTTGTGCACGGCGGCCCTCGGCACGGCCACGGAGCCGGACAATCCGGCGGGGGAGGCCTACCAGGTGGTGCGCATCGACGAGGCGGCCCGGGTGCTCACCTTCGTCTCGGTGCCCCCGCAGATCATGGTGTCGCTGTCCGACGGGCAGGTGCACCCGCTGTCCGACGCCCGGGCCATCGGCGGCGACGCCGAGCTGATCGATCAGGTGGAGGCGCTGCTCGGGGTGGAGATATCCCATTTCGCCCGTACCGACGCCGCAGGGTTGGCCCAGCTCGTGGATATCGTGGGCGGCGTGCCGGTGGACGTGACGGCGGAGGTGGACGACCCCCGTGCCGGCATAACGGTGCTGAAAAGCGGCCAACAGACCTTGGACGCGGGCCAAGCCCTCACCTTGCTGCGGGCTTCGAACTACACCGACGGCCTGCTGACCCAGGCGAAGATGCGGGCCGCCTTCACCGTGAACTTGGCGGGGCGGGCCACCTCCGGGGAGGGGCTGAGCTTCCCCAGCGTGATCGGCGACGGGGCCGCGGCCGTGAGCACCGATTGGTCGAGCGCCCAGCTCATTGCCTTGGGCGACAAGCTGCGGCCCCTGACCGAGGCGACGGTGTACGCCGCCGTGGTGCCCGGTCGCGTGACGGAGGCCGACGGCGTTGCGACCTACGAGGTGGCCGGGGAGGACCTGGCGGCCATGATGGAGGCCGTGAAGGCCGGCGCCGCCCCCGAGAGCGCCGAGGGCAATGTGGCCAACGTGGACCGCACCGCCATTACGGTGGAGGTGCGCAACGGCAGCGGCATTCAGGGCGCGGCGGCCCGTTGCGGCGAGCTGCTGACCTCCGACGGCTACGAGGTGGAGGCCGTGGGCAACGTGGACGACGGCACGGCCTATCCCGAGACCCTCGTCATCTACCAGGGTGACGAGAACGAGATTGCCGCCAAGGCCGTGGTGAGCGACTTGTCCGCCGGCCGCGTGGTGAACGGCGGCGATTTCTACACCTTCAACACCGATGTTCTCGTGATTATCGGCCAGGACTGGATTGGGGCCAGCTAGGGCTGTGCTATGATGCCCCTCGAACATGACAGACCTCTTGGAAAGGGAGTGTGCAATGGTTGAGAAGTCCGATGTGGCGGCCGTGCTGGAGCTGATCCGCCCGAGCCTCCAGGCCGACGGCGGCGACGTGCAGCTCGTGGACGTGTCCGACGACGGTATCGTCACCGTGGAGCTCCAGGGCGCCTGCAAGGGCTGCCCCATGTCCCAGATGACCCTGGCCAACGGCGTTGAGCGCATCCTGAAGGAGCGCGTGCCCGGCGTGACCAGCGTGGTGCCGGCCCAGTAGGCGCCGCAGGTTGGGAAGATGAGCGGGCTCTTCGGAGCCCGCTTTTTCGTGAGAGAGGAAGTCATGGGAGAGAAGAAGGAAGGTTGCTGGAGCCGGCGTGGCTGCGACGACGAGATGCAGGGGCGCTGCCCCCACAACGTGCCCGGGGAGCCCTGCCCGGCCGACTGCCACTACGCCGCGTGCCACCGCCCGACCCACGTGGTGTGCGAAGACTTCGACATCCTGCTGAACCCGAAGCGCGACTACGAGGCCGCCGTGAAGCAGGTATGCCGCTTCTGCGAGCATTTCCTCGTGCACGGGCCCGACATCGACCCGGACGCCCCGCACGGCCGCGAGAAGTTCAGCGGCCGCAACCGCTTCATTCTCTAGGAAACGTCTGGGGCGTTGACGCGGGGTCAGCGCCGCCCTCTGCTACAATGGGGTTCTTGAAGCTGGCTTGAAGCGGGACGGAAGGAACGGAAAGGCGGTGTGCCCGATGCAGACGTGCGTGAAGTGCCCTGCCTGCGGCGCGTCCGATGTGGATGTGCTCACCTACGATTCCATGATGGTGCTGCGCCCCGACACGGCGCTGTTCTCGCTCACGTGCCCCCATTGCGCCACGCGCCTGTCCGCTATGCAGGCCATCCCGCCCTCCCTGCGTGAAGAGGTGCAGTTCGCCGCTATCGAGCTGGGCGCCGGCATGGGCGCCCCGAAGGGGAAGTAACCGATGCTGAACGACATCTACCAGAACTTGGATCCCATCGCGTTCTCGCTGGGACCCCTCGTGGTGCGCTGGTACGGCCTGGCCTACGTGGCCGGTTTCGCGGCCGCCGCCTTCGTCATCTACCGGGTGGCCCGGCGCTGGAAGCTGGGCATGAGCGAGGACAACCTGCTCACGCTCATGGTGTGCGCCATCATCGGCGTGGTGCTCGGGGGGCGCCTCGGCTACGTGCTCTTCTACGGCGACGGCTACTACCTGGCCCATCCGCTGGAGATTTTGGCCTTCAACCAGGGGGGCATGAGCTTCCACGGGGGGCTCGTGGGCCTGCTCGTGGGCGGCGCCGTGGCCGCGCGGCTCACGCGCATCCCGTATCTGACCCTGGCCGACCTGGGCGCCATCGCCGCCCCCATCGGGCTGTTCTTCGGCCGCTGCGCGAACTTCGTGAACGGCGAGTTGTGGGGGGCGCCTACCGACTGGCCCATCGGCGTGATCTTCGGCGGCGCCGCCGGCATGATGCCCCGCCACCCGAGCCAGCTCTACGAGGCGGTGCTGGAGGGGCTCGTCATCTTCTGCATCCTGTTCGCCCTCTCGCGGAAGCTGCCCCCGCGCGGCACCTTCGTCGGGGCGTTTCTCGTGCTCTACGGCGTGTTCCGCTTCCTCATCGAGTTCGTGCGCGAGCCCGACGTGCAGCTGGGGTATCTGTGGGGCGGCTGGCTCACCATGGGCCAGGTGCTCTCGGCGCCCCTCGTCATCGCGGGCATTATCGTGCTCGTGTGGGCCGCGAAGCGCAGGCTTCCCCAGGAAGGGCCGCAGCAGGTCGCGGAAACGCCCGCAGGGGAGTAGCGAGCTGTTCGGCGCCGGCTGCGGGGCAAGGGCGCCGTGCTCAGACAGTCCTCGCTTGGTGAAAGTGCCCACCGGGCACTTTCAGTCGCTGCGGAACTCCGCGCGGACCCTCGCCCCACAGCCGGCGCCTACTTTTCCTGCTTTGTGACGTTGCGTTGTCGTTTGGGCGTTGGTGGGGAAGGGCCGCGGCGCTTCCCGTACAATAATCGACGGCCTGTTTGTGCCGGGTGGCACGCGGGCCGATTGAATGAGACGTTACCGAGAAATACGAGGTGCCATTATGGATGTGAAGTTCTTCAAGTGCATGCACTGCGGCAACATTGCCGTGAAGGTGTTCGACGCCGGCGTGCCGCTGGTGTGCTGCGGCGAGAAGATGGTGGAGCTGGTGGCCGGCTCCCAGGACGCCGCCCTGGAGAAGCACGTGCCCGCCGTCGAGGTCGAGGGCAACACGGTGACCGTGAACGTGGGCTCCATCGACCACCCGATGACCGAGGAACACTGGATCCAGTTCATCTGCCTGGTAACTGACAAGGGCTACCAGATCAAGCCGCTGACCCCGGCCGACGCCCCCCACGCCGTGTTCACCGTGCCCGAGGGCGAGACGCCCGTGAAGGTGTACGAGCACTGCAACCTCCACGGCCTCTGGGTGACCGAGCTGTAAGTGCCTCTTCTTTGAAAGAGTAGGGAGCAGACAGGGGGCGAGGGTCCGCGCGGAGTTCCACAGCGACTGAAAGTGCCCAGTGGGCACTTTCACCAAGCGAGGACTGTTTAAGCACGGCGCCCTTGCCCCCTGGCTGTTCCCGGACAAGCTCCAAGGCTGCATTCTTGAAAGACCCGTGTAGCGCGGGTCTTTCTTCTTGCATTCGGGGAAATCGGTGCTAGTATAGACAAGCTTGTCTCGGCTTGGTCGGAAACCAAGCCGCAATCGGATCCCTTGGTCGGAAACCAAGGAAGATAGGAGAACCCATGAAGCAAGGAATTCATCCGGAGTACGTGGACTGCGTCGTGAAGTGCAGCTGCGGCAACACCTTCACCACCCGCTCCACCAAGCCCGAGCTGAAGATCGACATCTGCAACGCCTGCCATCCCTTCTACACCGGCACCCAGAAGCTGATCGACACCGGTGGACGCGTGCAGCGCTTCGCCGACCGCTTCGGTGCCGCCAAGGACGTCGTCGCCGAGCGCGAGGCCGCCAAGAAGGCCGAGCGTGCCGCTGAGATCGCCGAGCGCGCCCCCCAAGCCGGCCGCGCGCGAGGCCAAGGCCGCTGCTAAGGCCGAGCGTGCCGCCGCCTACGCCGCCAAGGCCGCCGAGGAGGCCGCCAAGGCCGAGGCCGTGGAAGAGGTCCAGGCCATGGAGGATGCCGCTGCCGAGAGCACCGTGGAGGAAGCTCCCGGCGTGGAGCTGACCGAGACCGAGGTCGCCACCGCCGAAGAGGCCGCCGAGTAGTTCCGCCGCTTCTCACCTTCGCAAGACCCGCCGCACCCCGCGACGGGTCTTTTCTTTTGCGGCTATGGCAGAGGAGGGAAGGGGAGGGACATCCGGTTTCGGCGACGTCTGAGCGCCCCTTGGAGATCGCGATGGTTAGGCCAT
>CANPHS010000131.1 GCA_947573925.1 uncultured Enterorhabdus sp. | reverse complement strand
GGTGGCACCGCAGGCCGTCCCGGCCGCCGCCGAGGGCATCCCCGCCAACCCCTTCGCCGCCCATCAGGCCGCGCAGGCCTCGGCGGCCTCCGAGGCTCCCGTCGCTGCGCCCCAGCCGGTGCAGCCCTATGCGGTGTACGAGCCGGCCGCGCCGTCGGCGGTCCCGCAGCAGCCGTGGCAGTCTGCCGGCGCCCCGCAGGCCGCACCGGTGTACGAGCCGGCTCCGAGCGCCTATGAGCAGGCCTACGGGGGCTATGGCGCCCCGCAGCCGCCAACGCCTCCCGTGCCCCCGGCGCCGTCCGCGCCGGTGTACGGCTATGAGCCGCCGGCTGCGGCGGGCGGCCAGAAGCGCCGCTGGCCCTGGTTCCTTTTGGGCTTGGCTGTGGGCCTCGTCATCGGCCTGGGCGGCTGCGTGAGTTGCGCGGGCATCATGGCCGCCACGGCCTACGACTCCACCAACGACTACGTGCCCGGCCTCGATCCCGACTACGGTTACAACTACGGCTACGGCGACCGCAACGACCGCAATGACCGCAACAACGGCGATTCCGGGTCGGTGCCGACGCTGCCCGACGCGCCCGACACCCCCTCCACCGTCGGCACCTACACCGCCGACGAGATTGCCAAGACGCTCTTCCCCGACGGCGTGCCCACCGATGCCCCGGCCGACGGGGTCTGCAAGGCCGGCGTGTACGAGGTGGGGGCCGCCGGGCAGATTCCCGCGGGCCTGTACTTCCTGCAGGGCGCGGAAGACGCCGAGAGCAACTACTATATCTTCGAGGCTGCCGACAACCTGCCGGGCCGCTACACCGTGGACGACTCGGTGGTGTATTTCGGCAACTACTTCGCCGAGCTGGACGAGGGCGACCTCATCGTCTTCAAGCCGGCGGCCGACCAGACCATGTACCCGGCCCCGTCCGAGTCTTTCAATCCCACGGCCCCCTACAACGACGGGTGCTACCGCGTGGGCATCGACATTCCCGCCGGCACTTACACCATTACCACCTACGCCCCCTCGGCGGAGGTCACTACCAAGGAATGCGGGGCCTACGTGATGAAGGACCTCGACTTCGACGACGATTCCATCACGGAGTCGGTCTACGTCATTGCCGGGGGCACCCAGACCATCACGGTGAGCGACGGCCAGTACCTGGAGCTGTTCGCCACCACGGCCACCCCTGCCGGGGCCGCCACCCCCGATGCGCCCGAGCCCCAGAACTAAGGATCGCCGCCGGTTTTGTCACCTCAAGCGCCCCGCTCCCTCGGTCGGGGCGCTTTGCGTTGAGAAAGGAACGCCCATGGCCCCCTTGCCCGATTACCCCACCCTCGAGGAGCTGAACGACTTCTTCGGTCACGACCGCTTCGCCGCCTCTATCGGCTGCCGCATCGTGGAGGGCTCGGTGGGCCACGGCGTGGCCGAGCTTGCCATTGAGGACCACCACCGCAATGCGCTCGGCAACGTCATGGGCGGGGCCATCTTCACCCTGGCCGACTTCGCCCTGGCCATCGCCAGCAACGTGGGGGAGGGGCCCGGCGTGTCCGTGAACAGCGCCATCGACTACTACACGGCGTCGAAGGGCGCGAAGCTCTTCGCCACCTGCAACGTGGACAAGTCCGGCCGCCGCCTCGGCTTCTACACCACCGACATCACCGACGACGAGGGCAAGCGCATCGCGCGCATGACCACCACGGTGTGTCGGGTGGGTTAGATTTCACTGTTGAGAATCCCCGACTGTCGGAGCCTACTCAACCAAGGCTGAGTGTAGAGGGAGCACGGGGTGTTCTGACCGAGCGAGTTCCGCACGAGCCGAACAGCCCAGTGGGCTGTTCGCGCGAGCAGGACTGTCTGAGCGAATCAGAATTCCCCGTGGTCCCGACTGGCGGGGAGCCGCAAGCCGAATTTACTCCAGCCCGCAGGCGCGGCGCAGGGCGTCGGCCTTGTCGGTGGCTTCCCAGGTGAACTCGGGGAGCTCGCGGCCGAAGTGGCCGTAGGCGGCGGTCTTCTGGTAGATGGGGCGGCGCAGGTCCAGCGCGTCGATGATGGCGCCGGGGCGCAGGTCGAACACCTCGGCCACGGCGGCCTCGATGGCCTCCACCGACACCTTCTCCGTGCCGAAGGTCTCCACCATGACGCTCACGGGCTTCGCCACGCCGATGGCGTAGGCGATCTGCACCTCGCAGCGGTCGGCCAGGCCCGCGGCCACCACGTTCTTCGCCACCCAGCGGGCGGCGTAGGCGGCGGAGCGGTCCACCTTGGTGCAGTCCTTGCCCGAGAAGGCGCCGCCGCCGTGGCGGCCCATGCCGCCGTAGGTGTCCACGATGATCTTGCGGCCCGTGAGGCCCGCATCCCCCATGGGACCGCCGATGACGAAGCGGCCGGTGGGGTTCACGTAGATCTCGCAGTCGTCGGAAAGCGCGACGCCCTCGGCCTCGAAGACGGGGCGGATCACCGTCTCCACGATGGCCTCGCGCAGGGCGTCGGTGGCGATGTCGTCGGCGTGCTGGGTGGACACGACCACCTTCTCCACGGCCGTGGGTTTCCCGTCGATGTAGCGCACGGACACCTGGGTCTTGCCGTCGGGGCGCAAGAACTCAAGGGTGCCGTTCTTGCGCACTTCGGTGAGGCGCTCGCTCAGGCGATGGGCCAGGTAGATGGGCATGGGCATCAGCGTGCTCGTCTCGTTGCAGGCGTAGCCGAACATCATGCCCTGGTCGCCCGCGCCGATGGTCTCGTAGGGGTCGGCCGCGGCCGCCTCGTCGCGCTGGGCCTCGAAGGACTCGTCCACGCCCTGGGCGATGTCGGCGGACTGCTCGTGGATGGAGCTCATGACGGCGCAGGTGTTGCCGTCGAAGCCGTACTTGGCGCGGTCGTAGCCGATGCCGCACACCACGTCGCGCACGATGGACTGCACGTCCACGTAGGCCTGGGTGCGAATCTCGCCGGTCACGAACACGGTGCCCGTGGTCACCAGGGTCTCGCAGGCGCAGCGCATCTTCGCCGGATCGGCCGGGTTGCCGTCGGGGGCCACGTAGCCCTCCTCGGCCAGCGCGATCTCCTTGGCGAGGATGGCGTCCAAAATGGCGTCGGAAATCTGGTCGCAGATCTTATCCGGATGCCCCTCGGTGACGGACTCGGACGTGAACAGGTAGCTCGAATGGTTCTCAGCCATGAGAATTCCTTTCTTATCGCTGTTGGCCGGACCACCTTGGCGGCCGCCGGGCAGCGGCGAGGCGCGTCAGGTTGGTGTCGGGATCGTCGAGCCAACTCTCTACCCCGACTCTGGATAAATAGAGCGCCCGATTGCGTCCAGGCGCAACTGCTTATAGTAGTGGGGAAGGGGTGGGGGCGCAAGCGCGGCGGCGCCGAAGGATACAGAAACCACAGGTGCGGGTTGCGGTTTCTCGCCGTTCTTGTTGCGACTCCTCGCCGGTCGGGACCGCCGGGTATTCCGATTCGCTCAAACAGTCCTGCTCGCGCGAACAGCCCACTGGGCTGTTCGGCTCGTGCGGAACTCGCTCGGTCGGAACACCCGCCGTTCCCTCTACGCTCTTCCTCGATTCGGGCTCATTCGATCAAGAAGAGCACGGCTCCTCTACGACTTCCCTTTACTGAGGCGTGGTCGTGGTACACTTGTCGGCGACTGAAATTCCGAGGGAAAAGAGCCCCTATGCCCACCAATGCCGACTACACGCGGGAGTACTTCCGCATCATCGACGAGCTGGACGGCGCCGTGGAGGACCGCCGCGCCGCCTACGACTACATGCAGGCCTCCACGGCCATCGTGCACCATCGGGTGGTGGCGTCCTCCTTCGTGCCGCGGCTGTTCAACGCCAAATCCTACGAGGTCATGCGCGATACGGCGGAAACCTGCCACCGCATCCTGTGCAAGGTCATCGAGCGCTACCGGTCCGACGAGGCCTACCGCGAGCTCTTCGACTTCGACGAGCGGCTCGTGGAGCTCATCTGCCTGCCCCGCGACTACGACGCGGTGCTGCCCTTCGCCCGGGTGGACACCTTCCTCAACGAGGACGACTACCGCATCCACTTCTGCGAGTTCAACGGCGACGGCAGCGCCGGCATGAACGAGAACCGCGAGATCACGAACTCCATCAAGGACAGCGAGACCTTCCGCGCCTTCGCCGAGAACCACGCCGTGGCCGGTTGCGACCTCTTCGAGCCCTGGGTGCGCACCTTCCTCGACATCTACGACACCTACGCCTTCAAGGTGGAGAACCCGCGCATCGCCATCTGCGACTACCTGGAGAACGGCGTGGTGGACGAGTTCCACATCTTCGCCGAGAAGTTCCGCGCGGCCGGGGTGGAGTGCGTCGTGGCCGACGTGCGCGACCTGGCGTTCGACGGCGAGACGCTGACCACGCCCGACGGTAAGCCCGTGAACGCCATCTGGCGGCGCTCGGTCACCAACGACGTGCTGGAGTTCTGGGACGACTCCCAGGCGCTCATCAACGCCGTGCGGGCGCGGAAGGTGGCGCTCATCGGGGCGTTCTCCGGCCACATCGTGCACGACAAGCAGTTGTTCGAGGTGCTGTTCAAGCCGGAGACCCAGGCCTTCCTCACCGAGGAGGAGATCGCCTTCGTGGAGGCCACGGTGCCCATGACCGCCTTCCTCGACGAGTCGGTGGTGAACCTGGCCCAGATCCGCGCCAACAAGGACGAGTGGATCGTGAAGCCCACGGACCACTACGGCGCCGACAACGTGTACGCCGGCTGCGAAGTGAGCCAGGGAGAGTGGGAGCGCGTCATCGACGAGTTCGCCAACGGCCGGGCCGGCTACCCCTTCATCGTGCAGCGCTACATCCGCCCGTTCATGTAGGTCAGTCTTGTGCACTTCGCCTCTACCGTGTAGGCGCCCGACGGCGCGGTGCTCTCCGACCCGGTGCCCTACAACAACATGAACGGCCTGTACCTGTACAACGGCCACTTCCAGGGCGTGTTCAGCCGGCTCGGGCCGCATCCCACCATCTCGAAGACCAACGAGGGCATGACCGCGGCCACCATCTGGGTCGATTGCGACAACCCCGACGGGCTGGGGCTGTAAATGGGATCCGACAGCATTCTCGCCGGCATCGGCGCCGCTGTGCTGGCCCTCATCCTGTTCGTGTGCGGCTTCACCGCCTGCTGCCTGCCCGTGACCACCGACCGCTTGGCCTCGGCCGTGAGCACGGGGGAGGCGTCCCCCTACACCCACGACCAGCTGGTGGCCCTGGCCGAGGACACCCGCGCCTTCACCGTGGACGCTCATCCGGACATGGCCCAGGCCCGCGAGCTGCTCTCCCAGCGCATCCTGGACGCGGCCCGCGAGGCCGCCGGCGACGAGGGGCTGGGGAAGGCCTCCCAGTGGAACGCGGCGGCCCGGGCCGTCATTGACGACGCCGACCCGAACGCGTCGGCCACGACGGTGGTAGACGAGCTGGCGAAGGTGTCGGACCGCTACGCCCTGGACGCGGCCGCCGTGAGCCACCTGGAGGACTGCAACGAGCTCATTGTGGGGCTCAACTCGCTGTTCGGCATGGTGGGGGTGGCCGGGCTCGTCATCGCCATCCTGCTGGCCATCCGCAAGCAGATGGCCGCCCTGGCTTTCATGCTGCGCATGGGTCCGGCGCTTCTGCTCGCGGTGCTCGCCGTGTTCGGCCTGTGGGGCCTCATCGACTTCAACGGCCTGTTCGCCTTCTTCCACTCGCTGTTCTTCGTGGACGGCACCTGGACGTTCAGCGCCGACTCGCTGCTCATCTCCATGTACCCGCCCGACTTCTGGATGGGCATGGGCGTCACCTGGCTTCTGGCCGCCGGGGCCATGGCGCTTCTGTGCTTCGCCGGCGGGTGCCTGTTCGCCTGGCGCGCCCAGGTGCAGAAGGCCGAGCTGGAGGAAGCCGCCGCCCGGGCCGCCCGCAAGACCAAGAGGGGCAAGAAGGGCAAGCGGAAGTAGCATGGCCCGCGCCCCCAAAGACCACAAGACCAACGCCTTGCGCGAGCTGGACGCCGCCGGCGTGGCCCACGAGGCGCTGTTCTTCGACGCCGAGGCCACTATGACCGGGGTGGAGATCGCGCTCTCCCAGGGCGAGGAGGTGGATGCCGTCTTCAAGACGCTGGTCACCGTGGGGAAATCCGGCGAGCACTACGTGTTCCTCGTGCCCGTGGCCGCCGAGCTGGACCTGAAGAAGGCCGCTGCGGCCGCCGGCGAGAAGGCGGTGTCCATGGTGAAGGCGAGGGAGCTGCTGCCGCTGACGGGCTACGTCCACGGCGGCTGCTCGCCCATCGGCATGAAGAAGCGCTTCGCCACCTTCGTGGACGAGACGGCCCAGCTCTTCGACGCCATCTACTTCTCGGGCGGCAAGGTGGGGTGCCAGGTGTCCATGGCCCCTGACGACCTCGCGCTCGTGGTACCGTTCGAGTATGCGGATTTAACGGTGTAGAAACCTTGTTGCGACTCCTTGTCGGTCGGGGCCACGGGGTACCTTGATTCGCTCAGACAGTCCTCGCCGGGTGGGGAAAGACCCCCCGGCCATTACGTGGCGGGGGGGCCCCCCCCGGGCCGACCCCCCCCCGGCCCCCCAACCCCCCACCAATA
>CANPHS010000130.1 GCA_947573925.1 uncultured Enterorhabdus sp. | reverse complement strand
CGCGCGTGATCCGCGCCGGGCCGGCGACCCGCGACACCCTCTCCCTTCTGCTGCGGCGCTCCGATCCCGCCGCACCCGACCCCCTTGGAAGCGCCCTCGACGCCTTCAGCCGTTACGGCCACGCCGCCCCGCAGGGAGCCATCGGTGCAGCGGCCCTCCAGCGGGAACGCTTCTCCCACGCCTGCGCCCGCCTAGCCGAGCGGGGCCCGGCGCCCCTGCCGCTGCCCCTCATCGTCCGGGCCGGCAGCCTGCTCATGGGCGCCAGCGGCACCGCACCCTCGCTCTCATCCCTTCAACGCCGCCTGGCCGACGAGGGCACCCCCACGACGCGCACCACCCTGGGACGGGTCGTGGGAGCGCTGGAAGAGGCGCACATCCTCATGCGCCTGCCCGACTTTCGCCGCGCCACCGTCGCCAATGCCCGGTCGGCGCCGCTGCTGTGCGCCGTCGATGTCGGGCAGGCCCAGGCCCTCGGCGCACCGGGACCGGGAACGGCCGCTCATCTGGCGGGGTTGGTGGCCGCCGAGCTGCGGGGAGAAAAGCCGGGCCAGGCCTGGTACACCTACGGAACCGGGGTGCCGGGAGCCGTCGCCTTCGTGCGGGGCGCACCGGAGACCGGCACGGTCGACGAGATCGTGGCCGTCTCCGGTCATGCGGGCCGGCACGGGGTGTCCCCGCGGCTCATCGGCGCCCTCGAGGCCCTACGCTCGGCGCATCGCCTCCCCGCGGCCACCGTCGTCACGAACGCCCCCGCCGCCCATCCCGGCACGGCGACCGTCCCCGTCGAAACCGTGGGCCGGTGGCTCGTCGACCGCTGCGGCCTCATCGCCTAGCAGGCCCGTCGGCATCGCGGCCGCCGGGCTCCCCCGACCGCCCTACCAGGGCAGCTCCACCGCTTCGATGCGGTCGATGAGGGCCTGGCGGTCACGCACCCCGGTCTTCTTGTACACCGAGGCCAAAAGATCGCCCACCATGATGCGGGAGACGGCCATATCCGCGGCGATGCGGTCGATGGAGCGCCCTTTGGCGAAGTCGCCCATGGCGGCGGCCTCGCTGTCATTCAAGCCGTACTCCTTCGCCACAATATCGCAGCGGCTCCGGAAGCGGCCGCGCAGAGCGGCGCGGGACTCCCCGTCAATGCCCATGTGGGCCGCCCCATGCGCCAATTCGTCCAGAAACGGCGCCAGCCGATCTTCCCGGTCGCGTCGGCAGTAGGCGCAGATGGTGAACACCGCGTCGGAGTCGGACACGGGGATGCACTGGCGCAGGCCGCCGAAGAACGTGTCCAGGGGCATCATGCCGCGCTGGAGCAGGAGCACCGCATCGTCGAGCGGATAGGTCAGGCAGTCCACCATATTGTCGATGAGCAGGGGGGCGCCCTTCGGCTCGAAACCGTGGTGCAGGCAGAGGCGCCGGATGTTCACCCACCCGTACTCGGCCGCGCCGCCTGACAGGCGCACGAGCTTCTCGTCCCGCAAGTCGTCGATGCTCAGCACCTCGCGGTCGGCCAGGTGGTGGCCAGGTTCCACGAAGGCGAGCATCTTCTCCCGGTACAGCTCGATACGCGCGAGGGCCGGGTCCAGCTCCTCGCTGAAGGCCTTGTGGTTGATGGCGATGTCGGCCTCGCCAGCGAGCACCGCGCTGATGGCCGAGCCCTCGGGCGTGGGCAGAAGCGACATCACGAGGCCCTTCTCATCGCGCAACGTGCGGCTCACGCGGGCGAGCAGCGACACGATGTCGGCGTTCTGGAGCATCCCGGTCACGCACACGCGCTGCCCCTCCCGCAGACGCCCCACTTCGCGCCGGGCGCCGTCGATGAGGTCCACGATGGCCGCGGCCCGCCGGTACAGCAGCGCCCCGGCCTCGGTCATGTCGAGTCCCCGCCGTCCCCGGTGCAGCAGCGGCGCGTCGAACTCGCGCTCCAAGACCGAGAGGTGCTTCGAGAGCGTCGACTGAGTGGTATGCAGGCGCTCGGCGGCCCGCGAGAGGTTCATCTCGTCCACGATGACGAGGTATTCCCTGAGCAACTCACTTTCCATAGATGATATTCCTTAATGGAATACCTTAATCGTCATTTTCCAGATTGGAAAACGCCCCGTACTGGTATTCCGAACTTTCCCGTGCCCTTCACTCCATGCCGAATTATAAAGAAAGTGTCCCCGCGATACAACGAGGACGCCAAGGAAAGACCTGAGGAGAAAGAAGGAGGATAGGATGAGCAAGCTATCGATGAGCCGTCGCAGCTTCGTGAAGACCGCCGCCGTGGCCAGTGCGGCCGCAGCCCTCTCGGGCACCGCGACCACGGTGGCCCTCGCCGAGGATGCCGATGCGGGCGCGAAGGCCGGCGACGTGAAGCGCATTCGCACCGGCTGCCGCGGCTGCGGCAAGATGGAATGCGGCGTCATCGCCGTGGTCCAGGACGGCAAGGTCATTCGCATCGAGGGCGACCCGGAGGCGTTCCAGTCCATGGGCAACTGCTGCACGAAGTCGCAGTCGTCGCTCCAGGCCGCCTACCACCCCGACCGCCTGCGCTACCCGCTCAAGCGCACCAACCCCAAGGACAACGACGATCCCGGCTGGCAGCGCATCAGCTGGGACGAGGCCATCTCCACCGTGGTGGGCAAGCTCGACGAACTGCAGGCCAAGTACGGCGGCGAGTCGCTGTTCGGCATGGCCGGCACCTCGCGCGTGTGGTGCATGTTCGGCTCGGCCAACGGCATGTGGCTGTGGGATTCCCCCAACATCGTGCAGGCCTGGCAGATCTGCAAGGGCCCGCGCCACTTCGCCACGCTGATGGTGTCGAACTTCGCCCAGAGCTGGATGGCCACGGTGGACCACCCCGACGTGTACGTGCAGTGGGGCGGCGCGGCCGAGATGTCGAACTACGACGACAGCTGCCGCACCACGGTTGACGTGGCCAGCGACGCCGACAGCTACATCATCGTGGACCCGCGCGTCACCAACATGGGCAAGGAGGCCGACATCCACCTGCCCCTGCGCCCCGGCACCGACGGCGCCTTGGCGCTGGGCTGGTCGAAAGTCATCGTGGACGAGAAGCTCTACGACGAGCTGTTCCTGAAGAAGTGGACGAACTTCCCGTTCCTCGTGTGCACCGACATGGAGGCCACGGGCTGGACCGAGCCCACGCCCATGTTCGCCGTGCCCTTCGAGTTGAAGACGAACCTCGTGAAGGAATCGGACATCAAGGAGGGCGGCAGCCCCAAGCGCTTCATGATCCCCGACGGGGTGCGCCTGGCGCGCGGCTTGACCGGCAACGACGCCCTCACGTACTTCGACACCGAGACCGGCATGTGGGAGGGCCAGACCTGGCAAAAGCCCACCAAGGGCCGGGAAGCCCAGCAGAAGAACATCCTGCCCGGCGTGGCCCAGGGCTTCGTCATCGACCCCACGGGCTTTAGCGCCGAGGACGGCTTCGCCGCCGAGATCGACCCGCAGCTGGACGCCGAGCTGGACATCACCTTGAAGGACGGCCGCACGGTGCACGTGCGCACGGTGTGGGAGCACTACAAGGACCGCCTGGCCGACTTCACCCCCGAGGCCGTGCAGGAGATCACCGGCGTGCCCGCCGACTCCATCCGCAACGCGGCCATCACCTGGGCCACGCCCGTCGATCCTTCCAAGGGCTATCCCAACGGCGGCATCCAGTACATGCTGCCCACCGAGCACGCCAACACCGCCATCCAAAACGTCCGCGCCCTGGACACCCTCACGGCCCTCGTCGGCGCCATCGACACCCCGGGCGGCCAGCGGGCGAGCACCCGCGCCCCCATCGAGGGCGGCCAGATGGGCTTCGCCAACAACGGCTCTGGCGTGCCGATGCTGTCGCCGGGCCAGATGGAGAAGATCCTCGGCCGTGACCAGTTCCCGCTTTTGTACTGGTGGGGCATGTGGGCCGACGCCGCCACCACCTGGGACGCCGTGCTCACCGGCGAGCCCTACCCCGTGGTGGGCGCCTTCAACTCCTCCGGAGACTTCATGTGCCAGACCAACACCACCATCGCCTGGGAGGCGCTGAAGAAACTCGAGTTCTACGTGGAGTGCAACCTGTGGCACACCCCCGGCGGCGGCGTCTGCGACATCGTGCTGCCGGCGGCCCACTGGCTGGAGCTGTCGAGCCCCCGTTCGTCCCAGGGCTCCTCGGGGGCCATGGGCGCCACCATCAAGTGCATCGACCCGCCCGGCGAGGCCAAGTTCGACGGCGAGATCATCGAGATGCTCTACAAGGAGAAGGGCCTGCCCTACAACATCATCCCCGGCTACGACGAGTACCCCGGCGTCCAGGGCATGCTGGACATGGCCGTCGCCGGCTTCGAGCCCGAGGGCTGGGACAAGTTCGCCGCCGCCTTCCAGGAGCACGGCTGGTGGGACTGCAAGGTGGTGGAACCGGAGCTGTGGGGCACCTACCGCCGCTACGAGACCGGCGCCATGCGCGGCCGAAACCAGGGCGGCTTCGTGGGCACCGTGGGCGACTGGCTGCCCGGCTTCTACACCCCCACGAAGAAGATGGAGATCTGGTCCACGGTCATGGAGTCGTTCCATCCCGGCCAGGGCTGGGAGCTGCCCACCTACAACGAGCCGACGCACTCCCCCGTGTCCGATCCGGAGCGCGCCAAAGAGTACCCGCTCATCATCACCACCGGCCGCCGCATCCCCGTGTACTTCCATAGCGAGCACCGCCAGCTGCCCTGGTGCCGTGAGCTGTGGCCCGTGCCCCGCGTGGAGATCAACCCGGCCACCGCGGCCGAGTACGGCATCGAGCAGGGCGACTGGGTGTGGATCGAGACCCCCGACGGCAAGATCCGCGAGGTGGCCGACCTCTACTACGGCATCGACCCGGGCGTCATCAACTGCGAGCACCAGTGGTGGTTCCCCGAGTTCGCCCAGTCCGGAAGCGGCCACGAGCTGTGCGGCGTGAACCACCTGATCGACCATCACGCCCAGGACCCCCACTGCGGCGCCTCGAACCTGCGCGCCTACCTGGGCAAGATTTACAAGGCGACCCCCGAGAACAGCCCCTTCGGCAATCCGGTGCCCTGCGATCACAACGGCGTGGAGATCATCCACGACGCAAGCGACCCGCGCCTGAAGGACTGGCTGCCCGTCTATGAAGGGAGGGACGAGTAATGACTCACTACGGCATTGTCACCGACTTGAACCGCTGCGTGGGCTGCCTTGCCTGCTCGGTGGCGTGCAAGGCCTTAAACGGCGTGGAGCCCGGCTCCTTCTGGAACAAGACCCTGCGCATCGGCCCCAACCCCACCGAGGGCGGATCCGGCCAGTTCCCCGATGTGGAGATGTACTTCCTCACCATCCAGTGCCAGCATTGCGCCAACCCCGAGTGCGTGAAGGTGTGCCCCACCAACGCCTCCCACGTGCTGGCCGACGGCACGGTGCAGATTGACAAGTCGAAGTGCATCGGCTGCCAGTTCTGCGTCATGGCCTGCCCCTACGGTGTGCGCTACCTGCATGAGGAGGAGCGCGTCGTGGAGAAGTGCACCCTGTGCGAGCAGCAGATCGCCCAGGGCGAGCTGCCGGCCTGCGTGGCCCAATGCGGCGGCATGGCCCGCTTCTTCGGCGATTTGGACGCGGGCCTGGAGAACCTGGAGGGCCCGCTTTCCACCGACGGCAAGCGCGTGAAGCTCGGCGAGTTCTGCAACGAGTTCACCGACGCCGACGTGCACGCGCTGCCCAATGCCGGCAACGACCCCACGTTCCGCTACATCCTGCGCGGCAGGAAATGGCAGGGAGGCGAGTAGACCATGGAAATGCAATGGCCCCTTATTCTGTTCACCGCCTTCGTGGCCTGGTCCGCCGGGCTCTTCGGCACCCAGTCGGTGCTGGCGGTGATGGGCAAGGCCAAAAAGGCCCAGATGCCCATGCTCATCACGTCGATCGTGCTTCTGGCTGTCGGCGGCATCGCGGTGTTCTTCCACCTGGAGCACTGGGAGCGCATCTTCAACGGCTTCGGGCATTTGAGCTCGGGCATCACCCAGGAGCTCATCGCCATCGTGGTGCTCGTCATCGTGATGGTGGTCTTCTTCGTGATGCTGCGCAAGAGCGGTGACGGCGGTACCGTGCCGAGCGTGCTCGGCGTCATCGGCGCCATCGCGGCCGTGGCGCTCGTGTGCGTGGCCGGTGCCAGCTACCTCATGCCGGCCCGCCCGGCCTGGGACTCGGTGACCCAGATCTTCTCGCTTCTGGGCAATGCGCTCGTGCTCGGCCCCTTGACCGCCGCCTTCATCGTGGCAGCAACGGACGCCGAGGACGAGGGCGCCCGCAGCGCGGTGGCGAAGTTCGCCGTGGTGGGCGCCGCGGTGAACGTGCTCGCCTGCGCCATCTTCCTGGCCGTCATGGCCGGAGCCGGCGACTCCCTCACCGACGTGGGCTACTACTTCGACCCGACCCATCCCACCCACGGCATGCAGGACGCCGCCGTGGCGAGCCCCTTCGTGGGCGAGTCCGTGGCCTCGGCCGTCGTGGCCATCGCGGGCGCCGTGGCGGCACTGGCCCTGGCCCTCGTCGCCCTGCGCAAGCCGACAAGCCTGAAGGTCCTGGCCGGTGCGGGCGCGGCCTGCGCCGTCGTGGGCGCCATCGCCTTGCGCATGGCCTTCTACGCCTCCGGCCTGTCCATGTTCATGTTCTACTAGGACAACGGCGGGCGTCGCGGGGCTCAGCCCTCGCGAC
>CANPHS010000129.1 GCA_947573925.1 uncultured Enterorhabdus sp. | reverse complement strand
GGGGTGGGCGGGGGTGGGGGGGCGGGGTGCCACTTTGGGGGGTAATGGGGCCCCCGGCCCCGGCCCCCCCGCCCCACGTCCCTTTCCCAGCGGCTTCCCTAGGAGATCGTTTCGGGTTCGAGGTCGTCAAGGTCTGGGGCCGCGGCGGCTGCACCTGCGACGGGAGCGGCGCCGCGAGAGGCACCGCGGTCGGCGTCGTCCAGCAGCACTTCGGTGCCGGCTTGTTTGCGGGCCAGGAGGGGGAAGTGGATGGCGCTCGTGGGGCAGGCGTCGGCGCAGGCGCGGCAGCGGGTGCACTCGGTGGCGGCGGTGCCCAGCTCGGGGTGGCGCGGGTTGATGGCAACCTCGCAGGCCGCGGCACACCGGCCGCAGGCGGTGCCGTGGGCGGTCTCCAGGCACTGCTCGTCGTTGATGGCCGGCTGGAAGGTGCGGTTGGCCTTCCCGATGAGGCTCATGAACGACGAGATGGGGCACAGGTGCGAGCACCACTTCCGGAAGAAGACCACCTCGGCCAAAAGTAGCGCCGGAATGAGCACCACCGACCAGGTCACGTCGCCGTGGCCGAACAGCAGCACCAGCAGGAACACGAAGGCGAAAGTGAGGCCCACGGGGCACACGAGGCAGAACACCGGGAAGCCGAAGATGGCCGCCGACAGCAGCGTACCGCCCAGGATGAAGTGGCGCGAGTCGGCCGGCTTGTGGTGGTCGCAGGAGGCGCACGTGTGGCCGCTGCCGCAGGACGCCTTCAGGGCCGCTCGCTCGTCGGCGGTGAGCGGCGCGGTGTCCAGCTGCTTGCCCGTCTCGGCCTCCACCGCGGCGGCGTCCTTCCGCTTGAACAGGCCGCGCAGCTTGCTCACCACGGGAACGGGGCACACCCAGCCGCAGAAGGCGCGGCCCAGCAGCACGATGGCTGCGGCGGCCAGCACGAGGGAAATGACGGCTCGCGGCACCATCATCTTGCTGGCCAGCATGGTGCCCAGGGCCCCCACGGGGCAGATGAGCGCGATGGACTCCCAGCCGAAGGACGAAAGGTTGCCCACGGACACGTTGGCGGCGAAGGCCACGCCGGCCACGGCGACGATCCCCAGCGGGATGGCAATGCGAAGTTTCTGGGACATGGCTTCTCCTTAGGCCTCGGACTCGGGCACGACGATGATGGCGCGGGACGTGGCGCCGGCGGCGATGGAGCCCTCCTTCAGGGACACGCACACGTTCTGGCAGGCGCCGCAGCCGTTGCAGTTCTCGGGAACGACCACTGGGCGGCCGGAGCCGTCCAGCTCGATGGCCTCGTAGGGGCAGGCGTCGAAGCAGAACTTGCAGCCGTTGTCCTTGTCCCAGGCCAGGCACCAGTCCTTGATGATGACCGCCTTGCCCAGAATGGTGCTCTCGGCCGTGGCCCCGGCGGGCAGCGCCAGCGCCTCGGTGGGGCAGGCCGCCACGCACAGGGGGACGCCGTTGTTCTCGTCGGCGCACCAGTCGCACCAGCCTTCGTCGAAGTTCACGGTGGGGGTGCGCACCGACAGGATGCCGTCCTCCAGGTGCGCCGGCCGCAGCGCCCCGCGCGGGCAGGCCTCGATGCAGCGCTCGCAGCGAATGCAGCCGCCGATGAGCCGCTGCTCGTCCTGACCGCCCGGCGGCCGCACCTGGGCCTCGGCGGGCACCACGGCCAGGCCGCCCAGGGCCACCAGCGCGCCTGCGCCGCCCACGCCGAGTGCGAACGTCCGCCGCGACATCCCGGCGTTTTCCCTCTTCTTCTCGTCTCCCATGTTCTCTCCTTTGTTCCAGCTACCTACGAGTAGGGCTCGGGCGAAGCGGAGGGGTCCGCCTCGCCCGAGCCCGGACAGGTTAAGCCCCATCCAGGCTGAGTTTGGAAACACGCTCTCACGATGGTGAGAGTAGGGTCGAGCCGAGGCGCGGGGCCCGCGCGCAGATTCCGCAGACTCGGAAAAAATGAGGTAAAATTTCTACCTTATTTTTTCCGAAAGCGAGGACTTGCCCGAGCACGGGTTCTGTGCCTCGACTCGACCCGGACAAGCCCCTATCCACTTACTCAATCCCCAGCATGTCCTCCAACAGCTCGAAGTCTGTCTCCAGGAAGCCGTCGGTGAGGAAGGCCAGGCCGCGGTAGAAGTCGGTCTTCGCGAACTTCTCCATTTCCACGGTGAGCAGCGGCGCCCAATTGGACAGGTGCTCGTCGAGGAAGTTGTAGGACGAGCGCAGCCAGGCCGCCGCGGCGTCGGTGTCGGCGGCGCACAGGGCCTCCACGGCGCGGTCGGCCAGCACGGCCAGGTACTCCAGCTCCAGGGCGATGTGGTCCTCGCCCTCCTTCCAGCTGTCGCGCTTGGAGAGGCCGGCGGCGCGGTACAGGGCCAGGACCTCGTCGCGGGCGTCCTGCATGAGCAGGCGCTTCTCGCTGGCGTACACCGACTCGAAGGGGTAGGCGGCCGCGTGGCCCGAGTACCCGTGGCCGAAGAACACGCGCATGTAGTCGGCGGCCAGCTCGGTGAGGGTGTTCTCCCAAATGCCGCTCAGGTACGTGGCGATGAGGCGGTTGCCCTCGTCGGTCTGGGGGTTGCCCGTGGAAACGGGGTACAGCGAATCGTGCAGCTCGTCCAGCAGCGTCGCGTCCACTTCCTTGGCGTACAGGCGCGACAGCAGCGCGTAGGTGGCGGCCCGCTGCTTCAGGGCCTCGATCATCTCGGCGGAGGTGGCGTTCTCAGTCTTCTCGGTCATTGCTTCCCCCTTTACCAGGACACGCCGTCGGTGGTGGTGGGCACGTCGGCCACCATTTCCACGGCGGGAATCTCGTAGTCGTCTACCACGTCGGCCAGCATTTCCAGGGCGGCGCGTCCGGCCTCGGTGATGCGCCAGGCACCCTCGGTCCAGGCGGCGGCGCCGGCCCGCTCCAGGCTTTCCACGAAGTGCTGCACGTAGAAGCGGCGGCTCTCCTTCACGGCGGGGTCGGTGTCCACGGCCACGGACATGAGGCCCATGGTGGTGCCCTCGGGCGCGTCCATCAGGGTGAGGACGCGCTTGTACACGGGCAGGAATTCCGGCTCCTTGGCGAAGAGGCGCTCGGCGCGGGCTGCGGGGTCGTCGTCGGCCAGCATGGCGCGGCCGGCGTCGGTGGTGAGCCAGAACACCTCGGGAGGCGTGGTGGGGCGCCAGAACTGCACGCCGTCCACCTCCACGATGTCGGGCTCGGGGGCCGCGGCGGCGTAGGGTTCGCCGGCCTCGTTCACGCGCTCAAGCGCCCCCGCCACTTCCAGCATGGTGCAGAAGTTGGAAGGGGTGTACACCGAGAACTTGTGGCCGGGAATGTCGGCCAGGGCGTCGGCCACGGCCTTGGTGGCCAGGGGCGTCTCGGCGGCCCGCAGCATGCCCAGCAGCGTGGCGCGGTGGGGGTTCATCTGCCCGAACAGCTCGCGGGTGCGCTCCTCAGGCGGCCGGTCGGCGTAGCCGGGGGCGTCCTGCTTCACCGTGTTCTCAATGACGGGCACCCGGTCGGGGTCGGGGGGCAGGAATTCGGTACGGCCCTCGTCATTGGGCAGGAAGAGGTCGGACGAATCCAGCTCGCGGTCGGCCGGGTCGCCCACGGCCCAGGTGTCCAAGGCGGGGTCGAAGGAAAAATCGAACTGGCCCAGATCGATGTTCGTGCTCATGGGCCCTCCTTTCTAGTTGAGGCCGTGCGCTCGCAGAAGCGCCTGGCCGCCGATGGTGCTCGGCCGCCCGTCGCCCAGGGCGCTCAGGAAGCGCGCGGGGCGGCAGGTGGCCACTGAGGTTCCGTTCAGGGATTTCGTGCGCAACACGGGCAGGTGAATCTGCCGGGCCAGGGCGGCGTCGATGGCGGTGAAGTACGACACGACGGCCGACTGCCGAGCGTGATCCAACGCCTCGGCGAGGGAGGCGTCCTCGGGCACAAGCCCGTCGGTGCAGCCGAACAGGAACAGCCAGTCGAAGTCGCCTTCCACGCGGCGCACGTCCATGATGGGGGCACAGCGCTCGCAGGAAGGCAGGGGGCCGTCCGCCACGGCGGCGCGGAGGCCCAGATCGTGGCAGGCCCGGGCCATCTGCGCGGCCCAGGTGCGGTTGGGGGCGGCGAAGCCCACGCGCCGCACGGGCACCTCGCGCCGAGCCACCAGGGCCGCGGCCACCGCGGCGATGCCCGCCACTTCCTCGGCGGGGGTTCCCCATTTCACAACGGTCACGTCCATAGCGACTCCGCAGCGCCCTAGTCGGTAAACGTGCCCGTCGCGCTGTCGAAGAGGCGGGTCACGCCGTCGGCGAAGGTGACGGCCCACAGCCGGTAGTCCAGCGGGCAGTCGAAGGGCTCGGGGCCCTCCGGCTCCACCTCGCGCTCGGGGCGCGGCAGGGTGGTCGATCCCGTGGCCGGCACCGCCGTGTTCTCGTAGCTCTTGGCGATGCGGTCCTCTTCCAGCCGTTGCTCGCGGGTCTTGGGCTCCTCGGGCTCCGGCTCCTCCACGGGCGCCGCCGGTTCCAGGGCCTCGGGATGCTCGTCGATCCAGGCCTCCCAGGCCCCGTCGCGCTGCTCGCGCCAGGCGTCGGGCGCGGGCATTTCCACGGACACGGCCCCGTCTAGGGCGCCGCCGTTCAGCAGGGTGCGGGCCTCGTCCACCGCCGCGGCCACGGCCGGGTCGAACAGGCCCGAGGGCTGCGGGTGCAGCCGCACGACGAACTGGCCGCCGGCAAATTCCAGGGTCGCCTCGTCGAAGGTCACCTCCGGCAGGCCGATCCGGCGCTGGCGGTCGTTGAACACCTTCATGTTGTTGCCGAGCTTGTGCAGCATGCTGCCCACCCAGGGGGCGATGACCTCGCGCCACCGCGCATCGGCGCCCGTATCTTCCGAGCGCAGATAGGGGTAGGTGCCCAGGTTCACCAGCATGCGCATGGTGTTGGACGGCTCGGCGTCCGCGGGCCCCTCGTGGGTGCGGATCACCGGCGTGCCCACGTGGGCGTAGCCGCGTTTGATTTCAAGGACGGTCTTCTCGCCGGCGCAGCGCTCGTCCAAATCGAGCACCAGCGTGAGCGATGGTCTCAGCAGAGCCATGAACCTCCTCCTTCTCGTTTCGATTCCCCAATGACACCCCGGAGTATAGGAGCGCATTCATAGGCGAAATAATATGGCCCCTATGATTTCCCTTATGAATTGGCCGCTATGATGGCCCTGACGAGGACATTTGGGACACGTGCCCGCCCGGGACCGGCCGCGGGGCAACAGGGGTTGCGTCGACGGCGGCCGCGACGGCGGGGCCGAAAGGGGAAACGTCATGGCAAGCATCAACGGCATTCTCGACCTCATGGGGAAGCTGCAGAGCCCCGGCATCACCGTGCACCAGGAGCGCTGCGTGCTCGTGCGCAACCGCAACGCCGACTGCCTGCGTTGCGCCGAGGCGTGCACGTCGGGCTGCATCTCCTACGACGGGGAGGCGCTCACGGTGTCGCCGGAGCGCTGCATCGCCTGCGGCACCTGCGCCACGGTGTGCCCCACCTGCGCCCTGGAGGCCCGCCACCCCACCGACGCCGAGCTTGCGGCCGCGTGCCGGTCGGCGGCCGAGGCAGGGGAGGGCGCGATGGTCATCGGCTGCGGGGAACTACTCGACCGGGCCCGGGGCCGCTACGACGAGCGCAAGGTGGTGCGCGTGGAATGCCTCGGGCGCGTGGACGAGTCGCTGCTGGTGGGCTGCGCGGCCGATGGCGTGGAAACCGTGGCCCTGGCCCACGGCGACTGCGCCGCCTGCGAGCACGCCACGGGCCGGGCCTGCGCCGAAGCGGTGTGCGCCACGGTGCGGACGTTGCTGGAGGCCTGGGATGCCCCCCTGGCGGTTAAGCTGACGGCGAAGCTTCCCGCCGCCACCCGGCGCGAAGGGGGCACCGCGGCCGAGCAGGAGGCCCGGCGCGGCGCCGAGCGACGCGATCTGCTGCAGCGGGGGAGCCGCGAGACGGCCCGGGTGGGCGCCGTGGTGGCCGAGTCCGTGGTCGAGGACGCCCTGGGCGCGGCCGGCCTCAGGACCGGGGCGGCCGGAGGCGCCGACGGGGAAGCGGCCGAGGCTTCCCCGCGTTACACCAAGGTGATGGCCGACGGCACGCTGCCCCATTTCATTCCCGACCGCCGCGAGCGGCTGCTCGACGCCCTGGCCGAGCTGGGGGAGCCGGCCGACGTCATGGTGGACACGCGGCTGTGGGGCCACGTCGTCATCGACCCTGCGGCCTGCACCTCCTGCCAGATGTGCGCCACCTTCTGCCCCACAGGCGCCCTGCGCAAGTTCCAGGATCCCGATGGCACCTTCAGCGTGGAGCACGGCCCGGCCGACTGTGCGAAATGCCGCCTGTGCGCCAACATCTGCCCCGCCGGGGCCATCGAAATCTCCGAAGAGGTGTTCGCCCGCGACCTGCTGCGCGGCGTGACCGACCGCTACGCCATGGCCCCGCGCCCCGTGCAGCACGACACGCCCCACGCCATCTGGCATACCATGCGCCTGAAGATGAAGACCGACCAGGTGTACGAGCGCTAAGGCGTCCCGACCGAGGGAACGATGACCTGTTCGCGCGTCATTTTCGCACCTTCCCGTTGACTCCGTGTTAGAATAGCGGCGCTGAAATGAGCTGCGGACATAAGGGGAGCAGCTGCCATGCAGGCAAACGGGGAAGGTGCCGGGCGCGAGGGGTGCGCCGAGCCTGCTCGGTGTGC
>CANPHS010000128.1 GCA_947573925.1 uncultured Enterorhabdus sp. | reverse complement strand
AACAGGATGGCGGCGTACAGGAGCAGCAGTTCGAAGACGATGGCGCCGATGGGGTAAATCACCGAGGCCATGAAGTTCGTGGCGAGGCGCATTTGCGGCAACAACAGCACGATCAGGGCGGCGACGGGCACGACGAACAGGGCGAGCAGTCTTTGGCGCGGTTCCCGCTTCACGCTGAGGGCCGCCACCGAAAGGGCCAGCACCGTGGCGATGAGGTAGAACCAGCCGCCGAAGTCGAAACGCCGGTCGTTGTCGGTGAAGGCGCCGAGCAGCGCGGCCGTGGCGCCCATGACGGCCACGCCGGCCATGAGCAGGGCAAAGCGGCGTCCCAGGGTTCGGGGGCTTTCGGAGCGACGGCTGACGGCGGCCTCGCGTTCGTCGCTCGAGCGGCGTCCGGGCGTTTGGCGCTCGGCGGCGAGCAGGCAGCCGCCGGACAGAAGCGGCAGGCAGATGAGCAGAACCAGCTGCGCCTCGCGGGGCAGGTAGCCCGTCGACAGGCACAGCGCCACGATAAGCAGCAACAGCAGCGCGAAGTTCGCCATGAGCGCGTTCAGGTTGTAGCGGCCGAACAGCGCTGCCCATCGGGCCGCCAGAAGGCCCGACCCGAAACCGGTGAGCACGCCGCCGGTCACCACGAAGCCCGCAGCGGGGCTCAGGGCGTTGGCAACGTAGAGCAACGTGCCCACGGCGGCCAAAAGCGGGGCGCCAACGGCCAGAGCCGGCGTGAGGGCGAGGCGCATGAAACGCTTGGTGGCCACCAAGCCCGCCAGCATGGTGAGGGCTAAGGCCACCACCGAGGCGTAGTAGACGGCGTCGTAGGGGTCGGCCGGGCCGCCGGCCGCCCCGCCGCGCAGGCTTTGGGCAATGTCTCCGCTGCCGTAGAACAGAAGGTATATCCACGTGGGATGAAAGGCGAAACCGAGCAACTCCCACCGGACATCGCCCCAGGGCCCTGATTGCGCTGAGGACGTCCCATAAGGCGCTGAACTGGTATTTTCCATGCTTCTCCCTTGCCGTGCGGCATCGACCCATAAGGTTCTTATGGGCGAAAGTCGCCGCAAAACCGTGCGTCTCGCTCGTTGTCGCGCCCGGTGCGCGGGCCCTAGTATGGGTCGCAACCGAGGCGCACAGGGGGCCGCATCCCTCTGGCTGGAATATGGTACCAGCTTTGCGCCTCGGGGTCACGCTTCAAGCATCAGCGAGATGAGGAGAAGGAGGAAGAAGGTATGCGCAAGTTGAACCTGTCGCGTCGCAGCTTCATGAAGCTGTCGGCCGCAGTGGGCGCCACGGCCGCGCTCAGCGGCGCCCCCGTGACGGCTTTCGCGGAAACCGATCCTGTGCCCGCGGGCAGCGCCAGCGAGGTGAAAGTGGTGCGCAGCTGCTGCCGCGCCTGCGGCAAGAACGAGTGCGGCGTGCTCATTACCGTGGAGAACGGCCGGGCCGTGAAGGTGGAGGGCGATGCCGAGACGGCGTTCCATTCCATGGGCAACTGCTGCACCAAGAGCCAGGCGTCGCTGCAGGCGGCCTATCATCCCGACCGGTTGTACCATCCCATGAAGCGCACGAACCCCAAGGGCCAGGCCGATCCGGGCTGGGTGCGCATCGATTGGGACGAGGCCTACGGCACCATCGCCAGCAAGTTCCAGGAGCTGAAGGACAAGTTCGGCGGCGAGTGCATGTTCTTCATGGGCGGCACGTCCCGCATTTGGACCCAGCACGCCTACGCCGGCTGGCTGCAGCTGGTAGGTAGCCCCAATGCCGTCACGGCCTGGCAGATCTGCAAGGGCCCGCGCCACTACGCCACCCAGCTGCAGTCGGAATTCGCCTATTCCTGGATGGCCACCACCGACCGCCCGCGGGTGTTCGTGCAGTGGGGCACGGCCACGGAAATCTCCAACTACGACGAGAGCTGCCGCACCACGGTGGATTTGGCCAACACCGCCGACACCTACATTTCGGTGGACCCGCGCAAGACGGGCCTGAACCACGAGGCCGACATCTGGGCGCGCCTGAAGCCGGGCACCGACGGGGCGCTTGCCCTTTCCTGGGCCCAGGTGATTATCGAGAACAACCTGTTCAAGGACTTGTTCGTGAAGCGCTGGACCACCGCTCCCTTCCTGGTGGTAGAGGGTATGGAACCTTCGGGCGGCCCCATGGTGAACGCCATCGCCTGGGAGGAGCTGCTGCCCATGCGCACGCGCCTGCTGAAGGAATGCGACCTGAAGGAGGGCGGCAGTCCCTTCCGCTTCATGGTGTGGGACGAGCTGGCCGGTACCGATGAGGCCCACCCCCTGCACGGCAACGACGCCTCGGGGCACCTGACCTATTTCGACGCGGAAACGGGTCTGTGGGAAGGGGAGCCCGACGAGGTGTGGGACCAGTTCTACGACAACCCGCAGCCGAACTTGCCGGAGCTGACGGTGCCGGGCCGTATCGCCAAGGAGAGCCCCTTCAACCCCGAGATCGACCCGGCCCTGCGCGGTGAATTCGACGTGGTGCTGGCCGACGGCCAGGGCTACAAAATGCGTCCGGCCTGGGACATCTGGGTGGAGTACCTGGAAGGTTTCACCCCCGAGAAGGCCGCCGAGATCACCGGGCTTTCTGCCGATGCCATCCGGGAGATGGCCCTTACCTGGGCCACGCCCATCGACCCCTCCACCGGCTACGGCAACGGCGGCATCCAGTACGGCCTGGCGCCCGAGCACGCCTGCAATTCCATCCAGAACAACCGCATTTTCGACACGCTCGTGGGCATCACGGGCAACTGGGACACCCCGGCGGGCAACCGCGGCCCCACCTGCGGCATGTTCTCCGGCGCCGAGGACGCCCAGCCCACCATTGTGACCGGCCACTTCGCCGATCTGGCCGATGCGGGCTTCCACGACAAGATCCTCGGCCACGAGAAAATTCCCATGCTGTCCTGGTGGCAGCAGTGGGCCGACTGCAACGCCGTGCTGGACGCGGCGCTGACCGGCGAGCCGTACCCCATCCGCGGAGCGCTCTGCGAGGCCTCGGGCTTCATGAACCAGGCGAACTCCACGAAGTACTGGGAGGCGCTGTGCTCGCTGGACTTCTTCGTGGTGCAGGATCTGTGGAAGACCCCGGCCGCCGGTGCTGCCGACATCCTTTTGCCGGTGTACCACTGGATGGAGGTGGACTGCCCGCGCATTTCCCAGGGTTCCACCGGAGCCCAGGGCGCCACATGTCGCGCCATCGAGCCGCCGGCGGACTGCCACTTCGACGTGGACATCGTCACCGATGTGTACAAGGCCATGGGCGTGCCCTACGCCGACGATCCGGTGAGCTTCGGGCTGCCCGAGGGCTGCACCTGGCCCACCAGCGAGCAGCTGTTCGACAAGTGCGTGGCCCCCATGGGCATGACCTGGGCCGAGTACAAGGAGGCCTTCCAGGAGCACGGCTGGTGGGACTGCCGCGAGATCGCGCCTGAGACCTGGGGCACCTACCGCCGCTACGAGACGGGCATGTGCTCGAAGCCGGGTCTGGTCACGCCGGCGGGCAACCCCATGAAGGGCATGTCCACCCCCACGCGCAAGATGGAGATCTGGTGCCCGCAGCTGGAAACCTACATGCCCGACGGAAAGTACAACCTGCCCACCTGGGACCCGGCGCCCCGCACCGAGTTGGCCGAGCCGAACATCCGCGAGGAATGGCCCTATCTCATGACCACCGGCCGACGCATTCCCGTGTACTTCCACAGCGAGCACCGGCAGCTGCCCTGGTGCCGCGAGCTGTGGCCGGCGCCGCGCATGGAGATCAACCCGCGCGATGCCGCCGAGTTGGGCATCGAGCAGGGCGACTGGGTGTGGATCGAGAGCCCCCAGGGCAAGGTACGCCAGGTGGCCGACTTGTACCACGGCATCGAGCCGGGCACGGTGAACGCCGAGCACCAGTGGTGGTTCCCCGAGCTTAACCAGGCCGACGGCGGCTATGGGCTCTGCACCATCAACTGCCTGGTGGACGGCGATGCGCAGGATCCCATTTGCGGGTCGTCCTACCTGCGGGCCTACCATGTGAAGGTGTACAAGGCCACGCCGGAGAACTCGCCCTTCGGCAACCCGTGCCCCTGCGGCGAGGACGGCACGCCCATCATCTGCGACGCGAGCGACGAGCGTTTGCGCGCGTGGCTGCCCAACTACGAGATTCGAGAGGAGGCGTAGGGGACTATGACCCAGTACGGCATTGTGACCGACGTCAACCGGTGCGTGGGATGCCTCGCGTGCTCGGTGGCCTGCAAGGTGGTGAACAACGTGCCTGTGGGCTCGTTCTGGAACAAGACGCTGCGCATCACCAACCCGTCCGTGGAAGGGGGCACCTGGCCCGACACCGACAACTACTACCTGACCGTGTCCTGTCAGCACTGCGAAAACCCCGAGTGCGTGAAGGTGTGCCCCACGGGCGCCTCGCACAAGCTCGCCGACGGCACGGTGCAGGTGGACAAATCGAAGTGCATTGGCTGCCAATTCTGCGCCATGAGCTGCCCCTACGGGGTGCGCTACCTGAACGAGGAGGAGCGCGTGGTGGAGAAGTGCACGCTCTGCGAGCAGCGCATCGCCCAGGGGGAACTGCCCCAGTGCGTCACCCAGTGCGGGGGCATGGCCCGCTGGTTCGGCGACATGGACGGCGACATCCGAGACTTCAAGGGCGCCCGCGGCGAGACCTTGGGGGAGTTCTGCGAGGAATTCACCGACGCCGACGTGCACCATCTGCCCGACGTGGGCAACGGTCCCACCGGCGCGTTCATTCTGCGCCGCATGGTTTGGCAAGGAGGTAATCAGTAATGGAATTGCAATGGCCCCTTATTTTGTTCACGACGCTTTTGGCGTGGTCGGCGGGACTGTTCGCCACCCAGTGCGCCTACGCCCTGCGCGGCGCGGCGCCGAAGGCGCAGATGTCGGCGTGGATCACCTCGGCGGTGCTTCTGGTGGTGGGCGGCGTTGCCGTGTTCATGCACCTGGAGCATTGGGAGCGCATCTTCAACGGCTTCGGCCACTTGACGAGCGGCATCACCCAGGAGCTCATCGCCATTGTGGTGCTGGCCGTTGTGGCCGTGGTTTTCGCGGTGTACCTGCGTCGCGGTACCGGGAAGGTGCCGGCGTGGGTATGCGTGGCCGGTATCGTGGTGTCGGCGGTTCTGCTGGTGGTGATGGCCCACTCCTACATGATGGCCGCCCGTCCGGCATGGGATTCGGTGTTTCAGATCCTGTCCATCGTGGGCGCTGCCTGCGTCATGGGGCCGGGCACCATGGCCGCCATCGACGGGTTTACCGCTGGGAAGGTTGGCGCGACTGGCGCTGCGGCTGTCGTCGATGCTCGTGCCGAGGTTGGTAATGCGACCGCCGTGCCGACGGCAAAACTGAACGCTGTCGCGGTGCTGGCCGGCTCGGTGGCGAATGCGGTGACCACGCTGCTCTACATCGCCGTGATGTCGGCGGCTTCCTCGGCCTTTGTGTCCATGGGCCACTACTTCGATCCGACCCACCCCACCCAGGCCGTGACCGATGTGGCCCTGCTGACCCCCTTCGGCGGCGGCCTGCCCATGACGTTGCTGGCCATTATCGCGGCGCTGCTGGCGGTGGTTTGTGCCCTGGTGGGCAAGAAACAGGGCTCGTGGAAGGTGTGGGGCCTGGCCGCCGCAGTGTGCGGCTGCGTGGGCGCCATTGCCCTGCGCGTGCTGTTCTACCAGATGGGCGGCTCGGTGTTCCTGTACTTCTAGGACCTGGCTTCGCCTTGGCGCGGCGGATTCCCTCCTCGCCGCGCCGCACTCCTTCGGAAGGCCCGCAGCGGGCCGGCTCGTTTCCCCAAACCCCTTGCAAACGCGAGCCGCTCCTCTGCGGGCCTTCCCCGTAATCCACGAAACCCCCTCGGCCTATGCAGATCGGTCGAGGGGGTTTCGGTTGCGTTTTTAGAGGATACTCGGCTGCGTTTTTAGAGGAAGACGTCCGAGCGGCAACCCCTAGTTCTTCAGCGAGTTCAAAGGCGCGGGCATGCGGCCGCCGCGGTGGGCGAAGACGGTGCCGGCGTAGGGGTTCACGGGCATGACCGGGGCGTAGCCGAGAAGGCCGCCGAAGTAGAGCTGGTCGCCGACTTTGCACCCGATGGCGGGGATGAGGCGCACGGCCGTGGTCTTGCAGTTGATCATGCCGATGGCGCACTCATCCGCGATGATGCCGAAGATGGCCTCCTGGGTGGTGTCGCCCGGCACCGCGATCATGTCGAGGCCCACGGAGCACACGCAGGTCATGGCCTCCAGCTTCTCGATGGAAAGCGCCCCGTCCTCGGCGGCGCGAATCATGCCGGCGTCCTCGGAGACGGGAATGAAGGCGCCGGACAGGCCGCCCACGGACGACGATGCCATGACGCCGCCCTTCTTCACGGCGTCGTTCAGCATAGCGAGCGCCGCCGTGGTGCCGGGGCCTCCGCACTGGCCCACGCCGATGGCCTCCAGAATCTCGGCCACGGAGTCCCCCTCGGCCGGGGTGGGGGCGAGCGACAGATCCAGGATGCCCTGCTGCACGCCGAGGCGGCGGGAGGCCTCGCGGGCCATGAGCTCGCCGGCGCGGGTGATCTTGAAGGCCGTGGCCTTGATGGCCTCGGCCACGGTGGTGATGTCGGCGTCCTTCGGCAGGTCGGCGAGCACCGCCCGCACCACGCCCGGGCCCGACACGCCCACGTTCACCACCTCGTCGGCCTCGCCGGAGCCGTGGAAGG
>CANPHS010000127.1 GCA_947573925.1 uncultured Enterorhabdus sp. | reverse complement strand
GCCGCCGGGAAGGGCGGATATGAACTTCGACACGCCCCCCATCTTGCGGATCTGGCGGTTCATCTCGATGAAGTCGTCCAGCGTGAGCGACTGGCTCATCAACCGCTCGGCCGCCTCCTGCTCGTCGGCCTCCTGCTGCACGCGCACGGCCTGCTCGATCAGGCTGACCATGTCGCCCATGCCCAGGATGCGCTTGGCCATGCGGTCGGGGTGGAACTCCTCGAGCGAGCTGGGCTTCTCGCCGGAGCTGATGAACTTGATGGGCTTGCCGGTGACCTGCTTGATGGAAAGCGCCCCGCCGCCGCGCGCGTCGCCGTCCATCTTCGACATGATGACGCCGTCGAAGTCCACCGCGTCGGCGAAGGCCTCCACCACGTTCACCACGTCCTGGCCGGTCATGGCGTCCACCACCATGAGGACCTGGTCGGGACGCACCGCCTCCTTGATGGCCTGGGCCTCGGCCATCATGTCCTCGTCCACGTGCAGACGGCCGGCGGTGTCGATGATGACCACGTCGCGCAGGTTGTCGATGGCGTCCTGGATGCCCTCCTTCGCGATGGCCACCGGGTCCTTGCCGTCGCCGCGGTACACCCGCACGCCGATCTCGTCGCCCAGGGTTTGCAGCTGGTCGGCGGCGGCGGGGCGGTACACGTCGCCGGCGATGAGCAGCGGGGAGTGGTTCTCCTGCTGCAACCGGTAGGCGAGCTTCGCCGCGGCCGTGGTCTTGCCGGAGCCCTGCAGGCCCACGAGCATGATGACGTTGGGAATGCGGCTGCCCAGCACGAGCCGCGAGTCGGTGCGGCCCAGAAGCTCGGTCAGCTCGTCCAGCACGATCTTCGTGACGTTCTGGGCCGGCGTGAGCGAGTCGAGCACCTCGGCGGTGAGGCAGCGCTCCTTGGTGCGGGCCACAAAGTTCTTCACCACTTTGAAGTTGACGTCGGCCTCCAAAAGCGCCAGGCGAATCTCGCGCATGGCGGAGTTGATGTCGTCCTCGGTCAGGCGGCCCTTCGACTTCAGGCCGGAGAAAATGCCTTGCAGGCGTTCGGAAAGGTTCTCAAGCATGGGTATCGGTTCCTCGTCTCGTATCTAGTCGAACAGGCGCTTCCAGAAGCTCTTCTTCTCGAGCTCGGGCGCCGGCTCCGGCTCGGTCTCGGCGTCCTCGGCGGCGAGGGCCAGCTCGGCCAGCTCCTCGTCGGTGAAGGCGGCGTCGCCGTCGGCCGCGTCGTCGCCGTCGCCGTCGGCATCGGCCTCGGCCGCCCGGGCCACCGGCTCGGCGTTGCGGTCGAGCTCGGCCAACTCGGCGGCTTCAAGCCCCGCGGCGGTGTCCTCCTGGGTTTCGGCCACGATGGTCTCGCGGGTGCGGTGCCCGAGGGCGGCCTCCAGAAGGCCCGCGTCGGCCGGCTCGGCCTCGGCTTCCGCCACCGCGTCGGCGAACGCCTCTTCCACGTCTGCCTGCTCGTCGAGCACCGGCGCGACGGGCATCTCGAACCCGTCGCCGGCATCCGCCGGCTCGGCCTCGCCGTCGGCACCGGCGCCGTCCTCGGCACCGGTCCTCTCGTCCGCAGCGGCCGCGGGCGCCCCTTCCAGCACGTCGCGGCGGCGCTCCCCGGCGGTCACGGCCGCCTCCTTGGCGTTCTCGCCGCGCAGGGAGTCGGCGTCCTCGTCGAAGCGCTCGTCGAAGGAGCCGACCAGGGCCGCGGCGAACTCATGGGCGTCGAAGTCGCGCAAATCGTCGATGCCCTCGCCCACGCCGATCTTCACGATGGGCAGCCCCAGCTCGTGGCTCACGGCGGCCGCGATGCCGCCCTTGGCCGTGCCGTCCAGCTTCGTCACGATGAGCCCGTCCAAATCCAGCGCCCGGTTGAACTCGCGGGCCTGGGTGAGCCCGTTCTGCCCCGTGGTGGCGTCGATGACGAGCACCGTGTGCACCGGCAGCTTCGAGCGCTTGCGCACCACGTTCACCACCTTCTGCAGCTCGCGCATAAGGTCGGCGGAGGTGTGCAGGCGCCCGGCCGTGTCGATGAGCACCAGATCGGCGCCGCAGGCCTCGGCCCGCTCCAGGGTGTCGTAGCACACGCTCGCCGGGTCGGCGCCGCGCTCGCGGGTGACCATCTCCACCCCGGCCCGCCGGGCCCACACCTCCAGCTGCTCGATGGCGGCGGCGCGGAAGGTGTCGGCCGACCCCAGGATGACCGCGCGGCCCCCATCGGTGGCGGCCTTGGCCAGCTTGCCCACGGTGGTGGTCTTCCCCGTGCCGTTGATGCCCACGAACAGCACCACGGCCGGCCCTGCGCCCAGAATGTCCTCGCCGCCCTCGGTGAAGGTGGCGGCAATCTCGTCGTTCAGCAAGTCGAGTACCGCGTAGGCGTCCGGCAGCGCCCGGCGCGTGGCCTGGTCGCGCAGCCGCTCCACGATGTCGGCCGCCGCGGCCCCGCCCACGTCCGACAGGATGAGCGTCTCCTCCAGGCCGTCCCAGAATTCCTCGTCCAAATCGGGCCCGCGGTCGAGCAGGACGTTCATCGACTCCTTGAACCTATCGCGCGAGCGGGACAGGCCTTCGCTGATGCGGTCGAACAAGCCCATGGGGCACTCCTTCGTTCCTTCAATGCAGACACATAGTTACCTATAGTGTACGCCATTCACCTTTCCGGCGGCCCCGAGCGCCCCCGCTTTCTCCTTTTTAGTCACAAACTCGCGTCTTGCACCACCTCCGGCACGGCCCCTTGCCGCCGATTCCAACGGCGACCTAACGGGTCGTTAAAGGGCCGTCATCAATGGCGCCGGTACTCTGGGCAGGCGGGAAGACAAACTCTATGATTTCACTAGGTTATTCCACCAACCCGAAGGGAGATTCACCATGAGTTTTCTCGATAAGATGAAAGACGCCGGCGAGGACATCAAGGACGCGTTCACCGAAGGCGCCCAGGACCTGGCCGAGAAGGCCGGCGATTTGAAGGATGCCGCCATGGAGAAGGCCGGGGACATCAAGGACGCCGTGGCCGAGAAGGCCGGCGACGTGGCCGAGAAGGCGGGCGAGATGAAGGACGCCGCCGCTGAAAAGGCCGCCGACCTGAAGGATGCCGCCGCCGAGAAGGCCGAAGAGGCCAAGAAGCCCGCCGGCGACGCCGCCGACAAGGCGAAGGACGCCGCGAAGTAGACCCCGCCGCCACCGCCGCGCCGCCACCGATGCGTCAGCACCCCGCGTGCGCGCCCCGGCCGCCGGCACCCACACGCGCAACTCGCGAAGGGCCCCGGAGCTTGACAATTCTCAAGCTCGGGGGCCCTTCCTTCTGGTAGCATGGTCGGGTTACCGTCTGCCCCGGCGCGACGACCCGCCCGCCGGGTCCGCGCCGCACCCATACAAGGAGACCCCATGGAACGCGAGCGCTTCGGAAGCCGCCTCGGCTTCATCCTCATCTCGGCCGGCTGCGCCATCGGCCTCGGCAACGTCTGGCGCTTCCCCTACATCACCGGCGAGTACGGCGGCGCGGCCTTCCTCATCCTGTACCTGCTGTTCCTCGTGGTGCTGGGGCTGCCCATCCTCGTCATGGAGTTCTCCGTGGGCCGCGGCTCCCAGCGCTCCATCGCCCGGGCCTTCAACGAGCTGGAGCCCAAGGGCACCCACTGGCACAAGTACAAGTGGATCGGCGGCGCCGGCTGCTACCTGCTCATGATGTTCTACACCACCGTGGCCGGCTGGATGCTCGCCTACGTGCCGAAAATGGCCTCGGGCCAATTCGTCGGCGCCGACGCGGCTCGCACCCAGGACATCTTCAACGCCATGCTGGCCGACCCGGTGGAGGTGGTGTTCTGGATGGTGCTCACCTGCGCCATCGCCATCCTCATCTGCTCCATGGGGGTGCAGAAGGGGGTGGAGCGGGTCACCAAGGTGATGATGCTGGCGCTGCTCGCCATCCTCGGCGTGCTCGTCGTCCGCGCCCTCACGCTGCCGAACGCCGCCGAGGGCGTGGCCTTCTACCTCTTGCCCGACTTCTCGAAGATCTTCGCCTCCCCCGACACCTTCTTCGAGGCGGCCTACGCGGCCATGGGCCAGGCGTTCTTCACCCTGTCCATCGGCATGGGCTCCATGACCATCTTCGGCAGCTACATCGACAAGCACCGCTCGCTCATGGGCGAGGCGGCCACCATCGGCGCCCTGGACACCGGCGTGGCGCTGGCCACGGGCCTCATCATCTTCCCCGCCTGCTTCGCCTTCGGCGTGGCCCCTGATTCGGGCCCGGGGCTCGTGTTCATCACCCTGCCGAGCGTCTTCGAGCAGATGTGGTTGGGACACGTGTGGGGCACGCTGTTCTTCGTGTTCATGAGCTTCGCGGCGCTCTCCACGGTCATCGCCGTGTTCGAGGGCATCCTGCGCTTCTCCATGGACCAGTGGGGCTGGACGCGCAGGCGGGCCACCATCGTGAACCTCATCGCCATCCCGCTTTTGTCGCTGCCCTGCGCCCTCGGCTTCAATGTGCTCTCCGACGTGGTCATGCCCGGCGTGGGCGACATCCAGACCGTGGAGGACTTCCTCGTGTCCAGCAACATCATGCCCCTGGGCTCGCTCGTGTTCGTGCTGTTCTGCGTGAGCCGCCGCGGCTGGGGCTGGAAGAACTTCCTCGCCGAGGCCAACGAGGGCACGGGCCTCAAGTTCCCCGGCTGGCTCTACCCCTGGATGCGCTTCGGCGTGCCGGTGCTCGTGGTCATCATCCTCATCATGGGCTGGGTCCCCATCGTAAGCGCCTGGCTGGCATAGAAGAGGCCCGGAGCCGCGGACAAGCCGCTACTCCCTGCCGGTGGCCAGGGCGAACTCCAGGGTGGTGGTGGCGGGGTCGGCCACCTTCAGCACCACGGGCACGCGCTGGCCCAGGCGGTACACCTTCCCCGTGTCTTCGCCCGTGAGGGTGTAGCGCACCGGGTCGAAGGCGAAGTACTCGGCCCCCAGCGCCCGCACGGGCAAAAGTCCCTCGGCGGTGCAATCGAGGCGCACGTAGAGGCCGTAGGCCGCCACCCCGCTCACCACGGCCGAGAAGGCCTGGCCCACGAAGGCCCCCAGATACTCGATCATGAGCAGCTCCTGGGACTGGCGGGCCGCCTCGTCGGCCACCCGTTCCATGTCGCTTGCGTGCTCGGCGATCCAGGGCAGGGCCGCCACCTCCTGGTCGAACTTCTCGGGACGGCGCGTCAGCGCCGCCCGCAGCATACGGTGCACCACCAAATCCGGATAGCGGCGGATGGGGCTCGTGAAGTGGCAGTAGGCCTCGCTGGCCAGGCCGTAGTGCCCCAGGTTCTCGGGGCGGTACACGGCCCGCTTCATGGCCCGCAGAAGCAGCGAGCTCACGAGCTCCCCCTCGGAGCGGTCGGCGCTGGCCGCCAGGATGTCCTGGATGGTTCCGGCGTCCCCGGCCACCAGCCGCGCCTCCATGGTCTTCGTGAACCAGGGGAATTCCTGGAACACGGGCACGAGCGATCCCAGGGCGTCGGCGGCCGGGGCCTCGTGCACGCGGTACAGGCAGGGGAAGCGCCGCGCCTCCAGGTACCCCGCCACAGTCTCGTTGGCCAGAATCATGGCCTCCTCGATAAGGCGCGTGGCATCGGTCTTCCGGCGCAGGCGGATATCCACGGGCACCCCGTCGCCGTCGAGCACCACCTTGGCCTCGGCGGTGGAAAAATCGATGCCGCCGGCCGCCGCGCGGGCCTCGTCGCGAAGCTTCGCCAGCCGCGAGCATTCCACCAAGCGCCAGGACAGCTCGCCCCCGGCGGCGATGGCCTCCTTGTAGTCCACGAGAATGGCGTCGGCCTCGTCGTAGGACAGCCGCGCGTCCGACCGGATGAGAGCCGGGCAGAAATCGGCCCACACGAGCGCGGCCGTATCGTCCAGGTACAAATCCACGGTCATGGACCGGCGGGTCACACCCGGGGCCAGCGAGCAGATATCGTCGGACAGGGCGAAGGGCAGCATGGGCACCACCCGGTCGGCCAGATACACGCTCGTGGCCCGGCGGCGGGCGTCCAGGTCCGCCGAGGAGTTCCACGGCACGTAGTGGGACACGTCGGCAATATGCACCCCGAGCCGCCACAGGCCCCGCTCCCCGGCCTCGGTGCGGGCCGCCCGCTCGGCGGCGGTCAGCCCCTCCACCTCGTCAAGGCCCACGAAGTCCAAAGACAGGGCGTCGTCGAAGTCCTTGGCGTCGGCCGGGTCGATGGTGAACACGAAGCGGTCGGTGAGGTCCCGGTAGCCCGCGGCGAGCGCCCCTTCCGCGTCCACCTTAGCGGCCGCTGCCTCGGCCAGCGCCCCTTCCGAGAACACCGTCTCCAGCTTGTGCCGGGCGATGATGAGGTCCACCCCCACCCGGGCGTCGTCAGCCGCCTCGGCGATCACTTCCTCAATGTGCCCCGTGGCGGCGCTCTTGCGGCTGGGGAACTGGGCGATGCGCACCCGCACGAGGGCCCCGTCGGGCACGTCGGGGTAGTCGGCGCGCATGGTGAACACGTCGTAGGGAATGCGCGGGTCGGCGGGCACCACCACGCCGAAGGGCTCGGCCACCTCGTAGCGGCCCACCACGGTGTCGTGGGCCCGGTCGATCACCCGCAGCACCCGGGCCGCCGGCAGCCCCGCCCCGTCGCCTTCCGCGGCACCTGCGGCACCGCCCCGGCGCTGGCGTCCCTTCTGCGCCCCCTTGCGGGCCACGGGCGCCACTTCCACCAAGTCGCCGTCGAAGGCGCCGTTCATGGCGCTCGC
>CANPHS010000126.1 GCA_947573925.1 uncultured Enterorhabdus sp. | reverse complement strand
TCTACACTTGGTGAGACACTCTTTCCCTACACGACGCTCTTCCGATCTCTGACGGCGCGGCTCCACCGAGGAGGAGCTGCGGGCCGTGGCCGCCGAGCTCCAGGGCACGCTCGAGGACTTCGGCGTGCTGGCGAGCGTGGTGGGCTGGGTGGAAGGCCCCACGGTCACCCTGTTCAAGGTGGATCTGCCCTCGGGCGTGCGCGTGAGCAAGGTGACGAACCTCACCGACGACATCGCGTTGGCGCTCGCGGCCCCGGGCGTGCGCATCTTCGCGCCCATCCCCGGCACTAACTACGTGGGCATCGAGGTGCCCAACCGCACCCGGCAGATGGTGTACCTGCCCGAGGTGCTGGCCGAGGCCGGCGAGGGCCCCTTGCAGGTGGCCATCGGCGAGGACGTGGAGGGCCACGCCATCGTGCACGATTTGGCCAAGATGCCCCACGTGCTCATCGCCGGCACCACGGGCTCGGGCAAGTCCGTCGAGGTGAACGGCATGATCATGTCCATCCTCATGCGGGCCACCCCCGCCGAGGTGCGCTTCATCATGGTGGACCCCAAACGCGTGGAATTCGCCCCCTACGAGGGCATTCCGCATCTCTACGTGCCCGTGGTCACCGAATGCCGCGAGGCTTCCAGCGCCCTGTCCTGGGCCGTGGCCGAGATGGAGCGGCGCCTCAAGATGTTCTCGAAGTGCGGCGTGCGCAACATCATCTCCTTCAACGAGAAGGCCAAATCCGCCATGGCCGAGGCCGAGAAGGCCGAGAAAGCCGGTGCCGAGGCGCCGGAGAACCCCTACGGCGAGCCCATTCCCTACATCGTCATCGTCATCGACGAGCTGGCCGACCTCATGATGAACGTGGGCAAGGAAGTGGAGTTCTCCATCAGCCGCATCGCCCAGCTGGCCCGCGCCGCCGGCATCCACCTCATCATCGCCACCCAGCGCCCCTCCACCAACGTGGTCACGGGTCTCATCAAGGCGAACATCACCTGCCGCATCGGCCTCACCGTGGCCTCGGGCATCGATTCCCGCGTCATTTTGGACTCCACGGGCGCCGAGAACCTCATCGGCCACGGCGACCTGCTCATCGCGAAGCCGGAGTATCCCAAGCCCGTGCGCGTGCAAGGGCCCTTCGTCACCGACGACGAGATCGCCGCCGTGGTGGCCCACTTGAAGGCCCAGGGCGAGCCGGAGTACCATTCCGAGATCCTGAAGACCAACGTCGTCACCCTCGGCGATTCGTCGCCGGCGGGCGAGGGCGGCTCGGAAGCGGACGACCCGCTGCTGTGGGAGGCCGCCGATGTGGTGGTTTCAAGCGATTTGGGGTCAACTTCCAACCTGCAGCGCCGTCTGAAGGTCGGATACGCCCGCGCTGGTCGTATAATGGATCAGTTGGAAGAAAAAGGCATCGTGGGCCCGGCCAACGGCAGTCGTCCCCGCGAGGTGCTGGTAGACCAAATGGAGTTGGAGACGTTGAAGGCCTTCGAGGCCAACGACGAGGACTAGGGCCCGCGCGGGCCGCGCGTCCGCTTCACGACGATATAGAGGAGACACGACCGTGGCGAGACAGACTTCCTTCGGCGATATGCTTCGGATGGGCCGGGAGCGCAAGGGACTCGATTTGTCCGCGGCGGCGCGCAAGCTGCGCATCCGCCCCGACATCCTGCGCGCCATCGAGGAAGGGGACTTCGCCCGCATGCCCCCGCGCGGCTACACCTCGAACATGGTGGGGGCCTACGCACGGCTCGTGGGGCTGAACCCCACCGAGATCACCCGGGCCTACCGCGACGAGGCCTATCAGTTCGAGACGGGGCGCCGTCCCATTGACGGCCGGGGCGAGCGCAGCCGCGCGGACAGCCATCGCGACCGCTCCTCGTCCCGTCCCGGCAGCCGCCGCACCGAGTACCTCGACGCCCCTCGGTCGTCCCGCTCGGCTTCGGGACGTTCCGCCCGCGGCGCCCGCGGGGCCGCCCAGCCCCAGTACACCAACCTGGTCCAGGGCCGCCAGGCCCCGGGCATCGCGGCCAACTTCGGGTCGTTTCTGCCGCTCATCGTCGTCGGTGCCATCATCGTGGGCCTGCTCGTGCTCGTCATCGTGCTCGCCTTCGGCGGCGACAAGGGCGGCGCGGCCGACGACACCCCCACGGTGCCCATTTCCGGCATGCCCAACCCCGCCGGCACCGACACGGGCAACGGCGAGTCCAACGGCGCCGGCGACGCGCCGGCGGTACAGCCCGTGGCACCCAAGAACGTGAAGTTCGCCTACAAGGTGGCCGATGGCAAGGAGGCGTACCTCGAGGTGGTCGTCGACGGCAAGACCAAGGAGGCGGCCACGGTCACCGGGCCTGCCAGCCAGGAGTACCCGGTCACCGGCGAGCTGAAGTTCACCACCACGGCCCCGCAGAACGTGGAGATCACCGTGGACGGCGAGAAGGTGGAGCCCACGGAAAGCTCCAGCGGCAACGGCGTGTACCACTACACCGTGAACTTCGAGGATGTGCTGCGCGATTGGCAGAAGGCCAACGGCGTGAAGACCTCCGACGATGCCGGGAGCACCTCCACTGAGGGCGATGGCGCCGACGGGGAGGGCTCCGGCTCCGACGACGCCGCGGGCGACAGCGCCGACGGCGGCGCGGACGACAACGCCTCCGGCACCCGCAGCACCGACGACTCCAACGATACCGGCGGCTCTTCCGCATCCGACGACAACTCCGACGACGGCAACTAGGCCGTTCCCCCGTTTTTGCCCCAACCCTAAGCGAAAGGACACCCATGGCCAAAGAATCCAGCTTCGACGTCGTATCCACCGTGGACATGCAGGAGGTGGACAACGCCTTTCAGCAGGCGAAGAAGGAGATCGCCCAGCGCTACGACCTGAAGGACTCCGGCGCCGACATCTCCCTCGACAAGAACGGCGGCACGCTGACCGTCTCCGCCCCGGCCGACTTCGTGGCCGGCCAGGTCATCGACATCATCGGCAGCAAGCTCATCCATCGCTGCATCGACCTGGCCGCCGTGCAGTGGGGCGAGCCCCAGGCGGCCACGGGCGGCACCGTGCGCCGCTGCGGCACCATCGTCAACGGCATCGACAAGGAGACCGCCGGCAAGATCAACAAGGACATCAAGGCCCAGAAGCTCAAGTGCAAGGTGACCATCGAGGGCGACAAGCTGCGCGTGTCCTCGCCGTCCCGCGACACGCTCCAGGAGGTCATCGCCTTTTTGAAGGGCCAGGACTACGGTCAGCCGCTCCAGTACGTGAACTACCGGTAAAGGACGCTCGCCTTCATGGAACCCATCATTTCCGCCGATACCGCCGCCGTGCGCGCCCTCGCGCCGGCGGTGTGCTTTGTGACCATGGGCTGCGCGAAGAACGAGGTGGACTCGCAGGCCATGGGCCGCGACCTGGCCGCCGCGGGCTTCCGCTTCACCGACGATCCCTCCGCGGCCGACGTCATCGTCGTCAACACCTGCTCGTTCATCCAGTCGGCCACCGAGGAGAGCCTCGACGCCATCTTCGAGGCGGCGTCGCTGCCGCGGGTGGAGGCGGGGGACGCCGCCATCGTGGTGGCCGGCTGCATGCCCGCCCGCTTCGGGGACGACCTGGCCGCCGAGCTCACCGAGGCCGCCGCCTTCGTGCCCTGCTCCCGCGAGGACGACATCGTGGCCGTGCTCGTCGGCATCACCGGTTTCCGCGCCGACGCCGACGACTCCCTGCCGGCCAGGCCGGACCGCGCCGAATCCCCGGTCTTCGCCTACGTGAAGATATCCGACGGCTGCGACCGGTTCTGCTCCTACTGCACCATCCCTCACATTCGCGGCCGCTACCACAGCTTCCCCTTCGAGACCGTCCGCGCCGACGTGGAGCGGGAAGTGGCCGCCGGCGCCCGGGAAATCGTGCTCATCGCCCAGGACACGGGCCGTTGGGGGGCCGACCTGCCCGGCAGCCGCGACCTGGCCTGGCTCGTGGACGCGCTGGCCGATGCCTTCCCCGCCACGTGGTTCCGCGTTATGTACCTGCAGCCCGAAGGGGTGACCGACCGCCTGCTCCGCGTCATGGCCGAGCGCGAGAACGTCTGCCCGTACCTGGACATTCCCCTCCAGCACGTGAGCGCTCCGGTGCTGCGGGCCATGAACCGCGCCGGCGATGCCGAGAAGTTCCACGGCCTCATCGAGCGCATTCGCGCCGCGGTGCCCGGCATCACCCTGCGCACAACGCTCATCGCCGGTTTTCCTGGGGAAACCGAGGAGGAATTCGAGGCCCTGTGCGACTTCGTGGCCGAGGAGCCCTTCGACTACGTGGGCGTGTTCCCCTACTCGCGGGAGGAGGGGACGGCGGCCTACGATTTGGACGGCCAGCTGGACGAGGACGAGAAGATGGAGCGGGCCCAGGCGCTGCGGGACGTGGCCGACACCTGCTGCACGCCGCGGGTGGCCGCCCGCATCGGACGCACCATGGCGGTGCTCGTGGAAGGCGTCGAGGAGGACGGCCAGCGCTTCGGCCGCGCCCAGTGCCAGGCGCCCGAGGTGGACGGCGTGACCTACGTGGATTGCGGCGAGCCCGGCGACATCGTCGAAGTGACCATTGCCGACACCCTGCTGTACGAGATGGAGGGGGAGTAGCCCTATGGCCGCCATTCAACCCACGGCGCCGGAGAAGCTCTGGACGCCGGCCAACATCGTCACGCTCATCCGCATCTGCCTGGTACCGGTGTTCGTGCTGGCCATCGTGAGTCCCTGGCCGTTGTGGATGGGCCTGCCCGACATCACCACCGAGGCCAAGCGTCTCATCGCGGCCGGCATCTTCATCCTCATATCCTGCACCGACTGGATCGACGGCTACCTGGCCCGCAGTCGCGGGGAAGTGACCGACTTCGGCAAGTTCATGGACCCGCTCGCCGACAAGATCCTCGTGGCGGCGGCCCTCATCGCCCTGGTGGAGCTGGCGGTGCTGCCCGGCTGGCCCGTGCTCATCATCCTGGCCCGGGAATTCATCGTCTCGGGCATCCGCATGGTGGCCGCCAGCAAGGGCGAGGTCATCGCCGCCAGCTGGTACGGCAAGGCGAAGACCGTGTTCCAGATGATCGCCATCGTGCTGTTCCTCGCCAAGGACGCCCTCGTGTTCCCCACGGCGGCCGCGGCCTTCACCAACCCGCTGTTCGTGCTGTCCTGGGCCGTCATGGCCATTGCCCTCGTGCTCACCATCATGTCCATGTTGGACTACTTGGTGAAGGCCCGTCACCTCCTGAAGGGAAGCGTGCCCCGCGCCGCCAAGGCCGCGACGCCGGAGGCGTCCGGCGAGCGTCCGACGGAAATCGCCGCGCTGCAGAAGGCCATCGACGAGCGGGCGCGGACCGTGGTGGAGGCGGCAGCGGCCCGGGGCCTTACCGTGGCCTGCGCCGAGAGCCTCACCGGAGGTCTTATCGCGGCCATGCTCACCTCGGTGCCGGGCAGCTCCCAGGTGGTGCGCGGCGGCATTGTCAGCTATGTGAACGAGGTGAAGGAAGAGGTGCTCGGCGTGTCCGGCGACGTGCTGGCGAGCCAAGGGGCCGTCGACGAGCTGGTGGCCCTGCAGATGGCTCGCGGCGCCCTGCGGGAAATCGGCAGCGACGTGGCGGTGTCGGCGACGGGCATCGCCGGGCCCACCGGTGCCGAGCCGGGCAAGCCCGTGGGCACCGTCTGGATCGGCTGCGCCACAGTGAAGGGGGGCCGGGCCGTCTGTCACCACTTCGACGGGGGCCGCGAGGCGGTGCGTCTGCAAACGGTGCTGGCGGCCTTGGCGGCCATCGGGGAGATGTTGGAACCCTAGGGCGAAGCCCTAGGGTTCCGTTTGGGAAATGCTGAAGACGGAGCGGCAGGTCAGGGGGCCTCGCCGCTCCTTTTCATGACCGGACGGCGCGGCGGTGCCCCCGACGGTTCGGGGACGGTGGTTTTCGAGACTGTGCGGTTCACTTTTGACGGTTTCGCGGAGGTAGAATGGTTCCCGCGGCCATGAGTGACGCGTTGGGAAACAAAGGTCTTGACGCGCATACGTTTGTTCGTATAATAGGAAGAAATCGGCCACTTGTTCGTATGACGGCCCAGACAAGGAGACCCCATGAACGAAGATAAAGAAAAGATGCTCAAACTCACCACGGACCAAATCGAATCGAAGTTCGGCAAGGGGTCCATCATGACGCTCGGCGAAGGGGGAGCCGACCTGAACATCGGTGTCATTCCCACCGGTGCCCTTCCGCTTGACGCCGCCCTGGGCATCGGCGGCGTGCCCCGGGGGCGGATCATCGAGATCTACGGTCCCGAGTCCTCGGGCAAGACCACTCTGGCCCTGCAGATCCTCGCCGAGGCCCAGGCCATGGGCGGCGTGGTGGCCTTCATCGACGCCGAGCACGCCCTGGATCCGGTCTATGCGGCCCGTATCGGCGTCGATATCGACGAGGTGCTCATCTCCCAGCCCGACACCGGCGAGCAGGCCCTGGAAATTTGCGACATGCTCGTGCGCAGCGGCGCCATCGACTGCGTCATCGTCGACTCCGTGGCGGCGCTTGTGCCCCGGGCCGAGATCGAGGGCGAGATGGGGGACACCACCGTGGGCCTCCAGGCGCGCCTCATGTCCCAGGCCCTGCGCAAGCTGGCCGGCTCCCTCTCCAAGTCGAACACCACCTGCATCTTCATCAACCAGCTCCGCGAGAAGATCGGCGTGATGTTCGGCAACCCCGAGACCACCACCGGCGGCCGGGCCCTCAAGTTCTTCTCCTC
>CANPHS010000125.1 GCA_947573925.1 uncultured Enterorhabdus sp. | reverse complement strand
GCCGTGCTCGCTGACGCTACACGGCGAAGACCACGGAGCAGATGCCCAAGAGGATGGCGCCGAACACGAGGGTGAACACCATCATGGGCCACACGAACTTGAACCAGTGGGACATCTTCATGTCCAGCATCTGCAGCGTGGCCATCACGAGGCCCGTGGGCGCGATGTAGAGCATGGCGTACTGGCCGAACTGGTAGGCGGCCACGATGATCCAGCGGGGAATGCCCACGGTGTCGGCCAGGGGCGCGAAGATGGGCATGGCCAGCACGGCCAGGCCGCTGGAGGAGGGCACCACGAAGCCGAGCACGAAGAAGATGAGCAGCAGGCAGATCACGAACAGAGGGCCGCTCATGCCGGCCACCAGGTTCGAGGCGGCGTTCAGCATGGTGTCGCTGATCATGCCCTCGGTGAGCACGTGGTTCACGCCGCGGGCCAGACCGATGATGAGGGCCACGGGCACAAGGCTGGAGGCGCCGGAGCCGAAGGCGTCCACCATCTTCGACTCGCCCACGCCGTCGCGGCCCGTGCCGCCGATGAACATCACGAGGATGGCCAGGGTCACGAACTCGGCGGCCATCTGCGGGAACCACCAGCCCCAGCTCATAACGCCGATGATCATGATGATGAAGGCGGCCACGAAGATGCACAGCACGATCTTCTTGCGGATGGTGAACTCGTGGGCAGCGGCGGTGTCGTCATTCAGCTCCCACTGGGCGTTGAACTTCTCGCGGTCCTCGTAGGAGTAGCTGAACTTCGGGTCGGCCTGCACCTTCTTGGCATACCAGTGCAGGTACAGCAGAAACACGATGGCGCCGACCACCAGGGCGAAGGCGCGCACGGCGATGCCCTCGGTGAACACGGTGCCGGCGGCATTGGAGGCAATGACGGCCGAGAACGGGTTCACGGTGGAGAACGTGGTGCCGATGGAGCCGGCCATGAAGATGGCGCCCACCACCACGATGGAGTCGTAGCCCAGCGCGATGAATATCGGAGCCAGGATGGGGTAGAAGGCCACGGCCTCCTCCTCCAGGCCGCACATGGTGCCGCCGAAGATCATGAACACCGACACGCCGAACACGAGCAGAAACTCGCGCCCCTTGGTCTTCTTCGTCAGGGCCGAAAGACCGCTCTCGAAGGCGCCGGTCACCTTCACCACGCCGATGAGGCCGCCGAGGCACAGGATGAACACCATGACGTCGATGCCGTCGATGACGCCCCACACCATGGAGTACGGGATGTCGGCGATGGACACCGGGTGCGGGTCGAGCCCCTCGTAGGTGCCGGGAATGGACACGGCCTTGGTGATGGCGCCGCTCGTGAACTGGTCGATGCCGATCTTCACGCCCAGGTCGTCCAAGGTCTGCTGGGTGGCATCGAGCTCGGACACCTCGCCGGTGGGCGTCGTCATCTCCAGCTTGCCGGTCTCGGTATCGTAGGCCAGCTTGGAGTACTGGCCGGCGGGCACGAACCAGGTGCAGATGACGGCGATGATGGTCACGATGAACAGGATCGTGAACGCCGAGGGGAACGAGAACTTCCGCTTCTTCTTGTCCTTCGGGGGCTCGTCGGCGGTGATGGGTACGGCCTCCATCGTGGTCTCGGCCATGGTGCTCTCCTATCTGTGTCGGGGAAGGTATGGAGGAGGTCGCCGGAGCCCCGCGTCGTCGCTCGCGAGGCGGCCGGCGTTTTCATGGCCCGAGTGTAGGCCCGCTGCCCCGCGCCTGCCTAGGCATAAGCCGGTAATGGCTCGGGCGGGACGCGGTTATAACGTGGTGATACTGTGGAGACGCGCTTCTAAACGATGACTAAACCGCAGGTGGGAGCCGCCGAAATTAACGATGACTTTGCAACTCATGAAAGAGGCGTTCCCGCGCCGCGCCGCTCCGTTACACTATGGTCGGCTGGCCGTTACGCCCCCGAGGCGCCCCCTGTTCGTTTCCGAGGAAGGCTCGAGGAAGCCATGACCCTGCTGTTCTACTACACGCTCATCATCATGTTCTTCTACACCATCGTGGCCGCCACGAGCCTGTCGGCGTTCTTCGTGTCCCGGCGGCGCACCTTCCTCTACGCCACGCTCGGCTTCTCGTTCTACTTCTTCGACGTGGCCCTCGTCTTCCAGGACAACTTCATCACGCCGGACAACGTGTTCGCCGCCTCCTCGTTCTACGACGTCGGCAACCCCTACGCCTCCATCGTCACCGGCGGCGGCACCTTCCTGTTCCTGTGGATGGGCGCCTGCCGCTACTGCCACCACGACCGCTGGACGGTGCAGGTGCTGCCCGTGGCCGCGTGGGCCGTGGCCAGCCTGGCGGTCTACCACCTTATCGCCGACCCGCAGTGGCGCGAGTTCGCCTTCTATTCCATGCGCACGGTGCTCGAGTTCGCTTGCTACGGCCTGCTCGCCTACTGGTACACCCACTCCCCCGACCCCCAGCGCCACTCCATCATGAAGGCCCACCGCGTGGCCTTCTTCTGGGCTGTGGCCCTCACCTGCGGAACCCTGCTGGAGAACGTGTACTTCCAGCTGCTGTACGATCCCACCAACCTGCCGAGCGGCATGTGGGTCATGGCCGAGCGCAGCCCCATGGAGAACATGCTGTTCATCTGCTTCGGCCTGGCCGTGCTGCGCGGCGCCGCCGTGTCGCTGCGCCTGCGGGCCCGCGAGCTGCCCGAAGGCGAGGACCCGCTGCTCGCGGAGTCCATCGACCGCCTGCTGCCGCTGTACACCCAGGCCCACGACCTCTCCAAGCGCGAAGAGGAGGTGCTGCGGCTGGCCCTCATGGGGAAGGACAACCAGAACATTGCCGGCGAGTTGACGCTCACGGCCGGCACGGTGAAGGTGCACATGCACAACATCCTGAAGAAGACCGGCCACGCCAACCGCACCGAGCTGGCCGCCGACTTCTGGGAGCGGTAGAGGGCCGCGTCCAAGGCGCCGCTGGGAGAATGGGAGTCTTCTCAGCGTGGCTGTCGCAGGCAATGTGAGAGGGCCGCGCTCAGGTTCGGGGAAAATCCCCCGTGTAGCCGTCAAGTTTTCAACTTCTTGAAAACGTTGGTGGTTCTACCTATATATTGTGGTATCATTCCCAATCGCTAACTAGATATGGTGAACCAGGGGCCGCCCGACCAACCTCGGCGCCCGCGAGATGCAAGGAGCATACCCATGGAGAACAAGACTGTCGACGGCGTGAAGGTGTCCGTGAACTACGTGGCCGAGGGCTCCGCCCCCGTCACCGACGAGGAGATCCAGGCCTACATCAAGCGGGCCTACGACAAGTATCCCCACGGCGCCCTGGAGTCCCTCACCCTGGACGTGGACGGCGAGGACGTGGGCATCCACTACGGCCTGGCCCCGGTGAAGTTCGACCGCATCCGCCGCATCACCGGTTACCTGGTGGGCACGCTCGACCGCTTCAACGACGCCAAGCGCGCCGAGGAGCACGACCGCGTGAAGCACGAAGTGCCCAGCTGCTGCCGCTAAGCACGCCACACCCCGAACGCACAAAGGCCGCCGCCCGTAGGGCAGCGGCCTTTTTCGTTGAGAGAGAGGGAAAGCGTCGAGAAATCTCCGTAGGGCAAGGGCTCTGCCCTTGCCATCGATCCGCGGGGGGGACATCGGTCTCGGTTGAACGGCAAGGGCAGAGCCCTTGCCCTACCGGATCGCTCCCGCCCCGTTACAGCGGCAGGCGGGCTTCCAGGGCGCGGCCGAGGGTGACCTCGTCAGCGAATTCCAGGTCGCCGCCGACGGGCAGGCCGCTGGCGGGGCGGGTCACCTTCACGCCGAGCGGCTTGATGAGCCGAGCCAGGTAGGCGGCCGTGGTCTCGCCTTCGATGTTGGGATTCATGGCCAACAGCACCTCGGTCACGTCCTCGCGGCCGAGACGCACCATGAGGTCGGCGATGCGCAGCTGGTCGGGGCCGACGCCCTCCATGGGCGCCAGCACGCCGCCGAGCACGTGGTACACGCCGTTGAACACGGCGGTGCGCTCGATGGGCGGGATGTCGCGAGGCTCGCTCACCACGCAGATGACCGACTGGTCGCGCTGCCCGCTCGCGCAAATCTCGCAGAGGTCGCCTTCCGCATAGTTGAAGCAGCGGGAGCAGAAATGCACCCCCGCCTTCACTTCGCGGATGGCGTCGGCCAGACGCAGCGCCTCGGAGGCGTCGGTGTTCAAAATCCAGTAGGCCATGCGCTGGGCCGACTTCGGGCCCACGCCGGGAAGCCGCTCCAGTTCGTCGAGGAGCTTTTGGATGGAAGGCGCCGCTTGCACGGGATACCTCGGGTGCCGGAAGGATGCGATTCGCGCCGGGCGCGAGCTACATGAGGCCCGGGATCTTCATGCCGCCCATGATGGCACCCATGCGGGCGTTGGCGGCCTCGGAGGCGGAACGCAGGGCCTCGTTCACGGCGGCGGTCACCATGTCCTGGAGCATCTCAACGTCCTCCGAGTCCACGGCAGCCGGGTCGATGACGATACCGGTGATGGAACCGTCGCCGGTGGCCGTGGCCTTCACCATGCCGCCGCCGGCGGAGGCCTCGAAGGTCATGGCGGCGATTTCCTCCTGGGCGGCCGCGGCGTCGCGCTGCATCTTCTGGGCCTGCTTCATCATTTTCTTCATATCCATGGGAATGGTCTCCTTGAATCTCGGGTTGTCGTGCGCAGACTATTGTAGGGCATCGATGCCTAGGGCACTTCCTGGAAGGTGATGCCGTCACCAAATCCGAAGGCCAGCGATGCGTTCAGGTCGGCGTCGTCGGGCTCGGCCACGGGATTGGGGGAAGGCCCCGACACCGAATCGGGCTCCGGCGGCAGCGACGAGGCCGGGGCCATGGCCGGCGCGGGAGCTGCGGGCTGAGGCGGAGCGGCGGGTGCGGGGGTTGCGGGGCGGGGCGCGGCCGGGGCCGGCTCCTCGAAGGGGATGTCCGCGTCGTCGTAGGGCACGTAGTCATCGTAGGGAGGCCGGTCGTCGTCCACGGGCGCCGCAGGCGCCGGCGTCGGTGCCGGGGAAGCGGCGGGGGGACCGGCCCCCCACGGCGGCACTTCCTCGGGCGATGCCGGGGCAGCGGCCGGAGCGGACTGCGGGGCAGGTTGCGGCGCGGCTGCGTTGGGAGGTGCCGCGGGCGCCGAAGCGCCGGGGCCGGCCGCGGGACCGGGACGCACCGGACCGTCGGAGGCCGGGGCGGGGGCACCCACATGGGCCGCGGCCCGCGCCGCGGCAGCCGCCACGGGGTTGGGCTGCACGACGCCGCCGGCCGAAGGCGCTGAGGCCGCCGGGGACCCGAAGCCGCCGAAGCCGGCACCGGCCTTGCGCAACGCGAAGGGGATGTCACAGCGGGCCTCCTGGCGCAGGGCCGCCGCCAGCTCCTGCTGCACGTCGGGCTTCTGAACCGCCTTGAAGGCGAAGTCGTTCTCGGCGGGGAATTCCACCACCAGGGACTGCCCGTCGAAGACGGCCTTGGTGTTCATGAACAGCACGCCGTAGGCCGCCTTGGCCTTCTTCAGCGACGCGAGCACCCCGGCCCACAGCCGCTGCAACGACGCTGCATTGGAAAGCGTGGCCACCATGTCGGCCGGCAAGGAACCCGCCGCAGGCGAGGCAGAAGCCTCGGGGGCAGGAGCGGAAGCCGGGGCCGCAGGGGAAGGCGCGGCCGCGACGGGCGTCAGCGCCGGAGCGGCAGCCAGGGCAGAAGCTGCGGGCGTGGGAGCTGCCGATGCAGCTACCGGGGCAACGGGGACAGGCTCCGGCGCCGGCGCTGTCGGTGCCGCAGCGGGCGCAGGCGTGGAAGCCGGTGCCTGCGCCGGGCTCGCCGAGGGCGCGGGCGCACTCGGTGCCGCCGGGGAAGCCGCACTCGGCGCCACCGCCGCCGCAGCAGGCGCACCCGCCCCCGCCGGGGCCGCCGTCACCACAGCCGCACCGGCCAACTGGCGCTCCAAGCTCTCCACCCGCTCGGCCAGGGCCTCCAGGGTCACGTCGGCGTCGGGCCGTACCATGCGCGTGAGCGCGATCTCGAAGGTGAGCCGCGGGTTCGTGGACGTCTTCAGCGCCGCCGACACATCCCCCAGCACGCCCAGCAGACGGGCCAGTCGGTCCACCCCGAACAGGGGCAGCTCACAGGCTAGCTCGCGCCGGGTGGCGTCGCTCACGTCGAGCACCACCTCGGTGCCGGCCACGGCCATCACGTACATGTTGCGCATGTGCTCGGCCAAATTCGCCACGAACTGGGCCATGTCGGCGCCGGTTTCCACGTACTCGGCCACCCACGAGAAGCACGCCGCCGCATCCCGGGCACCCACAGCCCGCACAATGTCGGCCAACTCCGTGGAATCCACGGCGCCGAGCATGCGCTCGGCCACTTCCATGGTCACGGAACCGTCGCCGAAGGCGATCAGCTGCTCCAGCGAGGTCAGCGCGTTGCGCATGCCGCCCTCGGCCCGGTGCGCGATCAGCTCCAGGGCCTCCCCGTCGAATTCCACGTTCTCGGCCGTGCAGATGGCCCCCAAGCGGGACACCATGGCCTCGGTGGAAATACGGCGGAAGTCGAACCGCTGGCAGCGGGAATGGATGGTCTCGGGCACCTTCTGCGGATCGGTGGTGGCCAGAATGAACACCACGTGGCTCGGCGGCTCCTCCAGCGTCTTCAGCAGCGCGTTGAAGGCGGCCGTGGACAGCATGTGCACCTCGTCGATGATGTACACCTTGTATCGCCCGCGGGTGGGGGCGAACTGCACGCGGCCGATGATCTCCTCGCGCACGTTCT
>CANPHS010000124.1 GCA_947573925.1 uncultured Enterorhabdus sp. | reverse complement strand
CCCCAAGGCCCTTCACCTGGGCGACGCAGGCCGGGGCGATCACCGAGTGCCGGCGGAACTCCTCGCGCTGGCTGATGTCGGAGATGTGGATCTCCACCACGGGCACGTCGATGCACTCCACGGCGTCGTGGAGCGCATAGGAGTAGTGGGTGTGGGCGCCGGGGTTGTACACGATGCCGTCGTAGTTTCCGTGGGCCTCATGCAGCCGGTCCACGAGCGCTCCCTCGTGGTTCGACTGGAAACAGTCCACCGAGGCGCCGCGCTCGGCCCCGTAGGCGACGACCATGGCCTCGATGTCGGCCAGGGTGTCGGTGCCGTAGATGGCCGGGTCGCGCACGCCGAGCATGTTAAGGTTCGGCCCGTTCATGAGCAGTATCTTCCTCACTGCGCCGCCTCCTTCCCCGCTTCCCACGCACGCAGGTGCGCGAGGATCACGTCGTCGGGCACGGACACGAGCTCCCAGTCGCCGATGTCCCGGGGCACCACGAAGCGCACCGCCCCGGCGCGGGTCTTCTTGTCGCGCTTCATGGCGGCGAGCATCTCCTCGGGCGGCGCCGACCAGGCCAGCGCCGGCAGCCCCAGGGCGTCCAGCAACTCGTCCTGGGCGGCCACGAGCTCCTCCGAAGTGCCGGCCACCTCCACCCCGAGCCGGGCCGCGAAACGCATGCCCTCGGCCACGGCCGCCCCGTGGGAGAAGGTGCCGTACCCGGCCAGGGCCTCCACGGCGTGACCCAGGGTGTGACCGTAGTTCAGGCACTCCCGCACGCCGCGGCTCTCGGTCTTGTCCTCGGCCACCACGTTGGCCTTGAACACCACCGACCGGGCGATGGCCTCGGTCACCGCGATGGGGTCGCGCCCGCGCAGGGCCTCGGCGTGGTCCATCATCCAGAAGAAGAACTCATCGGAGTCGATCACCGACGCCTTGGCGATCTCGGCGCAGCCGCAGGCCCATTCCCGCTCGTCCAGGGTGTCGAGCACCGAGATGCAGGCGCACACATAGGCCGGCTGTTTGAACGTGCCCACGAGATTCTTCCCCGCCTCCAAGTTCACGCCGGTCTTGCCGCCCACCGACGAGTCCACCATGGCCAGCAGCGTAGTGGGCACCTGCACGAAGGGGATGCCCCGCATGTAGGTGGAGGCGACGAAGCCGGCCAGGTCGCCCACGACGCCGCCGCCGAGGGCCACCACCGCGCAGTCGCGGGTGAGCGAGAGCGCCGCCATGGCGTTCCACACCTCCCCGGCCACGGCCAGTGACTTGGCCTCCTCGCCGGCGGGCACGGTGATATGGCTCACGCGGAAGCCGGCCTCCTTCAGCGACGATGCGGCCGCGTCCAGGTACAGCGGCCCCACGTTGGCGTCGGTCAGCACCAGCAGGCGCGGCGCGGCGGACAGGGCGGGCAGCTTCTTCAGCGAGGCGCCGAGACCCGCCAGCACCGTGGCGCCGATGCGCACGTCGTAGGGGGTCTCGCCGGGGATGTTGACGACTATCTTGGTTGCGGGCACAGGATACCCTCCTTCTCGAGAATGCGCTGGACTTCCCGCGCGATGGCCGGCACCGATTTGCCGGCCGTGTTCACCGTGGCGTCGGCCACGGCCTCGTACAGGGGCAGCCGCTCGGCGCATCGGGCCCGGGCCGCCTCCAGGTTCTGGAACAAGGGGCGCGTGGAGGTGTCGCTGATGCGGCCGGCGGCCTCGTCGGCGGTCACTTCCAGATACACCACGAAGCCGGCGTCGCGGAACACCTCGTGGTTCGCCGGCGTCACCACCACGCCGCCCCCGCAGGACACGAGCATGGGGTCGGCGGCGGCGCCCAGCTCCCGCAGCACGGCGGTCTCCACGGCGCGGAAGCCCTCCTCGCCGGCCTCGGCGAAGATCTCCTTCACCTTCTTGCCCTCGCGCCGCTCGATGTAGGTGTCCATGTCCACCGAGGCCACGCCGCACACCCGGGCGAGCCGGCGGGCCACCGAGGTCTTCCCGGCCCCCATGAACCCCACGAAGAACACCGGGCACGTGAGGGCCACGGGCTCGCATCCCCGGGCCATGTCAGCGCCCCATGGTGCGCAGGCGCTGCTTATAGGCCTTGATGGAGGCCTTGATGTCGGCCATGCAGGTGCAGCCGAAGGCCTCCAGGTAGGCGTTGGCCAGGGCGAAGGCCACCTCGCCCTCGGCCACCACGGCCGCCGCGGGCACGGCGCAGGTGTCCGAGCGCTCCTTGGAGGCCTCCTCCACGCAGAGCGTGTCCAGGTTCACCGTCTGGAGGGGCTGCATGAGGGTGGGGATGGGCTTCATGGCCGCGGTCACGATGAGGGGCATGCCACTGGTCATGCCGCCCTCCAGGCCGCCGGCGTTGTTGGAGGCGCGGATGAAGTCGCAGCCCTCCAGCACGATGGGGTCGTGCACCGCGCTGCCGGGACGCGCGGCCGCCTCGAAGCCGAGGCCGAACTCCACCCCCTTGATGGCCGGGATGGAGAACAGCGCCGCGCCGATGCGGGCCGTGAGGCGGTCGGCGCCGGTGGCGTAGGTGCCGAGCCCCGGCACGAGCCCCGTGGCCACCACGCGGAAGGTGCCGCCCAAACTCTCGCCCGCTTCCTTGGCCTTGTCGATGGCCTTCTTCATGGCCACGGTGGCCTTCTTGTCGGGACAGCGCATCTCCGAGAGCTCGATGTCAAGGGGCTTGTGCTCGGCGGCGTCGGCCATGGACTCGGGGGCCATGGCCGCGTCCCCCACCGACACCACGTAGCTCGTCACGTCCACGCCGAGCTCGGCCAGAAACTCCCGGGCGATGCCGGCCGCGGCCACCCGGGCCGCCGTCTCCCGGGCACTCGCCCGCTCCAAAATGTTGCGGCAGTCGTCGGTGTTCGTGCGCAGGGCCCCCACCAGGTCGGCGTGGCCCGGGCGCGGCGTCACCTCCCGCACCAGGTCGGCGGGGGCGCCCCCGAAGGCCGCCATGCGCTCGGTCCAGTTCTCCCAGTCGCGGTTCTCCACCACCAACGTGATGGGGCTGCCCAACGTGCGCCCGAAGCGGATGCCGCTTCGCACCGATACCGTGTCCTTCTCGATGGCCATGCGGCCGCCGCGCCCGTAGCCGGTCTGGCGCCGGGCCAGGTCGCTGTTGATGTGCTCCTCGGACACGGGCAGGCCCGCCGGCACTCCGGTCACAATGGCCGTGAGCGCGGGCCCGTGGCTCTCCCCCGCTGTGATGTATTCCATGGTGGTTCTTTCTCCCAGGGCGCCCGGGGCGCCCGCAATCGGTCACCGCCCATTGTAGCGCACCGGGCCGGGCCCGGCTGTTACGCGTTGGTAAAGGACGGAAAGCGGGGAACACGGGGCGGAACTGCATGGGCGCCGCAGGGCGAGGCCGACCGCCCCGCAAGGCACGGCCGGTCGCCGTCTACAGGTCGAACCCGGCGGCGTCGGCCATGATACGGAACAGCTCGTCCTCGGGGATGCCGAGAGCCGCAACGCCCGTGATGTCCCGCAGGATGCCCACGGTGACCACGGCCTGGCCCACGAGCATGCCGGCGCCGTCGAAGAAGGTGCAGCCGGCGGCGCGGGCCGCCTTCGCGAGCGCCGTCTCCCCGTGGCCGTAGACCACGTCGAACACCGTTTGGCCCCCGTGCAGGAGCGCCGTGTCGAAGGGGGCGGCGTCGCCCGGGTTCATGCCGAGGGGCGTGGCGTCGATGACGATGTCGGCGGCGGCCAGGGCCTGACGGGACGTGTCGTAGCTGCCGAAGCGGAAGTCCACCTGCTTGTACACCTCGGCGAAGCTCAGGTGCCCCTCCTTGAAGGCGGGCATGTCCACGGTGCGGCCCACAAGCGCCCCCAGCTCGTCGGCGTAGGTGCGCATGACGCGGTGGGCCCGATCCCTGTCGCGCCCGAGCAGGAGCACGTCGGCCGGCCCGGCCTGGGCCACGGCGTGCAGGATGGACAGGGCCGTGGGGCCCGTGCCGCACACGGCCACCGACTTCCCCGCGAAGGACACGCCGGCCCGCTCCAGGGCCGCCACGCAGCCCTGGCCGTCGGTGTTGTAGGCGATGAGCGCACCCCCGTGGTTCACGAGCACGTTGGCCCCGTGGGCCAAGCTCGCCGAGGCCGCCTTCACGTCGGCGGCGGCGAAGGCCTCGGGCTTATAGGGGGTGGTGATGTTGAGGGACAGGAAATCCCGGGCGGCGAGGAACGCCTCGGCCTCGGCGGCGGTGGGCACATCGGCGAAACCGTAATGCCAGTCGAGCCCCGCCTTCTCGTAGACGGCGTTGTACATGACCGGCGACTTCGAGTGCCCGATGGGATGCCCCAAGATGTACAACGACTCGCTCACGGCCGCTCTCCTTCCGCATTCTGCATGTTCACCGCCGGCTCGGGCTTGCGATCGCCCAGAAGGGCGCGCTCCACGTTGCGCAGCAGCAGCGTGTGGGGCAGATCCTGCTCCACCAGCGGCTGCAGCATGTAAGCGGGCAGCCCGGCGGCGTGGGCCCCCACCACGTCGGTGGCCAGCTGGTCGCCAATGACCACGGTGTCGCCCCGCGTGGCCCCCAGCTTCCGCATGCCGGCGAAGAACGCGAAGGGCAGGGGCTTCATGGCCTTGGCCACGATGGGCATCTCCAGCTCGCCGGCGAACTGGTGCACGTCGGCGTGCCAGTTGTTGGACACGAGGCAGAAGTCCACCCCGGCCGTGCGGGCCCGGCCGAGCCACAGGCCCACGTCCCGCGGCACGCTGTGGGTGTCCCGGGCGCGGATGGTGTTGTCGATGTCGAGCAGCACATGGATGCGGCCGCAGCCGAGCAGGTCGCGCTCGATGTCGATGGCGCTGATGCGCGAGAAATAGCGGTCGGGGGTGAGCAGGGCCATGGGCGCGGGTTCCAAGCGGGGCGGCCGGGGCGCGGGGCCTAGGCGGCCTCGCCCTTGTCGCCGGTGCCGGAATTCTTGCCGTCGCCGGTGTTGTCGGCGATGACCTGCTGGTGCTCCTCGTAGGTCTTGCTGAAGAAGTGCTTCACCGTGCCGTCATCGGCCGTGGTGAAGAAAAAGAACATGGCGTCGGTCTTGGCCGGGGAGCACACGGCCTCCAGACTGGCCAGGCCCGGCGAGCAGATGGGCGTGGGCGGCAGGCCCTCGTTGCTGTAGGTGCTGTAGGGATCGTCGGCATGCACTTCCTCGGCCGAGGGGTCGTGGCCCACCGCGTAGGCCGTGGTGGCATCCGATTCCAGGTAGGGGCGATCCGACGCCAGGCGGTTGTAGAACACGCCGGCCACCTCGGCCCGCACCGCCGCATCGTCGGAGGACTCCTTGGCCACGATGGAGGCCAAGGTCACCGTCTGGTACAAGTTCAACCCCTGGCTCTCCGGGTACTCGTAGGACAGGTTCGCCGTTTCCGTGGCGAACTGGTCCAGCATCATGCGCACGATGGCCGTGGCGTCCATGTCCTCGGTCACGGCGTAGGTCTTGGGGAACAGGAAGCCTTCCAGGGAATTGGCGCCGGCCGTTTCCAGGAAGGGGTAGTCGGCGGCGTAGGCGCTCGCGTCGGCCGAGGCGGCCAGGAAGTCTTCCGCGCTCACGCGGCCGCCGGTGGCCTGGGCCACGGTATCGGCCAGGGCCGCCCGGGTCATGTCCTCGGGCACGGCCAAGGTATCGCCCACCTGGGCCGGACCGGCCATGATCTGGCGCACCAGGTTCTCGGTCGTGGTGCCCCCTTCGAAGGTGTAGGTGCCGGGAATGAGCGCGGCGGCGACATCGAGCCGGGTGACTTCGCCCACGAAATCCTGGGCCGAGCCCACCAGCTTCGCCTGGGCCAGCGCCTCACCGATGGCCTGGGCGCTCTCCCCTTCCGCAATGGTCACCTCGGCCGTCTGGCCCGACGGCAGCAAGTCGGCCGAAACGGAGCAGGCCTTGAAGGCGAAGAAGCACACCGCGGCGATGATGACGACGGCCGCAATGCCCAAAAAGATGAAGGGCTTCGGGTCGCGCTTGGGCATGATGGCGCTCGTGTCGTAGGTGCGGAACTCGCGATCGCCCTTGGCGTGGGCAGCCCGGGCCGCATGGGTGGGCCGCGAGGAATAGGTGACGGTCTTCTTGTGCAGGGCCACGGGGCTCCCTTTCTCTCTTCACGGCGGACGCGGGCGGCCGTGGGGCCGCGGCGCCTCCCCTAGGCGCGGGCGCGCTCGTCGAGCCAGGATTGCAGGAACAAACTCGCGGCTATCATATCAACCTTGCCCCGCATGGCGCGCTCGCTCAGGCCCTTTTCACGCAAACTCCGCTTGGCCTCGGCCGAGCTGAGCCGTTCATCTGCGAAAACATGGGGAATGCCGCTGGCTTTGCTGATGGCCGCGGCCGCTTGGCGGATGCGGGCGGCCTGGGACCCCTCCTCGCCGGCGAGGGTCTTCGGCAGCCCGCACACGAAAAGTTCCGGCTCCCAGTCCTCCAGCAGGCGGCGGAAGGGCTTCGCGCAGCCGAGCACCTCGGGGGCCGGCAGCACGCATACGGGGCTCGCCACCCGCTCGCCCGGGTCGCTCACCGCCACCCCCACGCGCACTTCCCCGATATCCAGCGCCATCACCCGCATGTCGTTCCTTTCCCGATGTGCGTCCCTTCCCGGGCCCCTGCGCGAAACCCGTGCAAAGTGACGCCTCGCTGCATCAATTTGCGTGCATTCCTCCGCTTTGCACGCATTCACCGTCCGAAATCCGTCACTTTGCACGAATTCCACGCGAGGAAGCCGACCCAAGCCGCAGGTACCTACTGCACCTCCAGGAGCTTCTGGCGCAGCTCGGCTTCCATGCGGCGCATCTCCGCCTCGGCCGCGGCGGGCGGGGGGGGGCCCGCCCCCTCGGGAGTGCGGACGGGGGGGGAAGGG
>CANPHS010000123.1 GCA_947573925.1 uncultured Enterorhabdus sp. | reverse complement strand
CAAACAAATGTACGGTTCTAGGAAAGGATGCAGGATGACTCAGAAAGTGACCAAGCGACAGCAGGCGGTCCTCGACTGCATCGAGGCCTGCATCCGCGAGAAGGGCTACGGCCCCACGGTGCGCGAGGTATGCCAAAAGCTCGGGCTGTCCTCCCCTTCCACGGTGCACGTGCACTTGAAGGCCCTCGAAGACAAAGGATATATCAAGCGCGATCCGCTGAAATCCCGCTCCATTGCGCTTACCTATCCCATTGACGAGGTGCCCTCCTCCGCCGTGGTGCTGGCCGCCACCTACAGCAACCTCGTCAACGTTCCCCTGGTGGGCGATGTGGCCGCCGGCACCCCCATCCTCGCTCAGGAGAACATCACCGACACCATGACGCTGCCCACCGACATCGTGGGCGACGCCCCCTCCTTCATGCTGTCGGTGCGGGGCGAGTCCATGATCGAGGCCGGCATCAACGACGGCGACTATGTGGTGGTGAAGGAGCAGCCCGTGGCCAACAACGGCGACATCGTCGTGGCCATCGTCGACGACGGCGCCACGGTGAAGCGCTTCTACAAGGAGCAGGGGCACATCCGCCTCCAGCCGGAGAACTCGTCCATGGAGCCCATCATCACCACGGACTGCGCCATCGCCGGCAAAGTGGTGGCCGTGTTCCGCCGCCTGTAGCCGGTGCCCTAGACGGCCGACCTAGACGGCGAACTCCTCGAAGGCCGGGGCGAAGGCGGCGCCGGCCAGCATTTGGATATGGGTGCCGCCGGCCTCGTGGGTCTCCGTGATGATATGGCACCGCTCGTGGGCCAGGGACACGAGGTCGCCGCGGTGGTAGGGTATCACCACGTCGAGTTTCGCGTCGGCGGCCGAGGCCGCGGAGGCGATGGCGGCCACGAGGCCGTCGATGCCCTCCCCCGTGCGGGCCGACACGAACTGGGCGGCTGGGAAGCGGCGGCGCAATCCGGCGAGCATCTCGTCATCGAGCAGGTCGCACTTGTTGAACACCTCGATGGCGGCGATGGACTCGGCGCCGATCTGGTCGAGCACCTCGCATACCGCATCGATCTGCGCCTCGAACTCCGGGGACGAGGCATCCACCACGTGCAGGATGAGATCGGCCCCGGTAATCTCATCGAGGGTGGACTTGAAGGCCTCCACGAGGGTGGTGGGCAGCTTCTGGATGAAGCCCACGGTGTCGGTGACGGTGATCTCGCGGCCCTCGGGCAGCGCGAACTTGCGGGTGGTGGAGTCCAAGGTGGCGAACAGCTTGTCGTAGCTGAGCACGTCGGAGCCGGTGAGCCGGTTGATGAGCGAGCTCTTTCCGGCGTTGGTATAGCCGGCCAGGGCAACCTTGAACATGCCCGAGCCGTAGCGGCTCTCCCGCTGGAGCGAGCGCACTTCTGCCAGACGTGCCAGCTCCCGGCGGATGGAGGTGATGCGTTTGCGCACCATGCGGCGGTCCACCTCCAGCTGGCTCTCGCCCTCGCCGAAACGCGACCCCACGCCGCCGCCCATGCGGTTGGAGGCCAAATGCGCCCACATGCCGCGCAGGCGCGGGTACAGGTACTGGTTCTGGGCCAGGCGCACCTGCAGGCGTCCCTCCTTGGAGGTGGCGTGCAGGGCGAAGATGTCGAGGATGAGGGCCGTGCGGTCGATGACCTTCACGGACTTGTCCACCGTCTTCTCCAGGTTGGCCTGCTGGGAGGGAGTCAGTTCGTCGTCGAAGATGACGAGGTCGGCCTCGCAGGTGCGGGCCAGCTCGGCGATCTCGGCGGCCTTGCCCGAGCCCACGAAGGTGCGGGGGTTCGGCGCGTCGAGTCTCTGGGTGGTCGAGGCCACCACGTCGGCACCGGCGGTGTCGGCCAAGCGCTCCAGCTCGGCCAGGGACGATTCCAGGGGCCATTCGAGCCCGGGGCGGTCCACCCCGACGATGACGGCACGCTCGCGGCGCTCCTCGGCCCGGGTGGCCGGCCCTTTTTGGATAACAGATTGATATTCAGTCATAAGTGCTCCTCACACGTTGATGCGACTAATGGCGATGATGGCGATGCACGGGAGGGATCCCGCCGGTCGCGGGCTCCTTAGTCGACATGGCGCATGAGCAACACCCTCTTTCTCTTCCGCACGGCGGAAAGCACGGTCAAACGCCCGCTATGATAGCACAGCTTCCGTAAAGCGCAAGGCTAGGCAAGCCGAGCGAGTATCTCGTCGGCGATCGCACGGGCGTCGCCCCCGTCGGCGTCGATCCACTGGATGCGCCCGTCGCGGCGAAACCACGTGCGCTGGCGCTTGGCATAGCGGCGCGTGGCCTGCTTGATGGCGGCCACGGCCTCGTCCATCGCGCAGCGCCCCTCCAACGCCTCCACGATCTCCTTGTAGCCGATGGCCTGGGGTGCCGTGACGCCCTCCCGCAACCCCGCGTCCAGAAGCCCGCGCACCTCGTCCACGAGGCCGGCCCCCACCATGGCGTCCACCCGGGCGTCGATGCGGCGGGCGAGCACCTCCGGCGTCACCGCCAGGCCGAACTGCTCGGCGGCCACCGCCTGGCCCAGGGAGGCCAGGTTGCGCTTCTGCTCAGCGTAGGAGCGCCCCTCGGCCAGAAGCTCGAAAGCCCGCACTACCCGGCGCACATTGTGGGGGTGCACGGCGGCGGCGCTCTCCGGATCGCGGCGGCGCAGCTCCTCCCAGAGAGCCTGGGCGCCGTGGGCCTCGGCGAAGGCCGTCCACTGCTCGCGCACCGGGTTTTCCACCTGGTCGCCGGCGGGGAACTCGTAGGCGTCGATGGCCGCCCGCACGTAGAGCCCGGTGCCCCCGCAGAGCACCGCTCGCCTCCCCCGCCCCGCGATGTCCTTAAAGCAGGCGCGGGCGTAGGTTTGGAACAGGGCCGCCGAATAGGGCTCGCCGGGGGCCACAAGGTCGAAGCCGTGGTGGGGCACGATGCGCTCGGCGGCGGGCAGCTTCCCCGTGCCGATGTCCATGCCCGTGTAGATCTGCATGGAGTCGGCGCTCACCACTTCCCCGCCGAGGGCTTCGGCCACGAGCTGGGCGGCGTCGGTCTTGCCCGAGGCCGTGGGGCCGACGATGCAGACGACCGGCTCCATGTCAGCCGTCGACCACGGTGCCGGACAGATACCAGGTGCGGGCCTCGTCGATGCGCATGGGCACGATGGTGCCCACCAGCTCCTCGGCGGTACGCCCGGCGGGCACTGGGCCGTGCACCGTCTGGTTCTTGGGGCTCTTGCCCGCCAGCACCAGCCCGTCGCGCTTGGACGTGCCCTCGATGAGCACGGGCACCGTGGCGCCGAGCTCGCCCTGGTTCGCCTCCCAGGCCTTTCTCTGCACGAGGTCCACGAGGCGGTCGAAGCGCTCCTGGATGACTTCCCGGGGCGTGTCGTCGTGAAGCTCGGCCGCCGGGGTGCCCGCGCGCTTCGAGTAGATGAACGTGAACACCTGGCTGTAGCCCACCGCCTCCACCAGGCGGTAGGTGTCCATGAAGTCTTCCTCGGTCTCGCCGGGGAAGCCCACGATGATGTCGGTGGACAGGGCGATGTCGGGCACGACCTTCCGCAGCTTCTCAATGAGGCCCAGGTAGTGCTCGCGGGTGTAGCGGCGGTTCATGGCCGCAAGGATGCGGTCCGAGCCCGACTGCACGGGCAGGTGCAGGGCCGGCATGAGGGAGCGCAGGGTGCCGAAGCGCTCGATGACGCCGTCGGTGAGGTCCTTCGGATGGCTCGTGGCGAAGCGCAGACGCTCAATGCCCGTGGCGTCCAGGGCGTCGAGCACCGCGTCGAAGCGCGGCTCGCCGTAAAGGTCGCGGCCGTAGGAGTTCACGTTCTGCCCAAGCAGGGTGATCTCCTTCACTCCCGCCTCCACGTAGCGTCGGGCCTCCTCGGTGATGTCCTCCAGCGGGCGCGACTTCTCGCGGCCGCGCACGTAGGGCACGATGCAGTAGGAGCAGAAGTTGTCGCAGCCCACGGTGATGGGCAGCCAGGCCGCCCAGGAGTGCTCGCGGGCCGTCGGCAGCTCCGTCGGGAAGTCGCTCGACGACTCCAGGACCTCCACGTGGTGGGCGCCGTCGGCCACGGCCTGGGCGAGCAGGCCCGGCAGCGACCCCAGGTTGTGGGTGCCGAACACCACGTCGAGGTGCGGCAGCTGCTCGGTGAGCTTCTCGCCGTCGCGCTGGCCGATGCAGCCGCCCACGGCGACGATGCGCTTGGGAAGCGGCGAGCCGGCGCGCAGCGGCACGTTCTTGAGGGAGGCGACCTGGCCGTAGAGGCGCGTGTCGGCGGCCTCGCGCACGCAGCAGGTCATGAACACGACGATGTCGGCTTCCTCGATGGTGTCCACGAGAAGGGAGCCGAGGCCCTCGAGCATGCCGCTCACGCGCTCGGAATCGTGCTTGTTCATCTGGCACCCGAAGGTGTGGATGCAGAACGTCGTGCCCTGGATGGGGTTGGTCATGGGCGTGTCTCCGGAATGTCGGGGGAAGGAAACTCTACAGGATAGCCGCGTCGGCCGCGACAGCGGGGACGGCGGAAGTGGCGCGGGGCTCCACGGCGAAGCGGATGGCCGTGCGGTACTCCCCGTCGATGACGATGTCGGCGAAGGAGGGAATGCAGCAGATCTCGATGCCCACCGGCGACAGGAAGCCCCGGGATATGGCCACGGCCTTCACCGCCTGGTTCACCGCTCCGGCGCCCACGGCCTGGATTTCCACGGTGGAGCCGTCCTTGATCATGCCGGCGATGGCGCCGGCCACGGAGGCGGGGGAAGATTTCGAGGATACCTTGAGGCAGCCGATGGACGGCTTGGAGTCTGTCATGGTTGGCACGTCGCTGATCCTTGTCCTGTGGGCGCGGTTGATGGTTCGTTGGGGGTACGTTTCGTGCTGAATTACCGGCGCGAGGCCCTTGCATTCAAACGTTTTTATTCTACCCAATCGGGGTGGGGGGCGCAACCGGGCGGTTGCGGCTAATCCATCCTGTGGATGGGAACGGTGATGCGAACGGCATCGGCGCCGACGGCGATGTCCGCGGGCCCCACGCCGTCGAGGAAGTAGCGCTCGGCCACCGGCTCCATGGCGCGGGCCACGGCCTCGGCCAAACGCTCGCGGTCCTCGTCGGCCAGGTGGAGCCCCCGGCCGCGCGGCTTGGGGGCTCGCCGTGCCGGGGAGGGCGCGGGGAAGCTCTCGCGCTGGAGACGGTCGGTGAGGGACGGCACCGGCGCGATGTCACCGTCGATGACGCGCCGGGCCGAGCGGGTCGAGAGGGGCAGCCCGACCTCCTCGCACCACCGGGCCAGCTCGTCGGAGCCGGCCCTGAGGGCCGGCTGCGTGACGAGGGGGTCCTGGTCGGCCTCGCCCGGAAAGGCCCGCACGGCCGGCGCGAGGGCGGCCGTGCCGATGGCGTAGAGGGTCGCCGCTACCTCCACGGGGGTACCGATAAAGACCGCGACCTCCCCGCGGTGCTCCAGGGCGAACTCCGCCACGGTGCGCAGGATGTTCTTGGGGCCGCGCATGGAGAAGGAGCCCTCGGGGGTGCGCTCGAAGCGCGGGAAGGTGGACTGGTCGGCCTTCTCGCCGAGGACGTCCGTGTCGGTCTCCACGGACAGGCTCGTGCCCCGACCGGGGGCGGAGCGGCGCACCGAGGCCGCCAGGGCGTTCTCGGCGATGGAGAAGAGCGCCATGCCGCGGCCGTGCATGCCCCACTTGTCCATGTGGGCGGTGTCGAGCTTCGAGGTGACGCGGGGCTCGAAGATGCGCTCGTGCTGGGCGGCGGGAATGCCGGCGCCGTCGTCAAGAACGGTGATGAGCCGGCGGGAACCCGTCTTCTGGGTGGCCACGAAGATGTGGCGCGCCCCGGCGTCGCGGGCGTTGCGCAGAAGCTCGATGACGATGTCCTCGCTGCCGCGGATGTCCTGGGCGGCCTGGCGACGTTCCGCCTCCGAGCTCCGCAAACGGACGAAGCCGTCCCCGAGGTCCGCTTCGACCCGGAGACGGCCCTCGCCGCAAACCGTATCTATGAAATCGGTGAGATCGTCGGTGCCCATGGCCTACTTCGCGTAGTCCACGGCGCGGCTCTCGCGGATGACCACGACCTTCACCTGGCCCGGGTACTGCATCTCGTTCTCGATCTGCTGGGCGATGTCGTGGGCGAGCACCACCGATGCCGCCTCGTCCACCACCTCGGGCTCCACCATGACGCGGACCTCGCGGCCGGCCTGGATGGCGTAGGTGCGCTCGACGCCGTTGTGGGCGTTGGCGATCTCCTCGAGCTTCTCCAGACGCTTGATGTAGGCGTCCAGGGTCTCCTTGCGGGCGCCGGGGCGGGCGGCCGACACGGCGTCGGCGGCCTGGATGAGCACGTCGATGACGGAGTTCGGCTCCACATCGTTGTGATGGGCCTCGATGGCGTGCACGATCTCGGGGCGCTCGCCGAAGCGGCGGGCCAGATCGGCGCCGATGACGGCGTGGCTGCCCTCCACCTCGTGGTCGACAGCCTTGCCCAGGTCGTGGAGCAGGCCCGCCCGCTTTACGGGGATGGGGTCGAGCCCCAGCTCGGAGGCCATGACCGAGGCCAGGTAGGCCACTTCCAGGGAGTGGTTCAGCACGTTCTGGCCGAAGGAGGTGCGGTAGCGCAGGCGGCCCAGGGTGTTCACGAGCTCGGGGTGCAGGTCGTGGATGCCGGCGTCGAAGGAGGCCTGCTCGCCCGCCTCCTGGACGCGCTGGTTCACGAGGCGCACGGCCTTGTCGTACATCTCCTCGATGCGGGCCGGGTGGATGCGCCCGTCGGCGATGAGGTTCTCCATGGTGACGCGGCCGATCTCGCGGCGCACGGGGTCGAAGCACGAG
>CANPHS010000122.1 GCA_947573925.1 uncultured Enterorhabdus sp. | reverse complement strand
CCGGGGGTTGGCGGCCGTCATCGCCGGCGGCTCGGTGTTCGCCTCCATGCCCGAGCCCCGCCTGGTGTCCGCACTGCTCCGCTGGGCGGTGAACGGCCTCGACGACGCGGCGCTCTACGCCGTGCTCGCCTCGCCCCTGTTCGCCCTGGCCGACGACGTCCTGCTGACATTGGCCTCGCGCCAGAAGCGGGAGGGCGGCATCGGCCGGCGCAGCATGGCCCACGGCTTCACCGACGGGCCTTTCGCCGAGCACTGCGCCCTGCTGGGCCTCGGGGAGGGGGACATCGCTGCTGCCGAGGACGCCCGGGCCCTGCTCTTCCGCTTCCGCGACGAGGCGCGGCGGGGAAGGGCCGCCCACGGCCTGCGGCGGCTGTTCGCGGCCTCGGGCGCCCTCGACCGCTGGCAGGACGAGGGGGCCTGCGGCATCGCCCGCGCGGCCAACGTGGCCAAGGCGGTGCGCATCGTGGAGGATCTGGCGCCCCGCTGCACGGGCCTCGCCTCCCTGGTCGCGGCCTTCGACGCCCACCTGGCCACAGCGAAGGAGGCCCCTGGAGCGCTGGCCGCCTCCGACGGCGATTTCGTGCGCATCATGACCGTGCACGCCTCCAAGGGCTTGGAGTTCCCCCATGTAGCCGTGGCCGACCTGAAGGACGGGAAGGAGCGGGGTGACGCGCTCGTGGTGGAGAACATCGGGCGCACCACCTTCGCCGCGGCCGTGCGGGACGCGGGCGACTTCTCCAAGATGCGCGACGCTTACAAGCGCTATGGCAAGGCCGTGGACCGCGAGGAGGACGAGCGCCTCCTCGCCTTGGACGGTCCGGCGCTCGCCGATGCCTTGGAAGGGCTGTCCGCCGGCCGCCGCTTCCGCATCCTGGACGCTTATCGCCAAGAGCAGGCCATGGCCGAGGCGCGGCGGCTGCTGTACGTGGCCCTCACCCGGGCCAGCCGGTCGCTGTTCGTGAGCCTGCAGGCCCGCACCGCGGCCGGCAAAGAGTACGACGGCATCGCCGGCGACCTGTTCCGGGCGGCGCCCTGGGAGGCGTCGGGCCATCGCACGACCGCGCTTGTCGACTACGGCGGCACCGCGCCGGCCCGGGTGGAGTACCGTTTCCTCGGCGCCGACGGGGATGCGGAAGAGGGGACCGAGGAAGCGCCTGAGGCACCGGCGGGTGTCGGGAATGTGGCGGCCGAAGCGGAGCCTGCCGGGGATGAGGCCGCCGCGCCCTTCGTGGTTCCCGTGCGCGAGCCCTTTGCGCCGCCGCGCATGTACGCCCACGGCTTCGTCCGCGAGGGACTATGGTCCTACACGTCGCTCTCGGGGGCCCATGGCGCCGACGGGGCGACTGCGGAAGACGAGGGGGAAGAGGCCGCGCCGCCGGCCGCCCCGGCGACTGTCGGCGACGCGGCCGAGGGCGGCATCGGGGATCCTGCGGCCCCCGCGATGGCGCCGGGCGTTTTCGAGGACGCCACGGCTTTGGGTACCGCCTTCCACCGCTTGGCCCAGCAGGCCATCGAGCGCAGCGGCGAGGGCCGGCTGTGGACGCCCCCCGAGGAGGCGGTGGCGGCCCAGATTCAGAAGGAGCGCCTGACTGCCGGCCAGCAGGAACGCCTGCGGGCGGCCCTGGACCGCTGGCTCGGCAGCCCCGAGGCGGCCCGCTTCGCGGCCCATGGGCACCGGGGCGCCGAGGTGCCCTTCATCGTGGCCATCGGCGACTTCTACCTGGAAGGCGAGATCGACGGTCTGGCCGACAACGGCGACGGGGCCGCGTTCCTCATCGACTACAAGACCGGCGGCACCGCCGACGAGACGGCCGAGGCGCTGGACGCGAAGCACCGCCTCCAGGCCAGCTGCTACGCCTACGCCCTCATGCGGGCCGGCTACGCCTCGGTGGACGCCCATTTCCTCCGAATCGAGCACGAAAGCGCCGACGACCCGCGCGACCCCCAGATCGTGGCCTATCATTTCGACGCGGACGATGTGCCGTCCCTGGAGTCGTTGATCCGCGCCAAGCCGAAGGTGGCCGCCACGTGAGCCGTGAGCATACCGGAACCAAACCCGAGCGCAGCGAGGACTACGGCGCCCAGCAGGACATCGTCGACGCCCTGTTCGCGTCGTACGGCGACTTGGACCCCGCCATCGCCGAGGCTGTGGGCGCGAAGGTGCGCCGGCTCGACGTGGTGGTGGCCGCCGAGGCCGCCGACCTGCCCGAGGAGCTGCTGCGCATCGTTACCCTGCTGCCCCCCGGCGACTACACCCGCGCCCGCCTCTGCACCCAGCTGAACAGCGCCATCGCCGGTCACGCCTGGGGCCAAGTGTACGGCACGGTGGAGTAACCATACTGCATTGCGGCTCCGATCGGCGGAGAGTCACGAACTGAATAAAAGAAGGAGTCCCGCAGGACTCCTTCTCGTTCCGGGTTTCTTCCGCTGTTAGAAGCGCAAGCTCAGGCAGGACAGGCCGCCGTCCACCTTGCGGTACTCGGAGGTGTCCACCACGAGCGTCTTGTAACCCAAATCCTGCACCGCTTTCAGCACGGTGGGGTAACCTTCGGGCACGATGACGGTGCCGTTCACCCAGATGCAGTTGGCGCCGTAGGCCTCGTCCTCGGGCACGACCACCTTGTTGTACTCGGCGAAGTCGGGCTTGTCGATGAACTCGCCGGACACGAGCATGTTGCCGTCCTCCAGGTAGTTCACGCCGGTCTTCAGGTGCAGCACCTCTTCCAGGGGCACCTCGGAGCCCTCCAGCCCCCAGCCCTCCAGGATCTCGATGAACTGGCGGATGCCCTCCTCGTTGGTGCGGGCCGAGCGGCCCACGTAGAAGTGGTCGCCCACCATCATCACGTCGCCGCCGTCCAGGGTGCCCGGGGCGGTGATGTGGGCCACATGCTCGTCGTCGAAGAAGCGGCGGACGGCGGGCTCGATCTCGTCCTTCTCGCCGTTGCGGCTGGCCGCGCCCGGGTTGGTGATGATGGCGCCCATGCGGGTGATGACCGCGGGGTCCTCCACGAAGCAGGAGTCGGGATACTGCTCGAGGGCCGGAAGGACGGTCACGTCGACGCCGCATTGCTCGAGGGCGTGCTCGTAGTCGTAATGCTCCTCGATGGCGCGCTCGTAGATGGGCTGGCCCAGTTCGGGGGCGCTGGTGATGCCGTCGCACAGCGACTGACCGGGGCGGCGGATGATGACATGGCTGAACTTCGTCATGGATGACTCCTTGTCTTCGCGGACCACGCTTTTCTGCGTGTCCTCACAGTGTAGCCCTAACAAGGGGTCAACGGGCGGGGAAGTTCGGGAAATTGGCTCCGCGCGGGGCGGCCCCCGGAATTCCTAGCCCTCTTCGCGCTCGATGATGAGGTTGCCGAGGAAACGGATGATGTCGTCGGACTCGAACAGCGGCTCGCCGTCCACCACCAGGCACGGCACCTGGCCCTTCCCGGCGATGCGGATGAGGTCGTCGCGCACGCCCGGCTCCAGGGTGTTGCGCATGGGCAGGGCAATGTCCTCTTCCTCCATGAAGGCGAGCACCTTCTGGCAGAAGGGGCAGGTGGGCTTGTGGTAGAGCACCATGTTGTCGAGGTACATGAGGCGTCCTTTCTCGCGGTGACAACGCGATGATGAGGGAAGGGGAGGGCTTCGCGGCCGTGATCGGCCAACTTGTCGGCGTTCCGTCAATTCGCGGTGAACGAACCGCTCGGCGCTTACGTGGGGCCCGGCGCTCAGCATTGGGGGTACAATGGCCCCGTCAGCAATGGAGAAGCCCGCGGACGCACAGGCCGCGCACGGCCGCTTCGGGCTCGCGATGAAGGAGAATTCCATGGGTAGGGTCTACAACTTTTCCGCCGGTCCGGCCGTGCTGCCCGAGGAGGTGCTGCGGCAGGCGGCCGCCGAGATGCTCGACTACAACGGCACCGGCATGTCCGTCATGGAGATGAGCCATCGGTCCAAGCCCTTCGCCGAGATCATCGAGACCGCCGAGGCCGACCTGCGGGAGCTTATGGCCATTCCCGACAACTACCAGGTGCTCTTCCTCCAGGGCGGCGCCACCCAGCAGTTCGCCGCCATTCCCATGAACCTCATGCGGAACAAGAAGGCCGACTACATCGTGTCCGGCTCCTGGTCGAAGAAGGCCTGGAAAGAGGCGCAGCTCTACGGCGAGGCCCGCTGCGTGGCCTCCTCCGAGGACGGGAACTTCTCCTACGTGCCCGACGTGGCCGGCCTTGAGTTCGACGCCGACGCCGACTATGTCTACATCTGCCAGAACGAGACCATCTACGGCACCCGCTACCCGCAGCTGCCCGACACCGGCGCCGTGCCGCTCGTCACCGACGTGAGCTCCATGTTCCTCTCCGAGCCCATGAACGTGGCCGACTTCGGCCTCATCTACGGCGGCGTGCAGAAGAACATCGGCCCGGCCGGCGTGACCATCGTCATCGTGCGCGACGACCTGGTGCGCGAGGACGTGCTGCCCTTCACCCCCTCCATCATGCGCTACACCACCCAGGTGAAGGCCAAGTCGCTGTCGAACACGCCGCCGGCCTACGGCATCTACATCTGCGGGCTCGTGTTCAAGTGGCTGAAGGCCATGGGCGGCCTGGCCGTCATGGCCGAGCGCAACCGCGAGAAGGCCGCCATCCTCTACGACTACCTCGACCAGTCCAAGCTGTTCCGCGGCACCGCCCGCACGGAGGACCGCTCGCTCATGAACGTGCCCTTCGTGACCGGCTCTGACGAGCTGGACGCCCTGTTCGTGTCCGAGGCGAAGAGCCACGGCATCGAGTCCATCAAGGGCCACCGCTCCGTGGGCGGCATGCGGGCGAGCATCTACAACGCCATGCCCAAGGCCGGCGTGGAGGCCCTGGTGGCCTTCATGGCCGAGTTCGAGCGCAACAACGGGTAAACGGGGAAGGCAGGAGCCTTCCGACGCCGCGCCCGGAACGGCGGGGGGGTGCCCCCGCCGTTCCGGGCGGGCAGCGGCGCGTCGGGGGGTCCCGCGGCAACGGGGTGTAAGGCGAGGTTAATGTAGAAGAAGATTCTGGTGACGGAAGATCTGGTGGCCGAGGGCATCGACGCTCTGCGGGAGCGCGGCTTCGAGGTGGACGTGCTCATCGACCCGACGGCCGACGAGCTCGTCGGCGCCATCGCGCCCTACGACGGGCTCATCGTGCACCCGAACACTGTGGTGGACGCCCGCCTGCTCGATGCCGCCGAGCACTTGAAGATCATCGGCCGGGCCGGCGTGACCGTGGACAACATCGACATCGACGGGGCCACCGAGCGCGGCATCATCGTGTGCAACGCGCCGAACTCCAACGTCATCTCGGCCGCCGAGCACACCATGGCCCTGCTCCTGTCCTGCGTCCGCCGCATTCCCGAGGCGAGCGCCGCCATGCACGCGGGCCAGTGGCGCCGGGCCGACTTCATGGGCGAGGAGCTCTACGGCAAGACGCTGGCCATCTTCGGCCTCGGGCGCGTCGGGGGGCTCGTGGCCGAGCGGGCCGCCGCCTTCGGCATGAACCTCATCGGGCACGACCCCTACTGCTCGCCGGAGCGGGCGCTGCATCTGGGGGTCACCCTCTACGACGACATCGCGCCGGTGCTCGCCCAGGCCGACTTCATCACCGTGCACCTGCCCCGCACCGTGGGCACCCGGGGCATGTTCGGGGCCGACGAGTTCGCCGCCATGAAGGACGGCGTGGTGCTCGTGAACGCGGCCCGCGGCGGCATCTTCGACGTGGACGCCCTGGCCGACTTCGTGGCGGCGGGGAAGGTGGCCGCCGTGGGCCTCGACTCCTTCGAGGAGGAGCCCTGTGTCACCTCGCCCCTGCACGAGTTCGCCAACGCCACCTTGACGCCGCACCTCTCGCCCATGACCCGGGAGGCCCAGCGCCGCGCCTCCACCCAGATCGCCGAGTATGTGGCCGCGGGCCTGGAAGGGGGCCTCGTGGCCACGGCGGTGAACCTGGCGCCCCTGCCGCCGGAGGTGCTGGACGCCGTGGGCCCCTACGTGCCCGCCTGCCGCATGATGGGCACCATGGCCGCCCAGATGCTCGGGCGCACTCCCAAGACGCTGAAGGTGGAGCTGGCCGGCGCCCTCCAGGACGCCGACGCCGCCCCGCTTCTGGCGGCGGTGCTCGACGGGGCCCTGTCCTACCGGCGCATCGGCTCGTTCACGGCGGCCAACGCGGCGGCCATCGCCGACAGCCACGGCATCGCGGTATCCGCATCCGCCGTCCACGACGCCCAGGAGTACGCCAGCTCCGTACGCGTCGTGGCCGACGAGGTGGAGGTGGGGGCCACGCTCTTCGGCACCGAGCACACCCCGCGCATCATCTCGCTCCTGGACTACAAGATCGACATCGCCCCCGGTTCCTGCTCGCTCATCTTCGAGTACGTGGACGCCCCGGGCCGCATCGGCACCATCGGCACCATCTTGGGCGAGGCCGGCGCGAACATCACCACCATGCAGATCGGCACGAAGCCCGAGGAGTCCTGCGCCCTTGTGTACATGAACGTGGAGGGCGATGTGGACGAAGTCGTGCTCGACCGCCTGCGCGAGGCCATCGATTTGCGCAACCTGTGGAAGATCGTCCTGTAGGGGAGCGCTCCCGACCCCGGGCGGCGGGCGGCCGCGAGCGTCCCCCGCAGGCCGGCCTTCCCGGGGCGCGGTTGCCGCCATCGGGCGGGGCGATGCCCCATCATAGGAACTTTTAACAGCGTTTTAACGGCGCCTTCAAAGGGGGCGCCGTTCGTTTTGCTATGATACTCCGAGTCATATTCGGCGGGCGCGACACCCCTTGTCGGGAAACGAAGGAGAATCCCATGACGCGAAAGATCGACATCTTCGACACCACGCTGCGCGACGGCGAGCAGTCGCCCGGCGCCTCCATGAA
>CANPHS010000121.1 GCA_947573925.1 uncultured Enterorhabdus sp. | reverse complement strand
CAAAGGCGCTGGCGGCACCGGCCACGGCGGCGATGATGGCCGCCACGGACCAGGCCACCGAGCCGCCCTCGAAGGGTGCGGTAGAGCCGTCGGGGGTCACGTCCAGGGTGGGCTGGGTCGGGTCGAACCAGAAGTCCACCGAGGTGTAGGCGCCGGCCGTGGCCTGCATGGCCACGAGGTAGGCCACCAGCAGCACCACGTTCACGCACTGGGCGATCACGTTCACCTTGCCGTTGTAATCGGCGGCCTCGTCCTTGAGCGCCGTGAGGACGGCCATGGTAGCCGGGCCGAAGGCGACCGCAGCGCCCACCAGCGACGCCACCTGCAGGAACGAATCCCACGCGGGCAGCGAGGCCATCATGTAGGAGTGGCCCATGACCACGACCAGCACCACGGACATCACGATGGCGAGCACGGACAGCCACACGGGCACCGCCGCCTCATCGCCGGAGCGGCGCAGGTACACGAAGTACGCCACCATCACGATGAACAGCAGCACGATGGCGATGAGCTCCTGGGTGATGCCGCTCGTCAAGTGGCCGAAGCCGTTGAAAATGCGCTCCCAGTGCTCCAGGTGGAAGAACACGGCGATGCCGCCCACGGCCAGAAGCACGACCGACATGATGAGGGCCGGCATCTGGGCGCGCTTGCCCTCGCCGCGCAGCAGGTACAGCGCCTGAGCGCCGAACAGACCCGCCGCCCACGCCAGCAGCGTGGTGAACAGAATAAGGGGCCATTGCAGTTCCATGAGCTTACTCCTCTCCCTGCCACGTGCGGTTGCGCAGGATGTAGCACACCTTCGGGCCGTTGCCGGTGTCGGTCAGGTGGTACACGTCGTCCTCGGTGAAGGGCTCGCACCATTCGCCCAGGGTCGTGCGATTCTGCATCATGTCCTCGTAGGACGTGGCCAGATCGTGGGTGGGCGCCAGGGCCTGGAAGGACTCCAGCCCCTCGTCCAAGTCGCCGAAGAAGCGGGCGCGGGAGCCGCACTGGGCCACGCACTGGGGCAGCTCGCCCTGGGAGATGCGCTGCTCGCACATGGTGCATTTCTCCACCACGCGCTCTTCCTCGTTGAGGTAGCGCACACCGTAGGGGCAGGCCATGGCGCAGAACTGGCAGCCGATGCACTTCGACTTGTCCACCTGCACGGTGCCGTCGGGCAGCACGTGGGAGGCCTGGGTCGGGCACACCTTCACGCACTCCGGGTCCTCGCAGTGCTGGCACTGGATGGGGAGGAAGTACATCTCCACATCGGGCCAGTCGCCGGAACCGCCCGCCTTCGGCGTGGGGCCGATGCGCAGGGTCTTGATCCAGAAGTCGCCGGGCTGCACGCCGTTGACGGTCTTGCACGCCGCCGAGCAGGCCTGGCAGCCCACGCAGCGGTTCAGGTCGGTGACAATTGCATAGCGGGCCATCTTACATCACGCTCCCATCCCATTCGGGCTCGCCTTCAAAGCGGGCACGGAGGCCCTTGCCGCTGGGCACCCACTCGCGCAGGCGCGGGTCGGCGGCATCGTGGATGCACTCCACACCGTTCGGATCGCAGGGGATCGGGTTACCGAAGGGCGAATTCTCCGCCGTGGCCTTGTACACGATGGTGGGCGTCGAGCGCATGGTGGCGCAGCCGCCGACCATATCCTGGCCGTAGGGGTCGTTCACCACGTTGATGCCCACCAGTTCGAAGCCGTGGGAGGCGTTCTCGAACTCGGGGAACCACCAGGCGTGGTTGGCGTTGATGACGCCCTGCTTGATGCCGTAGTACAGATCCAGCACCTCGCGCACCTTGCCCCACGGGGTCTCCAGCCACACCCAGTCGCCCTGCTTGAGGCCGAGGCGCTCGGCGTCCTTCGGGTTCATCTCCACGCGCGGGCTCGGCCACACCTCGCGGCACCAGGGCAGCTGACGGTGCTCGGAGTGGAAGTAGGTGGGCTGGCGGGAGCCGGTGGTCATGAGGAACACCGCGTCGGGGTGCGCCTTCAGGGTGTCGGCGTAGCCGTGGTTCATGAAGTAGGTGTCGTCGGCCTGATCCACCAGGCTGGCGTCGTACAGCTCCGGCTTCGCCACCGGCGAGTCGGTGGGCTCGCGGTAGATGGGGAAGCGGTCGTCGTCGCCCTGGAACTGCGGCAGGTCGGAGTGGGCCCACTTGTCGGAGTCCTCCGGCACCTCGCCCATGTTGCAGATGTAGGCCTCGGCCACCAGCGACCAGATCTCGATGAGACCGGAGGCGGTCATGAAGCCGGGGTGGAAGTCCACGAGCGGGAACAGGTTGAAGCCACCCTGCTGGCGACGCCAGCCCATCTCGTGGCGGCGGAAGGTGCCCCAACGCTCGGGATGCCACTCGCGGCAGTCCATCCAGCCGTGGTCGGTGAACCACTGCTTGGCCTCGGCCCAGGTGGGGCCGTCGGGGAACTCGGCGGTCTTCCACGCGTCCACGTTGTCCTTCAGCACGCGGTCGTGGTCGGGCCACAGGTAGCTGGGGGCGCCGGAAGCGTCGTAGGCGTCGCCGAGCTGCTCGGTCCACTTGTCGATGAAGGTCTGGCACTGCGGGGCGAAGTTGAGGTTCTCCGCCGGGGCGGCCTCGGGGTCCTTCGTGTTCCACGGCACGCCCATGGCCTTGTACATGCCCACGTTCCAGTCGGGGTCGTAGATGGTCTCGCCCGGGGCCTCGATGGCCTTGCAGCCGCAGCCGAACATGCCGCCAGCGCCCTGGGACACGCGGGTGGTATCAATCTCCAGCCAGTGGTGGCAGGGGAAGATGATGTCGGCGTTGCCGTTGTTGGGGCAGAACCACAGGTTGATGTCCACGAAGAAGTCGAGCTGGGTGGTGGCGTCCCAGGCGCGGGCGATGTTGCCCATGTTCATGATGTCGCCGGACTGGCACACGCCGCCGTGGAGGGCGTACAGGGTCTCCTTGACGTTGTAGCCCACTTCCTTGTTCTCGTTTTCCATGCACTTCGACCAGTCGGGGTCCTGCAGGCAGGCGTCCCACACGGCGTTGGCGTCGGCCCAGCGGGCCCAGAAGCGGTTCAGCGGGAAGCGGTCGGCGTCCACCTGGCCGGCCTGGCGCATGAAGATGGTGGTGGGGTTCGGCCAGCCCTGGGACGGCAGCATGGCGCCGCCCATGCGCTTGGCGATGACGATGGCTTCCTCGTCGGAGGGCACCTTGTTGCCGTAGCGCTCGGCCAAAGGCGAGTTCTCCTCGATGAGGTAGGCCACGAAGTCCTGCATGTGCTTGGCCACCTGCTCCAGCGAGTAGTCGCGGCCGGGCCAGGTCTTCGCTTTGTCGCCCCACGGGGCGGCCTTCTGCATGTTGGAGCGGCCCGGGTTGCCGTCGAACTGGCTCTTGGAGGAACCGCGGTTGCCGGCGGGCTCGTCGGAGTTGCCGGTCACGCAGGACAAAAGCTGCAGGATGCGGTTGTTCTGGATGGAGTTGCCGTTCTGGTCGCAGGCCAGCTGGAAGTGGATGCCGCCGTTGCCGTGGCGCGGGTCCACGCGGGTGGTCCACACGCGCACGCCCTCTTCGGCCACGTCCGCCGGCACGCCGGTGATCTCCTCCACCTTGTCGAAGGTGTACTGGCTGGTCAGATCGTGGAAGCCGTCCCACACGGTGCGGCACTGGTAGGTCTTGCCGTCCTTCAGGGTCACGGCCACCTCACCGGGGAACAGCGCGGGCTTCTTGGGCAGGCCGGCCGGGTTCGAGGCCTTGCCCTTCTCGTTGCCCTCATCCCAGTAGGCGTCGAACTTGGGGTCGGCCGGGTCGCACCACACCGACGGGTCGGGCAGCCAGCCGGGGGCCACGAGGCCCTCCAGGGGGTGCTCGATGAAGGAGCCGGTGGTCGGGATCTTGTGCATCTCCCCTTCCCACTTGCCCTCTTCGGCGTCCCAGTAGGTGAGGCGGTTGTTGTTCTCGTCCCACACCATGAAGCGCTGGTACTTGCCGCCTTCCTTGATGTCGGCCTCGGTGATGAGCTTCGTGCGCATGTCGATGCCGCCGTTGCCCTCCACGAGCCAGCCCTCGGTCTTCCAGGGCTTGTCGTCGCAGAACAGGAACGGGGCGTTGGACCAGCGGCGCACCATGGTGTCGTCGTAGGCCTCGTTCTCCATGATCCAGTTCATCCAGCCGAGGGCCAGCGCACCGTCGGAGCCGGGACGCAGGGGCAGCCAGATGTCGGCCTCCTTGGACAGCGGCGTCACGCGCGGGTCGATGACGATGTGGGCCGTGGCGTGCGGCGCCACGTCGGAAATGGTGCGGTTGGTGGTGTCGTAGTTGGAGTACTCCACAGCGGTGCCCCACTGCACGTACACCTTCGGCTCCGCCTCCACTTCCATCCAGGGGGAGCCCATCTCGTCGGTCATGATGCCGGCCCAGTGGCGCGGGCCCTTGCACACCTGGTAGGCCAGATGCGCGTTGGGGGTGCCGAACAGCTGCTTCATGCCCTGGTAGGGGCCGAGGGACCACACGCGGGACGTGCCGCACATGACGAAGATGGACTGTCCGCCGTACTTGTCGACGACCTGGCCCAGGCCCTGGCCCGACAGCTCGAAGGCCTCGTCCAGGGTGATGCGCACCCAGCCGGGGTCGTCGGAGCCCTTGGGGTTGGTGCGCTTCACGGGGTAGCGCAAGCGGTCCGGATGATAGGCAGCATGCATGGACGACTGCGACTTCGCGCAGCAATGGCCGCGGGACTGCGGGGCCGACTCGTCGCCTTCCACCTTGATGGCCTTGCCGTCCTGCACCGTCACCCACACGCCGCATTCCACCTTGCCGCAGGCGCGGCAGCACGAGCGGATGTGCTGCACCTCCCCGGCTGTGGCATCGGCGTCTTCGGCGAGGGCGCGCGTCGGCGCGACCACGGAGGAGCTCACTGCGGCAGCTGCACCGGTAACGGCCATCGTCTTCACGAAGTTGCGACGCGACATGGTTAGCTGTGCCATAAATTCCCCACCTCTCTCTTTCTCTTTGCCGTTTCTCTCGTCACCGTGGATTCGCGGCTGTGTGTCCCCGGACGTGCGCCCCCGACTCGGCCCGGCGCTCGCACCCATCGTGCGGTCGCAAGCCCAAGGCGAGGTGCCCCGTCCGTTTCCCCGGAACGCTGGGAAGCCTCGGTTTCACGGCGCATTCTACGGGCGCGGCAGGGTGCGCCCTTCATAGCAGCCTTATGATTTGTAAGTATGATTGCGAAGGTCGCGGCTCATATGAGCGAATGTGACCTGGGAAAACGTCAGTCCACGTCCATAGATTCCACGAGGTCGATGAGTTCGTGTTGGGAGTGGACGTCGAGCTTGCGGTAGATGTGGCGCATGTGGGTGTTGGCCGTGCCGGCGGAGATGTAGAGGTTCTCCTGGATGGCGGCGGAGTTGCGGCCCTTGGCCAGCAGGAACAGCACCTCGGTCTCCTTGCGGGACAGCAGGAACGTGTCGGCCACGGCGGCGCACTTCCGCTTGAAGCGCCCGGCCGTCTGGGCCGGAGTCTCGGCGGCTTGCGGCATCGGCGGCGCCGGGGGCTCGGGGGTGAGGCTCGCGGGCGCGGGTGCCGGCTGAGGCACCGGAGCGGTTGCGGGCGTGGTGCCAGGCGCGTCCACCGCGGAAGGCGCCGGCGTTTCGGCGACAACAGCCTGCCCGGAAACCGTCACTCCTTCGTCCCCCTCTTCCACAGGCACCGCCACCACAGCGTCGTCCGCCGTCGGGGCGGGCAGGTCGCGCATGAAGTCCTCGATGTCGGTCTCGTGGGCGAAGGAGGGGCAGAAACGGCCGCGGGCCAGGGAGCTGCGCATTTCCGCCCCGTTGGGCAGCACCGAGAAGCCGAGCGGCAGAATCACCAGGGCGAGCACCGCCAGGGCCGACCCGTCGCCGGGCACGAAGCCCAGAACCTCGCCGGGCTGGATGAGCAGAAAGCCCGCGAGCGACCCCATCGACAAGAGCCCGTGGCCGAAGCCGAAGGTGGTGAACGCGCTCACGCGGTAGTTCTGGGCGATGTCGGCGTACATCATCCACAGGCAGCTTTCCAGCATGAAGTAGCTTCCCAGCAGGGCGAAGGCGCGGAAGAAGTCGTCGGCGCCGGCGGGGGTGGCCAGCAGGCCCAACAGGGCGGCCATGAGCGGAATGAGCATGCGGAAGGCGAAGTTGCGCGACTTGCGCAGGGTGAGCATGGCCAGGATGAGCGCCGCGCAGGTGGCCAGGGACGCCGCGAACAGCGCCCCGGCGAACAGGCGCGGCTCGTAGCCGATGGGCAGCGTGGCCAGGGCGCAGGTGCGCAGCACGCCGAGCAGCAGCCCGAACACCACGCTGGGAATGCCCACGAGCGCAGCGAAGGTGCCCATCTTCACCGGCATGGTGAGGTAGGCGAACTCCAGCTTGTCCACCAGGTCGGCGGAGCAGCGGTTCAGGCAGAGCAGCTCCAGGAAGGGCAGCGCCAGACACACGACGGCCCCCACGGGCGCCACCACGGCGGCCACCATGAGGCTGCCCGTCAGCACGATGGCACTCACCGGCACCGACAGCGCCGTGCACAGGGCGATGGTGGGCAGATCGCACACGCTGAACGACACGCCGAAGCTCATGAGCAGCACCGCCGTCCCCACGCCGCTGGCCACGCCGGCCACGGCGAAGCAGGGCGCGGCAGCCGCGGGCAGCCCGTTCCCCACCAGGCACAAAACCACTGTGGCCACCATGAGCACGGCGGCCCCAAAGCGGTTGCGGCGAATGGCGAAGGGCGTGGCGAACAGGACGCGGGCCTGTTTCAGGCAGAGAGCGTACAGCAGCAAGGTGAGGGCCATGGCAGCGCCGGAGGTGACGGCCAGCAGCGCTTGCATGGACGCCGCCTGGGGAAACAGGATGATCTGGCCATTGAACATGAGCAGGTACACCCAGGCCCAGTGCAGGCCGAAGCCGACGATGAGCGCCGGCGACATCTTGCCGGGCGCCTCGGTCTCTTCCTCGCGGTACTCCACTTTTATGTAAGGCAGCTTCATGCGGACCCCTCCAGCTCGGGCAGGCACACCGAGCAGGCTCGGCGCACCCCTCGCGCCCGGCACCTTCCCCGTTTGCCAGCATTCAAGCAGCTCCCCATATTTCCGAAGATCATATCAGAGCCGCT
>CANPHS010000120.1 GCA_947573925.1 uncultured Enterorhabdus sp. | reverse complement strand
CGCCCCCACCCCCCCCCCCATTTACACCGGGGCCCCCCCGGGGGTGGGGCCCCCCACGGGGTACCCCGCCCACTGTTGGTGTTCCACAATGGGGGGCCCTCTAACCGGGTTGGGCGTCCCAGCGGGAAGCTTCACGCAAAAAAAGCACCGCGTCCCGGAATGGGACGCGGTGCCTTGACGAGAACGGGCCCCGCTGCGTCTCTCTCAAAACGCGGAGGCCCAGCCGGATCCGCCGCGGTGCTATCCCCTGATAGAACGACGGAGTTGGCGGAAGGAAAAGTGGGCGGCGGCCAGAAAGGAGAGCCGCCGCCCCAAGGTCCCACTGAGCCGAGTCGATGGGCCCTCGCAAGTCCTTGATGGGGCGGGACGGCTTCGGCGCCAATGGCCCCAAAGTGCCGATGCCGCGGGAGTCCGCCCCCAGAGGAACAGTGCCTACTATAGCCTCCAGGCCGGTTCCGCGGAATCGCCCCTTTGTGGTAAGGGCATCGCACTTTTTAGGTAAAGGCCGGTCAGGGCCGATGTTGTCGAGTTGACCACGGGACACTTCCGCCATGGTTCCCCTGTTTCGACGGTGCTAGAATCGAGGCCGTTCGGGAGGTCCGCGGCCGCCGTCAAGTACTCGGTTGCTGCACCGACCGACGGAGCGTTCGGCTGCGGCCAAGGAAGGAGGAGGACATCGTGGATACGCGCAATCAGATACCCCGCGTGTGGGACGGCGCCTCGCGCCCGGCCTTCGCGCCGCGCCCGCGCCACGGTGCCCTGTGCGCCTTCGCCGTGACGCTTTTGGCCTACACGCCCACCATGGCCTTCTTCGACGGGGCGCCCGAATACGGCGCCCTGGCCGATACGTTCTTGTTCTTTTTCCTCGTGGGCACGCTCGCCGCGGGCGTTGCGGTTGCAGCCCGGGCTCTCCAGGGCGCATCTCAATCGACGGCACCGCGGTGGGCCGACGGCGCGGCCGTGGCCGTCTACCTGGCAGCCACCCTGGGGTTCGTGGCTCTGTTGCTGGCGCCCCAACCACTGCCGGCAGGGGCGGCCGCCACGGGGCTTGCGGCGGGGCTGGCCTTGCCGCGCCTGGTATGCGCGTGGGGTCGGGCCGTGGCCGCCCCGCTCGACCGGGCCCTGCTGCTCTGCGCCTTCGTCGCCTGCGTCGCGTCCTTCGGGGGCTGGGTGCTGGCGCTTCTGCCCCTGCATCTGCTCGTGCCCCTGTTCGGGTTGATCGCAGTGGTCGGATCGGTCCCCCTCCTGTTTTTGAAAACAGGGGAATGCGGGGTGTCTCCCGATCCGGAGAGCGTCGTCGCGACCCCCATCGCCGACCGCGGCCCCGATGGCGACGAGGGGGCCGCGGGCAAACTCGGGCGTCTGGCTTCCGTCACCTGGCTGCCGCTGCTGGGCCTGGCGGTGTACGCGTTCATGACCGACGTCATGACCCACAGCGCTTTCGGCGTGGTGCAGGCCTCGTACCTGGGCGGCATCGTGGCGGCCCTCATCGTGGCCGTGGCGTGTCTGCGGTGGGCGCGGCGTCCCCTGCTCCCGTGGTGCTACCGGGTGCTCGTGCCGGCCATGGGGGCGGTGCTGGTGGTGCTGGGCGCGTTTCCTGCTGCCACGTTTCCCCAGGAGATGTCGGTGGTGGCGCTGTACGTCTTCTATATCGTGCTCGCCATGCTCGGCTGTGCGCTGTGTCTGGCCGTGGTGCACGGCCGCGAGCTTGCGGCGAACCTGGTGTGCGGTTTCGCGGTGAGCATGGTGGCCGCCGGCGCCCTGCTCGGCCAGATTCTGTCCTCGGTGCTCATGGTGACCGACGATTTCGCCCCGTGGCTCTCCGTGCTCACCGGCCTGTTCGTGGCGGTGCTGCTGCTGTTTCTGGGCCGCGCCGCCTGGATCGAGCTGGCCACGCCCTACCACGACGGCGCCCCGCTTGCCGCGGGCGCCCGGGCCATCGCCCCAGGTTCCGCGACGGCTCCCGGCGCGGGCGGCGCCCCCGACTCTTCCCCCGCCACTGCCGCCGCGGCAGTGCCCGAAGCCGCTACCGCCCCCGCCGCCCATTCCGTGCGCGACACCCTGGAGGCCCGCTGCGCCTCGGTGGCGGCCGAGGCCGCCCTCTCGCCCCGCGAGGCCGAGGTGCTCGTGTACCTGGCCCGCGGTGTCACCCCCGCCTACATCGCGAAGTCCCTCGTGCTCTCCATCTCCACCGTGCGCACCCATGTCCGCAACATCTACCGCAAGCTCGGCATCAACAAGCGCGAAGAGCTCCTCCACCTCATCGACGGGGAATAGACGGCCTGCGCCTTCTGCCGGGCTCCCGCGCCCGACTGTCTTCCTCTGTCCGACGGTCGGGCCGCTAGCTGCTTCTTACTCCACTTCCGCGACTTCGGCGTATTTTGCCAGCAGCTCGGGGAAGGTGCGTTTGAGGCTGACGGGCTTGAAGGTGTCGCGCTCCACCACGCATACGGTGACCAGCGCGTCTACCAGCGGCGTGGCCCCTTCGCGCAGCAAGGGCTCGCCGTTATCGCCTGTGCCTGCGGCATCGGCGGCCCGGTAGACCTGTTGGCGGTACACCGTGCGCATGGGCAGGTTCTGGGCCACCGACGTGCGCACGAAGCCCGCTTCCCCGTAGCGCAGCGGGGCTTTATAGTGAATCTCCAGGGCATGGATGGGGCTCATGTAGCCGGCGCCTTCGATCTGCTCGGCGTAGGAGAAGTCGAGCGCGTTCAGGAAGTCGATGCGCGCGTCCTCGAAGTACAGCAGGTAGTTCGCGTGGTACACCACCCCCATCATATCCGTTTCCCCGTACCGCACCTTGATGGGCGTGTGCACATGCATAGTCCCGCTCGCTTTCCCTCGTGCTTGCTCGACGTTTTCCTTCGATTATAGCGAAAGCGGAAGCCCTACGGCGTTTCGGTGTCGTGGCTGGCTTGGAACCAGACGACGACACCGATGATGCGCACGCGGCGCTTGTCGAGCATGAGGTCGGGGGAGGGCGCGTCGTGGGACCACGAGGAGAGCACGACGGTGTGGTTGCCGGCGGTGTAACGGCGAATGACGATGGTGGCGTTGTCCACGAGGGCCACCACGGTGCAGCCGTTGAAGGGCCGGGCGCGTTGGTCGACGAGCAGCAGGCAGCCAACGGGGTACAGGCGCGTCATCTCGCGGTAGTCCATGCGCACGAAGATGCTGGCCGGGTGCCGCGCGGCCACGTCGGGCGGCGCGAAGGCGCAGCCGGCGTGGCGCAGGGTGGTGCCGTTGCCCGAACGGTCCACCTTGTACACGGGGCGCGAGGCGGCCGCCGCGTCGGCGGGGGTGTCGTCGCGGCCCGGGCCGGCGTCGGCGACCGCTTGGCCCCGGTCGCTGCGGGCGCACCATTCCCCTCCGGCGGCCCGCGGCCGGCCGGGGGCTCCGACCGGCTTGCCGCCGTGTCCGCCGTGCGGGCGGCCGTCGCCCATGGCCCGTCGCAGGTTCTGGGGCTCCGGGGCCGACCCGAGGCCGACATCGTCGCTCAAAATGTCGTCGACGGACACCGAGAATTCCGCCACCATGCGCTCCACATGGCTGCGGCGCAGAAACGTCCGGTTGCCCTCCCAGCGGGACACGGTCTCCTTGGCCACGCCGAGCCGGGCCGCGAACTGGGCCTGGGTCAGCCCCTCCCGGCGGCGCAGGCGCCGTATGTTCTCGCCGATGCCCATGGCCTTACAGGCTCTCGCGCACCAGGGGCAAACACAGGCTGTTGGGGCCGCCGAAACCCGCGGTCATCTCCTGAATGGACACGGGGTGCAGGGTCATGCCCGCCGCATCCAGGCGCTCGTTGGCGGCCGTGTTCTCGGCGCACACGCACAGGTTCCCCGGGGCCAGGGGTAGGATGCCCGCGGCGCCGTTGCCGTACTCGAAGTCCATGCGGCTCGTGCCGTCGTCGCCGAAGTCTATGAGCCGCACGGATGCCAGCCCCAGGGCCTCCGCAAGCACCGGGGCGAGGCCGTCCTCGCAGCTGTCGATGCGCAGGCTGCCGCGTTTCCGGCCGCGCCCCAGGCGCCAGATGCGCCCCGTGCGGGCCAGCTCGGGATCGACGGCGAACACGTCGTAGTCGATGCGCGACAGGTAGGCGTCCAGGTGCAGCCGGTTGCCGGTCTGGGGCACTTCCACGACGTATACGGCGTCCACCGCAGGCGCCCCTTCCTCCCCGGCAGCCGCAGCCGAGGTTCCGGCCGCGCCGTCGGGCGCCCCTTCCGTCCCCGTACCCCACAGCAGCCGCTGGGCGAGTCGGTCGATGGCCAGGCTCTCGGTGCGGCTCGACAGCCCCACGGCCACGGCGTGCTCGCTGAGGTTCACCACATCGCCCCCTTCCAGATGGAAAGAGCTGCCGTGGTCGAACCAGCGGGGGGCGCCGGCGAAGGCGGGGTGGTGGTCGGCGATGGCCTGCAGCAGGTCGATCTCGCGGTTGCGGTCGTGCCAGTACATGTGGTTCAGGCTGATGCCGCCCCCGATGACGCTGACGGGGTCGCGGGTGAAAAACGCCGTGTTGAGGGGGCCGGCGAGGAAGGTGTCGGGGTCGAAGGCGCCGCCGGTGAGGCTCGCGAAGGGGAAGCGCCCGGCCCGGGCCAGGTCGGTGTCGCCGTAGCGCATGCCGTTGAACAGGCGCTCGATGAAGGCCTCGCCCTCGGCGGCGTCCAGGTAGCGGGCCGCCGCCTCCACGAGCTCGTCGCCCTCGATGCGGCAGTTCGCGAGGTAGCGGGCGATAAGCGGTCCTTTCGCCTCGGGGGCGAGCCGGAGGGTCTCGCCGAGCAGGTCGGTCACTTCCACCACCTCCACGCCCGCCTGGGCCAGCACGGCGGTGAGGGCATCGTGCTCCGCTTGGGCCTGGGCCAGGTTGAAGTCGCTGTTGGCTGGGCGCAAGGGGAAGGCGAGGGCGAACTCGCCGTGGGGGAAGCGGCGCGTTTCCGGACCGGGCCGATGCACGAGCACCCGGCGCAGCCGGCCGATCTCGTTGGTCACTGACACGTTGCTCATGGGGCACCTCGCTTGTCGCTTCTCGTTGTTCAGCTCCCAGCATAGGGGTTTTTCCGCGGGTGCGGAAGGAGCGCGGTCGGAAATATGACATTAAATGTCAATGTACCGTGGCGAGATGACACAAAACGTCAAGAAAGCCGCCGCTGCCGCGCCGGGCCGGCCGCCAACGTGCAAGGGGGCCGCTCCCGTGCCGGCAGCCTCCATGATGACCTCGCAAGCGCAACTCCAAGCGACGAGAAAGGAGCGGTACGATGAGGGAAAAAGCCAAGGTCAAGTTCCAAGTGCCCCATACCTACACGATCATCTTCATACTGATGATCGTGGTGGCGGTCATGACGTGGATCGTCCCGTCGGGCAGCTTTGCCACGACGGAAATCGACGGGCGCGAAGTGACGGTGGCAGGCACCTACGAGGAGGTGGACAAGACCTTCACCGACGAGGAGACCGGCAAGGAGGTGGATTTGCGCCAGGGCCCCGGCGCCGTGCTGGAAGCGCCCCTGGAGGGTATTATGGCCGCGGCCGAGGTGGTGGCCTTCGTGTTCATCGTCGGCGGCGCGTTCCAAATCATCACGGCCACCGGCGCCATCGACGCCGGCATGCGCCGGGTGGTGCGCCGGTTCAAGAGCAAGGACATCCTGGTCATACCCATTGCCATGCTGCTGTTCGCCCTCGGCGGCTCCACCTTCGGCATGGCCGAGGAGACCCTGCCGTTCTTCGCCATCTTCCTGCCCATTATGCTGGCCATGGGCTTTGACTCGCTCACGGCGTTCATGATCGTGTTCATCGGCGCGAAGGCCGGCTACATCGCCTCCACGGTGAACCCCTTCAGCGTGCTCATCGCCCAGGGCGTCATCGGCATCACGGGCAACCCGCAGCTGTGGCTGCGTGCCATCATGTTCGTGGTCATCGTGGGGCTGTCCATCGGCTGGGTGGTCATGTACGCGCGGAAAGTGCGGAAGAACCCCGAGTCGTCGCTCACCTTCCACGACGACAAGCAGAAGCGCCTGGAAATGGGCGCCGTCGACGACGACGCTCCGTTCACCACGGCCCAGAAGTGGATCCTCGTGGTGTTCCTCGCGGGCATGGGGCTTATCGTGTGGGGCCTGGTGGACCAGGGCTGGTACATGGGCGAGCTGTCGGCGGTGTTTCTGGCCATGGGCCTGATCGCCGGTATCGTGGCGCGGTTCTCCCAGCAGAAGATCGCCCAGGAGTTCGTGGTCGGCCTGAAGGACTTCGCCTTCTCGGCCATTGTCATCGGTCTGGCCCGCGGCGTGCTCGTCATTGCCGACAACGGCATGATCATCGACACCATCCTGAACGCCATGGCCAACGGGCTGGCCGATGTGGCGCCGGCGGTGTACACCACCATCCTGTACGCGGTGGAGAACCTGCTGACCATCCTCGTGCCGAGCTCCTCCAGCCTGGCGGCGCTCACGATGCCCATCTTCGGGCCTCTGACGGAGCTGGTGGGCCTTAACCCCGAAGGCGCCGTGACGGCCCTGTGCCTGGCGGAGCCGATGATGACCATCATCGCGCCGACGAGCGCCATTCTGGTGGCCGGTCTTGCGGTGTGCAAGATCAGCCTGGAGCAGTGGTGGAAGACCTGCTGGAAGTGGTGGCTGCTCATGAGCGTGGTCTGCATCGGCTTCACCACGGTGTCGGCCCTGCTGCCGGTCGCGTAGCGGTCGAAGACGTATACTGAACAAGAGAGGAGATTCCATGGCGAACAAACCCATTCACGTGACCAGCGAGATCGGGAATCTGCAGCGGGTGGTGCTGCATCGTCCCGGCAAGGAGCTGGCCAACATGAAGGCCGACGAATTCGAGAAGTGTTGGATCCACGACGCGTTCTACCTGGAGTACGCGCAGCAGGAGCACGATGCCTTCGCGCAAATCCTGCGCGATGCGGGGGCCGAGGTGCTCTACATGGAGGAACTTTTGGCCGAGGCCATGGACGCGAACCCGGCGGCCCGCCCTGCCTTCCTGGACGAGTACATGGACCAGGCGCCCATTCCCGACCCGGAGCTGGTGCCGCTCGTGCGCGCGAAGCTGGACGCCATCGAGAGCAACCGCGAGCTGGTGGCCAAGGCCTTGGCCGGTATGCGCCTGCACGAGCTTGACTTGGCGAGCGGCCCGCGCACCCTGTCGCGTTT
>CANPHS010000119.1 GCA_947573925.1 uncultured Enterorhabdus sp. | reverse complement strand
GTGTTCTGACCGAGCGAGTTCCGCAGCGACTGGAAGTGCCCGGTGGGCACTTCCACCAAGCGAGGACTGTCTGAGCGAATCAGAATACCCCGTGGCTCCGACCGGCGTGGAGTCGCTACTCCTCCATGGAGTCCAGAAGCTCGCGGAGGACGGCGGCGTCTTCTTCCACGGTGCCCAGGGTGAGCTGGCCCAGGCCCTGGTAGAACAGGGTCTTGGAATGCAGGCGCATGTCGGTGACCAGCATGGGCAGCCAGTTCAGCAGGTGGTTCTCCATGAACTCGTAGGAGGTGCGCAGGTAGGCGACGGCCTCGTCCTCGGCGTCCTCGGCCAGGGCCTCGGCGGCACGCAGGGCCATGCGCTGCATGAACTCCAGCTCCAGGGCGATGTGGTCCTCGGCCTCGTTCCAGGTGCCGCGCTTCAGCTCGTTCTCGCGCAGGGTGGCCAGCACCTCGGCCCGGGCCTCCTGCATGAGCAGGCGGCGCTCGGAGGTGTACACGCTCTCGTAGGGGTAGGCGGCCGAGTAGCCGTTCACCCCGTGGCCGATGAAAGTGCGCACGTAATCGACGGCCAGCTCGGTCACCGAGTCTTCCCAGGCGCCCTTCAGGTAGTCGAACAGCTGGTGGTAGCCCTCATCCACCTTAGGACTGCCCGTGGCGGCGGGAAAGCGCATCCCCTGCAGCTCGCGCAGGGTTTCCAAGTCCACTTCCTCGCGGAACAGGCGGGCCAGCATGCCGTAGGTCTGGGCGCGGCGGTTCATGAGGTCGACGAGATTCACTTCTTCCATGATTTATGCCTCCTTTACGGCCTGCAGCTCGGCGAACATGGCGCGGCCGAGATCGGTGAGCTTCCAACCCTCGCGGGTCCACACGGCGCAGTCGGTGGCCTGCAGCACGTCCATGAAGTGCTGGCCGTAGCGCTTCGGGCTCTTGGTGATGGGGAACGTGTCGGTCAGCGCCTCGATGACGGTCATGGAGCGGGGCGCCTCGTCCAGAAAGCCCATGACGGCCGCGTACACCTCGCCGTAGCGGGCCTCCTCGCTTTCCATCACGATGGAGCGGAAGCCGTCGCCGCTCTCGTAGTCGCGACGCACCGCCAAGGCCTCGTCGGTGGCGTGCCACACCGGGTCCACCGTCTCCTTGATGCTCAGGTAGGCCACGCCGTCCTCCACGTCCTCGGCCACCTCGGTGGTCTCGGGCATCTCCAGGGTAAGGGCGCCGGCCCGCTCCAGCATGCGGCACAGCGTCATGGGCGCGTACACCGAGCGGTTGTCGCGCATCCATTCGGTCACGTTCTCGGCGATGACGCTGGACGCGCAGCCGCCCTCGGCCAGGCCCACGATGCCCATGAGGATGCGGCGGTGGCTCGGGTTCTGGCGGCAGAGCGCCCGGAGCGCCGCGCCCACGCTGCCCTGGCGGGCGGGGGTGAACACCGCGTCGCGCTGGGGCACCTCGGGCATGTTGCGCAGGGTGGGGTAGTCGATGGTGTCGTAGGGATTCTCGTCGTCCATCCATTCCTGGTTGATGTCGGTGTCGTCCACCGCCAGCGGATCGAACTCGTCATCGAAGGCGTAAAGCGTCAGGGTCTCCTCCCCCGGCGCCGTTGAAGTGTAGGCCATCGGGCACCTTCCTTCTCTTGCGGGGCGGCACCCTCCCACGGGGCCGCCGAACCTATCCTCTTCGCCGACTATTCTACGGAAGGCCGGGGCGGCCTCTTCATACGGGGAGGCCGTATCTGCTGGTCACGGCATCATCCTCCCGTGATGATTTCGCCTTGCCGCCGGGATGATTCCGCCTCGGGAGGGCCCCTTTTCCCTTGACGGCCCGCGCCCGCGCACCCCATAATAGGGGTGCGTTGCGAAACTGCGGGGCGACCAACTTAAGGGAGCACTTATGACCAACGCAGCAAGCGGCAAGAAGATTCTTGCCATCGCGGTTATGGCCAGCCTGTGTGCGGCCCTGATCGCCGTCCCGGCCTATGGTTTTTACTATGTGCACGACGACGGCGTGTCGGACGGATCGAAGGCCCTGGGTGCCTGCGAGGTCTTCACGGTGGTTGACGAGACCGCCGTGGGGGGCGACGTGCACTCCGACCTGATGTTCGTGCCGGCGGGCAGCACGGCCGATGTCGTCCTCTCCGAGGGCGTCATCTCCAGCGAGAACCAGAACGGCCTGGACGCCATCCACAATTACGATGTGCAGTCCATCGCCGACTATCTCGCGGCCAACGGGTACAACTACACCATCGCGGTGTACCCGACGGGCGAAGCCCAGACCTACAAGGATGCGGAAGGTGCCTACGCCGCCACGTCCCAGAACGTGGGCGAGGCGTACACTGCCCCGTCCAAGGGCGACGGCTCCACCGTCGTCGATCGCTACGACAACGTGGTGATCACGGTAACCCAGTAGGGTTGCCAACCGGGTCCCGCGGCCCGGGCTCCAGCCTCCGTCGACCAGCGGAGGCACCGGCCCGGGTCCGGCGGGGCCGCCTTGCCGCCAACCAGCGCAGGCGCGGCCCCGAACGCCCGCGGGGACAGGGGAACGCAGCGCTTGACCGGCGGATGCGAGACATCTATAATCCGCTGACTCAGCGTTAACAGAGGCCGCCGCAGCCGGGCGGTCGGCCGGTAAAGGGGGATCATGGGCTTTCAGGTGCCGCGCGTTACCATTCGCGTCGATTTCGGAAAAGAAGCCTCGTTCGGGGAACTGAGCCTCATCTCGCTCGGGTACGGCCTGCACCAGGCTTGGATCTACAGCTCCATGTTCGACAAGAGCGGCATCTTCGGCAGCACGCCTTTGGAAATCGCGCCCCTGAACGGCGAGCTGTCCCTGGCCTACTTCGCCTCCATTCTCATGTACGGCCTGGTGCTGCTCATCGCCAGCGTTCTGGACACCCGGCTCATCCGGTTCCTCCACTCCACCGCCGTGCTGGCCGTGGCGGCCGGCCTGGGCTGCGTGGGCACCCTGCTTCTGCTCGACCCCACGGGCGGGGCCGCAGACGCCGCCATGCTGAACATCGCCTCGGGGGTGCTCACCGGCATCGGCTCGGCCATCCTGCTTCTGGCCTGGGGCATCGCCTTCTCGCGGCGCGACTCGGCCTCCATCATCGTGAACGGGGCGCTGCCCATCGCCATCGGCTTCGGCGTGTACGGCCTGGTGCTGCACCAGCTGCCCTTCCCCGTGAGCGGCCTGGCCAGCGCGCTCATTCCCCTGGCCGAAGTGGCGCTGCTGCTGGTGCTGCGCCGCCACGTGAGCCTCGACTTCGACAACCGGCGCCTGCTGTTCCAGCCGCTGCCCATCAACCACGCCCGCTTCGTGTTCCGCTTCGGCATTCCCGTGTTCCTGCTGGGCGTGGCCTTGGGTATCATGCGGCAGACCTCCATCGGCACCGTACTGCCCGGCACCCTCTTCGACGACCAAGCCCTCCTGTTCGTGACCGCCTGCTGCGCCATGGTCATCATCATGGTGACGTTTCTGGCCCTCGGCGGCGACGAGCGCTGGCACACCCTGTTCCGGCCGCTTCTGCCCTTCATCGCCGTGACGGCGGCGTTCATTCCCTTCACGGCCGAGGGCACGTCGTTCTGGGGCACGTCGGTGGTGCTCGTGGGCTACATGTCCTTCGAGGCCCTCATGTGGATTTTCTTCTCCGAGCTGGCCCAGCGCTTCCGCATCTCCCCCATTTTCGTGTTCGGCCTCGGCCGCGGCGTCATGGCCCTGGCGGCCCTCGGCGGCTCCACGCTGCCCCTGCTCGCCGACGGCTTCCCCCTCGTGACCACCTTCGGCGACATGGGCACGGTGCTCATCGTCATCATCGCCCTCATGCTCGCCTACGCGCTGCTGCCCGACGAGCGCGAGATGGCCTCCATCCTGACCGTGGACCCCAAGCAGGTGGCCGCCGTGCGCGACATTCCCCGAGCGCCCCTCATCGAGGTGCGCGAGGGTGCCGCAGCCGCGGACGCCCGCGAGCTCGATGCCGCGGACGACGAGGCCGAGGCGCCGAATGCGGAAGCTGAGCAGACCGGCGAAGCGGTACGGCTGGGCGCCGATGCGACGACCGGCGTCCCGGTTGGCGAAGGGGCCTCTGCCTCCGTTTCCGCCAGTATCACCGGCCCTGCCTCTGCCGACTCCCCTGGCACCTCCAACTCGGCGGCTGTTCCCAGCGCGGCAGCAACGACGACTCAGCCCCAGCCCTCGGCGGCACGGCAGGCCATGGACCTCACCCGCTCCATCTTCGCCGACGGCACGCCGCCCACGGCCCCGACGGGCGCGGCCGACGACGAGGCCCGCCGCAGCCGCTTCCGCGAGCGCTGCGAAATCGTGGCGAACACCTACCTGCTCTCGCGCCGCGAGAACGAGGTGATGTACTACCTGGCCCGCGGCTACAAGTCCACCTTCATCCAGCAGCAGCTCTACATTTCCGAGGGCACGGCGAAGACCCACATCCGTCACATCTACCGCAAGCTGAACATCCACAGCCAGCAGGACCTCATCCGCCTCATCGACGAAGTGGAGCTGTAGGACGCGAAAACGCGAATCGCCCCCGGTGGGGGCGATTCGCGTTTGCAAGGGGTTTGGGGAAACGAATCGCACCCACCGGGGGCTTTCAAGAATGCTCAACGATGGTTGAACGTAGAGGAGACGCCGGGTGTTCCAACCGAGCGCAGTTCACCCCAAGGGTACTTCCTCGCTTCGCTCGGGCGCCGACATGCGACATTCCATGCACGCGAGGACTGTCCGAGCGAATTGGAATACCCGGCGGCTCCGACCGGCGGGGAGCCGCAAGCCGAAGCCCGCGGCTCCCTTTCCGCCCGCTTAGAAGAACGGGTAGATGCTCACGCCGGTCATGTAGAACACGGCGCGCAGGGCCAGGGCGCTCACGAGCACGCAGGCGGCGCCCACGATGCCCCACAGCTTCCAATCGCCCTTGGCCTTCCCGACAAAGGCGCTCGCGGCACCGGCCACGGCGGCGATGATGGCCGTCACGGCCGCCCCCATGGACGCCCCGGCGAAGGGCGCCGTGGAGCCGTCGGGGGTGATGTCCAGCGTCGGGCTCGTCGGGTCGAACCAGAACTCCACGGCGGTGTAGGAGCCGGCCGTGGCCTGCATGGCCACGAGGTAGGCCACCACGAGCACCACGTTGGCGCACTGGCCGATGAGGTTGGCCTTGGCGTCCAGATCGGAGGCCTCGTCGCGCACGGCGCAGATAACGGCCATGGTAGCCGGCCCGAAGGCGGCCGCCGCGCCCAGAAGCGAGCCGATCTGCAGCACGGAATCCCAGGCCGGCAGCGAGGCCATCATGTAGGAGTGGCCCATGACCACCACGAGCACCACGGCCATCACGATGCCCGCCACGGCGAGCCACGTCGGCACCTTCGCCTCATCGCCGGAACGGCGCAGGTACACGAAGTACACCACCATGACGACGAACAGCACCACGATGGCGATGAGCTCCTGGGTGATACCCGAGGTCATGTGGCCGAAGCCGTTGAAGATACGCTCCCAATGCTCCAGGTGGAACACGACGGCGATGCCGCCCACGGCCAGCAAAGCCACCGAGCCGATGAGCGCCGGCATCTGGGCCTTCGCGCCACGTCCGCGCAGCGCCCACACGCACTGGGCCGCGAACAGGCCCGCCGCCCAGGCGAGCAGGGTCGTAAACAAGATAAGGGGCCATTGCAGTTCCATGGGACTATTCCCCTCCCTTCCACTCGCGGTCGCGCAGGATGTAGGCGAAGTGCGGGCCGTTGCCCACGTCGGGCAGATGGTACACATCCGCCTCGCTGTACTCCTTCGCCATATCGCCGAGCTTCACGCGGTTGCCGGTGTAGAGGTTGTCGTAGGAGCGGTCCACGTCGTAGCCCACGTCGGGGGCCTCGAAGGAGTCGATGCCCTGCTCCAGGTCGCCGAAGAAGCGGGCGCGGCCGCCGCACTGGATGACGCACTGGGGCAGGCCGCCCTGGGCGGTGATCTGCTCGCAGAGCGTGCACTTCTCCACGACGCGCTCCTCCTCGTTCAGGTAGCGCACGCCGTAGGGGCAGGCCATGGCGCAGAACTGGCAGCCGATGCACTTCGACTTGTCGATCTGCACGGTGCCGTCCTCGAGCACGTGGGAGGCGCCGGTGGGGCACACCTTCACGCACTCGGGGTTCTCGCAGTGCTGGCACTGCACGGGCAGGTAGTACATCTCCACGTCGTGGGCGCTGGTGGCGCCGGCCTTCTTGCTCGGGCCGATGCGGAGCACCTTGTTCCAGTAGCTTCCGATGGGCACGTTGTTCACGGCCTTGCACGCGACCATGCACGCGAGGCAGCCCACGCACCGGTTGAGGTCGGTGACGATTGCGTATTGGGCCATGGTGCTTACGCCTCCTCTCGGATATCGTAGTTGGGCAGCCATTCCTTCAGGCGCGGGTCGGAGGCATCGTAGATGATCTCGGTGCCGTCCTCGGGGGCGCAGGGGATGACCTTGCCGTCGGGGCAGTTCTCGGGGGTGGCCTTGTAGATCTTCACCGGCACGCCGCGCATATGGTGCGAGCTGATGAACTTGTCCTGGCCGTAGGGGTCCCAGATGCACTCGATGTTGGAGAGCAGGCAGCCGTGGGTCGGCGCCGGCAGCTCGGGGAACCACCAGGCGTGCTCGGCGTTGGCCCAGCCGGGCGCGATGCCGTGGTAGAGGTCCACCACCTGGCGTACCTTGCCCCACTCGGTCTCGATCCAGGCCCAATCGCCCTGCTTGAGGCCCAGCTTCTCGGCGTCCTCGGGGTTCAGCTCCAGGCGCGGGGCCGGCCACAGCTCGCGGCACCAGGGAAGCTGGCGATGCTCGCTGTGGAAGTACACGGGAATGCGGCGGCCGGTGGTGAGGATGATCGGGTACTCCTCCAGGTCGATCTGGCCGCCCTGGGCGGACGAGGCCGGCGGCTCGTAGTTCGGCATGATCTCCTTCATCACGTCGAACTTGCCCGGCTCGAACTGGTTGGCCATATCCAGGCAGAAGGTCTCGAACTCCATGGACCAGAAGCTCACCAGGCCGGTGGGCGTGGGGCAGCCGAAGTTGTTCACCGGCTGGCCGGTCTCGGGATCCACCGACCACGGGGCGGCGGTGCAGGCGTCCTTGCCCATGCGCATCCAGCCGGTCTCGAAGCGGCGATAGGTGCCCCAGCGGTCGGGCTCGGCCACCTTC
>CANPHS010000118.1 GCA_947573925.1 uncultured Enterorhabdus sp. | reverse complement strand
TCGGGAGGATTCCCCACGGAGGATCACCATGACTGAAGAGAAGAGGACGCGCGGCATCTCCCGCCGCGCCTTCCTGGGCCGCGGCGCCACCGCCGCGGCCGCGGCCGGCCTGGCGGGCTGTGCCCCGGCGGCCCCGGCTGCCAGCGCGCCGGCCGACGGCGAGGCCATGGCCGCCACGGGCGGCATGCCCATGGCCGACAACGGCGCCTCCGCGGGCCCCGACTGCCAGGGCCTGCACAGCTGGGAGATCGCGCCGGAGCCCATCGCGGCCGACGAGATCACCGGCACCGAGGACACCGACGTGCTCGTGATCGGCGCGGGCCTCGGCGGCTGCTGCGCCACCCTGGCCGCCCTGGAGGAGGGCGCGAAGGTCATCACCATCGACAAGAACACCGAGCAGGCCATCGCCCGCGGCGTGCACATCGCCGGCTTCCACACCAAGGTCCAGGAGGACCTCGTGAAGCAGGGCCTGCTGGAGGAGCCCGACTACGTGCACGTGGTGCGCCGCTGGATCAACTGGGCCCAGGGCCGCGTGAAGGAGCCGCTGCTGTGGGAGTTCGCCCGCAAGTCCGGCGACTGCTTCAACTGGCTCTACGACATCGCCAAGGGCCAGGGCCTCGAGGCGCTGCTGTGGGACGGCTACTACAAGGGCCCCGACTACACCGAGTACCCGGTCACCCACATCTTCTACAAGGAGGGCATGCTGGAGGAGACCGTGAACTTCACGTTCTACCAGGGCTCCGGCGTGGGCGACGTGTACGGCAACGCCGTGCTCGTGCCGGCGCTCTACGACGCCATCGCGGCCAACGGCGGCGAGATCCGCTGGGAGACCAAGTCCGAGCGCCTCGTGCGCGACGGCGAGGGCCCGGTGACCGGTGCCATCGTGAGCACCCCCGAGGGCTACAAGCAGATCAACGCGAAGTCGGTCATCATCGCTTCCGGCGACTACGCCGCCGATGACGAGATGTTCCAGTACTACGCCCCCATGACCGCCTACGCCATGGACGCCCGCTACTACAATCCGCCGGACTGCGACACCGGCGACATGCACAAGCAGGCCATCTGGATCGGCGGCGCCATGCAGCGCTCCGAGCCCCACGCGGCCGTCATGCACCTTGACTTCGGCGCCGCCTCCTACGGCTTCCTGCACGTGAACTGGGAGGGCAAGCGCTTCAAGAACGAGGACGTGAACACCCAGTCCAAGTCGGTCACCAAGGCGCTGCAGACCCAGAAGGAGGCCTGGACCATCTACGACGCCAACGGTCTCAAGGCCGTGAAGCAGCAGATGGACGCCGGCCTCGGCGGCGGCCTGCAGTGGGGCCAGCTGACCCAGCCCGTGGGCGGCGAGTACAACCTCGAGGCCCAGGAGATCGTGCTGCAGGGCGAGATCGAGAGCGGCCTGACCCAGACTGCCGACACCCTGGAGGAGCTGGCCGGCCTCATGGGCGTGCCCGCCGAGAACTTCGTGGCCACCGTGGAGCGCTACAACGAGCTGTGCGATTTGGGCAAGGACCTCGACTACGGCAAGCGCCCCGAGGTGATGGCCAAGGTCGTGACCCCGCCCTTCTACGCCGGCAAGCTGGAGGCCGACCTGCTCACCATGTGCGGCGGCCTGCGCACCGACCTGGAGACCCACGTGCTGGACGCCAACGACCAGCCCATCGAGGGCCTGTACGTGTGCGGTTCCGCCGCGGGCGACTTCTTCGGCGCCGGCGACTACCCCACCTACGTGCCCGGCATCGGCCACGGCCGCTGCGTGACCTTCGGCCGCATGGCCGGCATCAACGCCGCTGGCGGCAACGCCGACGAGAAGATTCCGGATCTGGACCTCTTCGCGTAGGCTTCACCGCAGTCGCGGGCCGGGTCACTTCCTCACCAGCCTGCCCGGCCCGCGGCCCCATAGATCGGCGCGGCGACGTTCGCGGGCGAAGCCACCGGACACCGCCGTGCAACCCCCTCCCCTTCGGCCCCGCCTCCCCTCCCTGGAAGGCGGGGCCTCCTCTTTCGGCAAGACGGGGTGCAACGACTCGCCGTGAATCCGTGCAGATGCACGGCTTTTTGCATGCGAAACGTACAAAGCGGCCCTGTACGTGCAGTTTTTAGCCCTTGAGGCGTGCAAAGTACCGTTTTTCGCGCCGAAGGAAGATGAGGCACGAAGAGGGCGGCGAGATGCCCAGGGCAGAAACCTCAGAGGCGCACGGGCACGAGGGAGCCCACGGGGGCGTCGGCGGGGACGGCCACCTCGTGGTAGCTCTCGGTGGTGGCCGCGCCCGGGGCCTCCACCAGGGCCAGCTCCACCGTGCCGGTCCGAGCGGCGCGGTCGGCGGCGGCCAGCTCGTCGGACAGGGCGCGAAGCTCGGCGGACCGGGCGGCCTTCGCCGCGGGGTCCACCTGGTCGGCGCGGGCGGCGGCCGGGGTGCCCTCGCGGCGGGAATAGGGGAACACGTGGATCTTCGAGAAGCCAACGTGGCGGGCGAGGTCGCAGGTGTCGGCGAAGTCCCCCTCGGTCTCCCCAGGGAAGCCCACGATGACGTCGGTGGTGAGCGCGATCTCCGGCACCACGGCCCGCAGGTAGTCTGTCAGCTGCCGGAACTCGTGGGCGTCGTAGGGCCGAGCCATCTCCCGCAGCACCTTCGAGGAGCCCGATTGCAGGGGCAGGTGCAGATGACGGCACAGGCGCCCCTCGGCCTCGGCCAGAAGGGCGATGAAGTCGCCCGTGACATCCTGGGGCTCGATGGAGCCCACGCGGAAGCGGCAGGGCGGCTCATCCGGCCCGTGCAGGCCGGCCGTCTCGTCCAAGAGGCGACGGCACAGGTCGGCCAGGTTCATGCCGCCATGGTCGTAGGAGCCCAGGTTGATGCCCGTGAGCACGATCTCGCGCACCCCCGCACCGGCCAGGGCCCGGGCCTCGGCGACCACCTCGTCGGCGGCGCGGCTCACCGCGCGGCCCCGGGCCACATGCACGATGCAGTAGGTGCAGGCGTTGTCGCACCCGTCCTGCACTTTGATGCCGATGCGCGTGCGCCCGTCGAAAGGCAAGCCGTCGGCCCGGGAAGCCCCGGTAGGGCAAGGACTTTGCCCCGGCCGCCCGGCTCGCGATGACGTGCCGCCGTCGTTGGGCGGAAGGGGCAGAGCCCCTTCCCTACGGGCCGGCCCTCCATCGACCATGACCGGAGCCCCCGCCTCCCCCCGTTCTTCCGAATACAAGTTGTCAATGCACCCGACCCCTGGCATATTTGGCATATTCTCGAAATCCGTGCACTTCTCTTCCAGGTACAAACCCATGCCGGCCTTGGGCACCACGGCCACGCGGTCGCCCAAGGCGGCGAAGGCGTCGGGATCGATGGCGGCGGCGCAGCCGGTGACCACCACCGTCGCCGTATCGTTGGCCCTGAGCGCCCGGTGCACGGCCTTGCGGGTCTTCTTCTCGGCCTCGCCGGTCACGGTGCAGGTGTTCACCACGATGAGGTCGGCCGCCTCCGCCGGAGACGGCGTCCAGCCGCGGGCCGCCAGCAGCCGCTCGAAGCCATCGGCTTCCACGCGGTTCACCTTGCAGCCGAGGTTCACCACGGCGAAGCGCCGGGGGCTACTCATCGCCGGCCCCGCAGCGGGGAAACATCGCGGCGAAGCCCTCGGCCGCGACGGACGGCGCCGACACAGCCGGGGAGGGCTCCTCGTCGGAGCGATGCGCCGCCGCATCCCCCGACGGGCCGTTCCCCATGGCCCCGAGCTCGTAGAGCACGAGGGCCGGGGCCACGATGCCGGCGGTCTCGGTGCGCAGGATGGAAGGGCCGAGCGTCACGAGGGACGCCCTCGGATTGCAGGCCAGAAGCTCCCGCACCTCATCGTCGGCGAGGCCGCCCTCGGGACCCACCACCACGGCGATGCGGGCATCGGCCGCGGGCGTGCCCGTGGCGGCCAGGGCCCCCTGCACCGCCTCGCGCAAACGGGCGCTCTCGGGAGCCTCCTCCCAGCACACGAGCACGGCCGTGGCACTCGCGAGCAGATCGCAGGCCCCGCGCACGCCCACCGGCTCGCTCACCTCGGGGATGCGCGGCTGGCCCGACTGCATGGCGGCGCTCTTGGCGATGGCCCGCCAGCGCTCGGTCTTGGCCGCGGCCTTCTTCCCGTCCAGCTTCACCACCGACCGTTTGCAGGCCACGGGCACGAAGGCGGCCACGCCCACCTCAGTGGCGTGGCGGATGACCGTCTCCATCTTGTCGCCCTTGGCGAGCCCCTGGAGCAGGATCACCTGCGGGCCGTCGGCCGCGGCCTCCTCGCGCCGCGCGATGGACACGAGCGGCAACGCGTCGGAGAAGTCGACGATCTCGCACTCGAAGTAGTCGGCGTCGGCGTCCACCACGGCCACATGCTCGCCGGGCACCAGCCTGAGCACCCGCGCGTGCCGCGCGTCGTCGGCGGAGAGCCGCAGGGGGAACACCGCCTCCGTTTCGTCGGCCAGCACCTGGTTTTCCAAGAAGAATCGCGGAAGCGACATGGCGTTCCTTTCGCCGGTTTACAACATTAGACCATCCTATGGCACCGAGGAGCGGGCGCGGGGGCGGTGTGCCTCCACGCGCAGTTCCGCAGCGACTGAGACAGCCCGGCGGGCTGTCTCACCAAGCGAGGACTGTCTGAGCATGGAGGTATACCGCCCCCACGGCCGCGGACAGCCTATTCAAAGATGTCGCGAAGCTTCTGCAGCGGCGAGCGCTTCTCGTCGTTGACGGACTCGCCCATTTCGGCGGCCAGCTCCTCCAGAAGCTCGCGCTCGCGCTTCGAGAGCTTGCGCGGCACCTCCACGTCGATGTGCGCGAACAGGTCGCCCCGCACGTCGCTCTTCAGCCGCGGCATGCCGAAGCCCTTCACCCGCACCACCTGGTCGTTCTGGCAGCCCTCGGGGATTTTCACGGTCACCTTCTCGTCCTCGTAGATGCCGTCGATCTCGATGTCGGCGCCGAGGGCCGCCTGCACCATGGGCACCACGAGCTTGCAGTGCAGATTGTCGCCGTCCCGCTCGAAGAACTCGTCCGGCGCGATGCGCACGGTGACGATGAGGTCGCCGGCCGGCGCCCCCTGCATGCCCGCCTCGCCGAAGCCGTGGATGCGCAGCTGCTGGCCGTCGCGGATGCCCTTGGGAATCTCCACCGACACGCGCTGACGGTCGGGCACGCGGCCCTGGCCCTCGCACTCCGGGCACGGGTTCTCGATGATGGTGCCAGTGCCGTGGCAGTTCGGGCACGTGGTGGCCGACTGCATGTCGCCCAGGAAGGTGTGCTGCACGGTGACCACCCGGCCGCGGCCCTCGCACTCGGGGCAGGTGACCTCCTTGCCGTCCTCCCCGAGGCCGGTGCCGTCGCAGTCGGGGCACGGGGCCAGCCGGTCGTAGACGATCTCCTTCTTCTCGCCCGTAGCCGCCTCGCGCAGGGTGATGCGGATGCCCACGCCCATGTCGCGGCCGTCCTTGCGCACCTGGCGCCCGCCGCCGGCCGCCGCGGCGCCGCCGAAGAAGGTGGAGAAGATGTCGCCCATGCCGCCGAAGCCGCCGCCGAACAGGTCCTCGAAGTCAATGTTCACGCCGCCGTAGGGGCCCGCGCCGCCGCCCGCGGCCCCGGGGATGGTGCCGAAGCGGTCGTACTGGGCCCGCTTCTGCGGGTCGGAGAGCACGTCGTAGGCCTCGTTCAGCTCTTTGAACTGGTCTTCGGCGTCGGGGGCCTTGTTCACGTCGGGGTGAAGCTCCCGCGCCTTGTGACGGAACGCCTTCTTGATCTCGGCTTCGGAGGCGTCGCGGGAGACGCCGAGGATTTCGTAGAGGTCCTTACTTGCGGCCATGGAAAACGAGCCTTGCCTTTCTTCGTTACGGAATGTTCAGGAAACGGGGAATGCGCCGGTCGGCGGCCGTCACTGGCCGTGGAGCACGCACTGGGCGGCCCGGACGGCGCGGATGGCACCGGCGTAGTTCATGCGAGTGGGGCCGATGACGGCCACGACCCCCTCGGACTCGCCGCGGCCGTAGGGGCAGGCCACGATGGAGACGCCGGCCAGCTCGCTCGTGGGGTTCTCGTGCCCGATGCGCACCATGACCGGGCCCCCTTCCTCCACCGCCTCGTCGAAGGTGCGCAGGAGCACGCGGTCGTCCTCCAGCACCTCCATGACGGGCAGCAGCGCCTTCGCGTCGCTGAACTCCGGCTGGCGCAGAAGCGACGAGACGCCGAGGCTGTGGGCGCGGCCGGTGTCGGTCTCGCCCAGACACTCGATCACCTCGTCGATGATGAGCTGCACGAGGGGGTCGCGCAGGGCCTCCACGGTGTTCTCGTCCAAGGCCCGGCGCACGTCCCGGGCCGTCTGCCCCACGAGCACGCGGTTCAGCAGGTTTTGGGCGCCGGCCAAATCGTCGGCGGACACCTCCTCGGTGAAGGTGACCGTGCGGTTCACCACCTGGCCGTCCTCGGCCACCACGATGATGATGGCCTGCCAGGGCGACAGCGACACGAGCGTGATCTGGCGGATGCGCCCGGCGAGCACCGAGGGGGCCATGACCACCGACAGGCAGTCGGTGAGCCGCGCCAGGGCCGCCGAGGTGCGCTCCATGAGGGCGTCCAGCTCCGTGGCCGAGGCCCGCAGCTCGTCGATCATGGCCTGGTGGGGCCGCTCCTCCTCGGCCAGCCCCGAGGACAGAAGGTCGTCGACGAAGGTGCGGTAGCCCGCGTCGGTGGGCACGCGGCCGGCGGAGGTGTGGGGCTGCTGGATGAACCCGGCGTCCTCCAGGGCGGACAGGTCGTTGCGCACCGTGGCCGGGCTCACGCCCAGGCGGTGCCGCTCGGTGAGCGTGCGCGACCCCACGGGCAGCGCGAACTCGATGTAGTCCTCGATGAGCGCGCGAAGCACCCTCTGGCGTCGCTCGGACAGCATCCGCTTCTCCCTTCACCCTGCGCGGCCGCCCGGCTGCGGGCGGCGACCTTCCGTTATTGACGCCATTTTAGCAACCTGGCGGCGAGAGTGCTAACGAAAGGGGCCATTTCGACGCAAGCGACACAACAGGCCATGTGGAAGGCGGGGAATGCGGCCCTACGGGGCCAGGTCGAGCAGGCGGCCGTAGAGCTCGTTGCCGCAGAGCCAGCCGGCGTCGGTGGGGCGCCAGCGGCCCTCCCCATGGCACACGAGGCCGAGGGCCTCAAGCTCAGCGAAGGCGGCAGCCGCCTCGGCCCGCAGGGCCGCCGCGACCTCCACCTGCCCATCGGCCGCGC
>CANPHS010000117.1 GCA_947573925.1 uncultured Enterorhabdus sp. | reverse complement strand
GGCGCCAAACGCACCGGAACAAAGAGGTCAAACGCAACAATAAGGGCGGCCGGAATGGTCGCCCTTGTGTTTTCCGAAGGCGGTGGGGTACAGTACCGTGACGTGCCATGACGATCGAGAGAGGAGGCGTTGCCATGCGCGAGACCTTCGAGGAAAAGGTGGCCGCCCAGGTGAACGAGTTGGTGAGCACGTGCGGCCTGTCGCCCCGCGAGCGCGATGTGCTGGTGGGCCTGGCCCGCGGCAACACGGCGGCGAGCATCGCCAAGGGGCTGCATATTTCCACGTCCACGGCCCAGGGCTACATTAAGACCTTGTACGTGAAGCTGGGCGTGAATAGGAAGCAGCAGGTCATCGATTTATTTCAAAATTAACCATTTTTTGGGGGAGCGGAAAAGCCGACCTTTTCCCTAGACTTTTCGGCGCACTGATCGCCGCGGCCGTCCCCGGTGGGGAGGGGCCGCCGGTTCAAAGGGAACGGCGGATTGCGCGGCGGTGACGACGAATGCCAAGGAAAGGGAGGGATTTCGCATGACGCTTTCACGTCGCGATTTTCTGAAGATCGGCGGTGCCTCGTGCATCGTCGCCGGCACGGGGGCCGCCCTGGCCGGATGCGCCCCCGCGGGCGGTGCCGACGGCCCGCTGGCGGAAACGGGCGACGCGGCCCTGGTGGGCTATGAGCCCGTGAACTTCCGCGAGGAGGTGGACGTCCTCATCATCGGCTCCGGCTACGCGGGCCTGGCGGCGGCCATGGCGCCGGCACTGGCGGGCAAGAGCATCGCCATCATTGAGAAGCAGGGCCAGATCGGCGGCGATTCCGCCACCTCTTGCTGCTTCATGTTCGCCAACGGCACCGAGCTGCAGCAGGCCGCCGGCAACCCGGTGACCATCGACGAGTACTGGGAGGCCTCGGCCGAGCGCCTGTCGGCCGGTTGGGACGAGTACCCGTGGTTCGGCGACTGGGTGAAGGGCAAGACCTACGCCAACACCCGCTTCGTGGATTCGGCCATCAACGACTTCGGGGCGAAGTTCCAGGAGCCCTGCACCGAGGCCGAGCTGCCGCGGCTGTACGGCTCGGTGATCCTGCCGGCCGACGGCATCGGCTCGGGCGGCCCCAACATTCTCCAACCCATTGCCGCCAAGCTGAAGGAGCTGGGAGTCGACATCCGCTGCGGCCTGCGGGCCACGGCGCTCATCGAAGACGGCGAGGGCGCCGTGGTGGGCTGCCGTTTCGAGAACCCCCTCTCGGGCAAGCTCGTCGACATCAAGGCCCGGGCCACGGTGCTGGCCACGGGCGGGTTCGCCGACAACGGCGAGATGGTGGCCGAGCATTTGCCCGAGTGGGCCAACCGGGCCCAGCTCGTGCACGGCTGCATCGGCGAGGGCCATCGCATGGCCGAGGCCGCCGGCGCCCGTATGTTCGGCATGGATTCCTCCCTGGAGCGCTGCAACCTCATGGGCGACATCCCGAACTGCACCACCTGGGGCTACTGGACGCCCGTGGTGCTGGTGCTGCCCAACGGCAAGCGCTTCATCGAAGAGGCCCAGTCCCACGATGCGGCCCAGGCGGCCCTGGACGCCGGTTACACCCAGTGGTGGTCCATCTTCGACGACCGCGCCTTCAAGGCCCGGGCCATCGCCCACTCGGTGGAAGGCAACATCAAGAGCCGCCAGGACGTGTACGTGAAGGCCGACACCCTGGATGATCTGGCCGCCGGCATGGACGTGCCCGCCGACACCCTGAAAGCCACCTTCGCCCGTTACGACGAGCTGGTGGCCGCCGGCGAGGACGCCGACTTCGGGAAGGAGGCGTGGCTCGATTCGCTGCAGCCGCCCTACCACGCCCTGAAGTTGAACGTCTGCCGCTACAAGACCTCCGGCGGCGTGATGGTGGGCCCGAACAACCAGGTGCTCGACGGCGAAGACAACGAGATTCCCGGTCTGTACGCCGCCGGCGCCGTGGCGCTCCAATCCTTCGCCAGCATTTCGGCCTGCATGGCCACGGGCTACTACGTCGGCGAGACCCTGGCCGCCCTGTAGCCTTCCGCCGCAACCACACCCTCCCCGCGCACGCCGCTGCGTGCACTGCGAGCCGGCCGCTTCCCCGTGCGGTCGGCTTCTTTTATCTGGGACGTCTTATCCTGGGACGCCAAGCCCGGGGCGCGAGTCCACATAAACCCCCCCACATGGTCCAGCGAGCCCGCCGGGGGGCACCCGGGACCCCCCGGGTGGGGTTAGAACAGCATGAACACCTTCGCCAGCACGAAGCCGATGAGGCCGCAGCAGGGGAAGGTGAGGATCCAGGCCGACACCATGTGCTTGGCGATGCCCCAGTTCACGCGCCGGAAGCTTCGGGAAGCGCCGACGCCCATAATGGCCGCGGTGCTGCAATGGGAGGTGGACACGGGCATGCCGGTGATGGAGGCCACGAACAGCGTGATGACTGTGGAGATGGAGGCGGCCACGCCCTGGTACTTCTCCATCTTCACCATGTCCATGGCCACGGACTTGATGATGCGCTTGCCGCCGGCCAGGGTGCCGAGGGATATGGCCGCCGAGCACAGGATCATGAGCCAGAGGGGGAAGTTGGTCTCGCCGCTCGTCTCCATGCCGAAGGCGAGCGCGATGCCCAGCAGCCCGATGGACATGAACTTCTGGCCGTCCTGGGCGCCGTGGAGGAACGACAGGGCGCAGGCGCAGACGTCCTGCAGCACCATGCAGACGATGTTGCCGATGCGGCGGTCGGCCCAGGAGAACAGGCGCTCCATCAGCCGGGTGATGAGAATGCCCAGGATGAACCCGGCCACGAGCGAGAACGCCATGCCGTAGATGACGAGCATCCACTCGCTGGCCACCACGCCGGCCAGGCCGTTCAGGGCGATGGCGCCGCCGGTGACGCCGGCGATGAGCGAGTGGGACTTCGAGGCGGGAATGCCCCGGAACCAGCAGAAGACGCCCCAGCCTATGGAGCCTATCATGGCCGCTATGAGCGCCATGAGCGCCTGGTGGGTGTTGCCGGAGAAATTCACCATGTTGAACATGGTGTGGGCCACGGCGGTGGAGACGTAGGTCATGCCCACCAGGCCCACGAAGTTGAAGACGGCGGCCAGGGCCAGGGCGGCGCCGGGGCTGAGGCACCGGGTGGACACGGCGCTTGCGATGGCGTTGGGAGCATCGGTGGCGCCGGACACGACGGTCACGCCGATGACGAGCAGCAGTATGACGATGAGGGCCGGGTGGTCTCCCGCCTGGGCCATGAACATCGAAAGGGTCAGTTCCATGGGCTGGGCCGATCTCGTGGGGCTTCCGATAACAGCAGCCCTATTCTAAAGCACTGCAGTCAACAATGGGAGAGGAACTTGCGAGGATACGGCTCCGAGGCCGGCGGGACGACGGGGCGACGGGGCCACCAGGGTGTTGCGGTCGGGACGGCCGCCTTGGGCGGCGACGCAGCGGCACGACACGGGGCCCGGGGGCCGGCGTTTCCGGAGGGAAGGGGCGCGGTGGCCTTTTCCCCGTTGCCAATTATCCTGCGTTGCGGTTAAATGGGGGCGTACCAAAGAGAGAGCGCAAGCGAAAGGATTCCGCATGACTACCCTGAAACTGGCTGTACCCACCATGGGCGAGGCGGGGCTTGAGGCCCAGCGCGCCGGCCACTTCGGCCACTGCGATTGCTTCACCCTGGCCACCATCACCGACGGCGAGGTCACCGAGGTGACCTGCGTGGAGAACCCGCCCCACGAGGAAGGCGGCTGCCTGCGCCCCGTGGGCCTGCTCGCCGACGCCGGGGCCGACGCCATCGTGGCCGCGGGTATGGGCGGCCGTCCGCTTATGGGCTTCAACCAGGCCGGCATTACCGTGTACTTCGATAACACCCATCCCCAGGTGGGCGAGGCCGTGGCCGCCGTCATCGCCGGCGAGGCCCCCATCATGGACCCCTCCCAAGCCTGCCAGCACCACCACTAGGCCGCGGAATACGGGACGGCGGTTGCCCATGGCAGCCGATCGCCGCAGCCCGGCGATATGCACCTCCGGCAAGGGCGACGCTTCGGCGTCGCTCTTTTTTACGGCGCGGTAACAAAGAATTCCTTAGCTGGTTGCACAGGTATTTCCTGACCGAATTCCTTATAATGGCCCCATGGTTGTGCGCGAAAAGGGGTCAAGGAGGAGTCTATGGAACGTACGAAGAAACTTGTGGGGAGGGGCAGCGCGCTGATCGCGGCTTTGATGGCGGTTGCGTTGTGCGCGCTGGCCTTGGCGCTGTTGCCCGGGAAGGCCTACGCCTCCGGGTTCACCCAAACGGCGGCGACGAAGGATTCCGCCACCATTACCTGGGAAGACCCCAATGCGGGGAATTCGTCCTATGTCACGACGGGCTACACGGTGGCCTGGGGCGACGACCATGGGACGACCACACAGTCCGTTGCGCTGCCGGCTACCCAGAAGAGCTTCACCTTCACTGGGCTGAAGCCGGGCACCAAATATTATGCGAAGGTTACCTACTCCTACAAAACCACCTATGGCAGCTATGATGATTCTTGGCTGGACTCCGACTATGTCGCTTCCCGCGTGGTTGCCCCCACGGGCGTGAAGCAAACGAAGTGGTATTACTACGCCAATTCCGTCAACTTTACCTGGAACGAGCAGGAAGCCGCCGACCGGGTGGAATACAAGGTGTGCAAGGCGGGCAGTACGAAAACCTTCGCCAAGGATTCCTTCACCTATACCCCCACCAGCTTCTCCGTGAACAAGGTGAAGAGCAATACCATGTATACGGTGCAGATGCGCGTGCACGACCAGTGGGGTTGGTCGGGATGGTCGAAGAAGGCCTATCTGTTCACCCAGCCCATGGTGAATGCGAAGAAAACCAAGGTCAAAGGCAATAAAATGACCGTGACCTGGGGCAAGATCAAGGGGGCCACGTCCTACAACGTGTATGTCTCCACGAAGGAGAAGAAGGGCTACAAGAAGGTGGCCACGGTGAAGTCGTCGAAATCGTCGGTTACCGTGAAGAAACTGGGTAAGAAGAAGTTCAGCCCGAAGAAAAACTACTACGTGTACGTGGTGGCCAACAAGAAAGTGGGCAAGACCACCTACACCAGCGGCAAGCATTACACCTACAAGGTGAAGGGCACGCGCGGCCAGCTGCGCTGGACGTTCAACTAGCGCAACCGCACGATTTTATCCAGTGGCAAGGGCGGCGCTTCGGCGTCGCCCTTTCTGTGTGGGGCTACGGACCGACACTTTGGTGCCGCCCTTGCCGCGTTTGGCGGTACATTGGCGTTTCGTGTGCAAGATTGTCGAATGAAGCGAGTTGTTGGGCTGAAAATACTCGCTTCATTCGCCAATAGTGTGCACAGAAGCCCCTCGTCGCGTCATAAAGCTCGCTTCATTCGACAATTTTGCACACGAGAAGGGTTTTGGCGGGGGAAGAGGGCGCAGCAGTTCGAACTTGGTTCCCGTTGCGTTACAATACCCGAAGTTTCCGCAGAGCTGAAATGCGAAGCGCCCCGCAAGATAACGGACTATTGTTTGCCGCTCGATAACGGACGGCACTTTGCCGCACGAAAAGAGGATGTACCATGGCCATTAACGCACCGGAGGGAACCCGCGACCTTTTGCCTGACGAGGCGCTGTTCTGGAACCACTTCAAGCAGACGGCGGCCGAGGTGTTCGGTCGCTACGGGTATTTGCCCATCGAGACGCCCGTCATGGAGCAGACCGAACTGTTCGTGCGCGGCATCGGCGAGGCCACCGACGTGGTGTCCAAGGAGATGTTCACCGCCGTGTCGGGCGAGAACCTCAAGCGGCTGCTGGACGGAGGCACCATCAAGGCCAAGAGCCGCCTGTCGCTGCGCCCCGAGGGCACGGCCGGTGTCGTACGCGCCGTGGTGCAGCACGACCTGGTGCCCCAGGGGGCCGCGCCCGCCAAGCTCATGTACGCGGGCCCGATGTTCCGCGCTGAGCGCCCGCAGAAGGGCCGCCAGCGCCAGTTCAACCAGGTGGGCGTGGAATGCCTGGGCGCCGAGGCGCCCTCCATCGACGCCGAGGCCATCATCATGCTCATGCGCTTCTTCGAGAAGGTGGGCATCCCCGCGTCCTCGATGGAGCTGCTGGTCAACTCCATGGGCTGCGAGAAGTGCCGCCCGGCCTACCGCGAGCTGGTGCGCGCCTACCTGGAGGAGCACGCCGACGAGCTGTGCGAGACGTGCATGACCCGCGCCGAGATCAACCCCCTGCGCGCCTTCGACTGCAAGAAGGAGGGATGCGCCGCCGTCATGGAGGGCGCCCCCAAGATCACCGACCACCTGTGCGACGACTGCCGCCAGCACTACGCCGACGTGCTCGCGCTGCTCGACGGCGCCGGCGTGGCCTACGCCGAGGATCCCACGCTGGTGCGCGGGCTCGACTACTACACGCGCACGGTGTTCGAGGTGCAGGCGAGCGATGGCCTGGGCAGCCAGAACGCCATCGGCGGCGGCGGGCGCTACGACAAGCTGGCCGAGGAGGTGGGCGGCCGCCCCACGCCGGGCCTCGGCTTCGCCCTCGGCTTCGAGCGCTGCGTGCTGGCCCTGGAAGCGGCGGGCGTGGAATTCCCGAAGGCCCAGCGCTGCGACTTGTTCGTGGCCTGCGTGGACGACTCGGTGCGGGGGCGGGCCTTCGCGCTCGTGCAAGAATGCCGCGACGCCGGGTTCGCGACCGAGATGGATCACCAGAAGCGCTCGCTGAAGAGCCAGTTCAAGCTGGCCGACAAGCTGGGCGCAGCGCGGGTGGCCGTCCTCGGCCCCGACGAGCTGGCCGAAGGCGTTGTGACCCTGCGCGACATGGCCGCCCACACCGAGGCCAAGGTGCGCCTGGAAGAAGTCGTCGGCGAGCTGGGCCGGGCGATTCTGTAGGGTGAGGTTTGGCGCCTGGGCGCAACTCGGTTTCTTAAGAGGCTGTTTTCACGCAACAAACTCCAGTCGGTAGACATTCTTTTGGCGCATCGGGGCCAAGCCGTACCATTGCACTGTCAGTTAGGTAGCATTTCCCCAGGTCGCAGTAGTCTGCCTGCAGTGGTCGATTTTTCTGTGCATGGCCCTCCGTCTATCAACTGGAGTTTGTTGCAGAAAAATGGGCTCGTCGGAAACTGGAAGGGGCGACGTTATCTGCGAGCCGCGTTTCCGCTTCCTTCAAGCTTGCGGTTTTCTTTCGGGTATTTTACGGGGTGGGCGCTGGGGGCGGGGCTTCGGGTATAGTGTCACGAATACCTACGGGAGGGTCGGGGAAGGCCCTCTGACCAGAGAGGATGAGATACGTGGCACAATCGGGTTTGGATTCCCTGCTGGAGGCGCTGCGCCAGTCGGGCATGAATACGGACAACGTGGGGTCGGGCGCCGGCTCCGCGTCGGGCGGCGCGGGCGGCCCGCAGACCCCGGGCGGCGCCGCGGCCGGCGGCAACGGCGCGGGGGCCTCGGGCTCGCGCG
>CANPHS010000116.1 GCA_947573925.1 uncultured Enterorhabdus sp. | reverse complement strand
CGATCTCCAGAGCCACAATCTGGCGCCTTAGCCAACTAGGCCACACCCACCATTTCGCGCAAGGATGAATTATAGGGCTCCCGCACCCAATGTGCAAGAACTATTTTTCCACGACCGCTCCCGCCAGATTCCGCACCACTTCCCCGCCGAGGATGAGGCCGGCCACCGAGGGCACGAAGGCCACGGAGCCCGGGGCGGGACGGGTGCCCTCCTTCACCGTGAGCGGGTCGGCCGCCGGCTGGCGGGGCGGCTCGGTGGAGTACACCACCGTAAGCGAGGGCACGCCGCGGCGGCGGAGCTCGCGGCGCATGACGCGGGCGAGCGGGTCCACCGAAGTCTCGTAGATGTCGGCCACGCGGAAGGCCGTGGGGTCCAGCTTGTTGCCGGCCCCCATGGACGACACGATGGGCACCCCAACCGCCCGGGCCGCCTCCACGAGCGCGATCTTGGCGCTCACCGTGTCCACGGCGTCCACCACGTAGTCGTAGGCCGAGAAATCGAACTGGCCGGCCGTCTCGGGCAGGAAGAAGCAGCGGTGGGTCCGCACCGTGCAGGCCGGGTTGATTGAGGCCACGCGCTCGGCGGCCGCCTCCACCTTGGGACGCCCCACTGTGGCCTCGGTGGAGATGATCTGGCGGTTCAAGTTCGTGGGATCCACCACATCACTGTCGATGAGGTCGAGGGCGCCCACGCCGCTGCGGGCCAGGGCCTCCACGCAGTAGCCGCCCACGCCGCCCACGCCGAACACGGCCACCCGGGCCGCCGCCAGACGCGCGAGCCCCTCATCGCCCAGCAAGAGCCGGGTGCGGGCGAAGATATCGTGAGTCCCGGTTTTTCCGTCGCATTCCGTCATCATGACCTCCATCTTCCACACCCGTGATCGCAGCTGCCCAAATCCAAGGCCGCCACGACCTCGCGGGCAAAGGACGCGCCAAGCCCCTTCCTTTGCAAGCAGGAAGTGCGGCGCCGTTTTTGCCCTTTGCGTCGAACACGTCGTTTTTGTATCGAAATTTGCACTTGCCAGCGTCTAGGTGGGCGCTTTGCATCAGGGCGCTTACGTCCATTTTGGAAAAGCCCAGGTCAGAATTCCGGACTTTTGCCCCTTCGCCGACGGGACACGCAAGAAGACGCTGATACGTGCAAATTTGGCACCATTTTATCCGAGTTCGCGCGAAATGGGCGTTTTATTCGTGATAGGCTTAGCCCGAAAGAAGGAGGATCTTCCATGACCGTCGAAATCACTGCGAAGCGCGTCCTGTTCGTCGCCCTCGCGACCGTCTCCCTCGCCTGCGTTCTCGCGGGGTGCAGCGCCTCCTCGGCGCCCGAGGGGGAAACGCCGCTGGCCGATACCGCGCCGGCCGAGCAGGCGGCGCCGGAGCCGGCGGAGCCCCCGACCGCCGAGGCCGAAGAGCCGGAAGGCAGCGCAGACGCCGAACAGCCAGCAGACGCCGAGCCTGCGCCGGAGGGCACCGCGCCCCTCACCGCCGCCCCGCCGGACACGCCGGCCTACCACGACCTGCCCGCCTACGACGGGAACCCCTACGTCTACGTGAACGACGGCGAGCCGGCCTTCACCGCCGAGGAATGGGCCGCCCCCGCAGGCACCGAGCGCTACGGCGAGCTGGACGAGCTCGGCCGCTGCACCACCACCTTCGCCGTGGTGGGCCCCGAGACCATGCCCGACGAGAAACGCGGCAGCATCGGCGAGGTGAAGCCCTCCGGCTGGCAGATGGCCAAGTACGACTTCGTGGACGGCAAGTACCTGTACAACCGCTGCCACCTGCTCGGCTTTCAGCTGACCGACGAGAACGCCAACCGCAGCAACCTCATCACCGGCACACGCTACCTGAACGTGGAGGGCATGCTGCCCTTCGAGAACGCCGTGGCCGACTACGTGGACGCCACGGGCAACCACGTGCTCATGCGGGCGACCCCCGTCTTCGACGGCGACGACCTGGTCGCCCGCGGGGTGCACATGATGGCCGAGTCGGTGGAGGACGGCGGCGACGGCGTGAGCTTCAACGTGTTCGTCTACAACGTGCAGCCCGGCGTGGTCATCGACTACCGCACCGGCGACAACATGCCGGCCGAAGAGGCCACGCCCCTGCCCGACGTGTCGGGCGCCGACACGGCCGCCCCCGCGCCCGCCGACAAGGGCGCCGACGCCAATACGGGCAGCGACGCCGCTACGGACAAGGGCCTCGCCGAGTACGTGCTGAACACCAACTCCAAGAAGTTCCACAAGCCCACCTGCTCCTCGGTGGATCAGATGTCCCCCAAGAACCGTCAGGACGTGGAAGACACCCGCGAGAACATCATCGCCAACGGCTACGACCCCTGCAAACGCTGCAACCCGTAAGGTTTGCGACCCTTCAACCCTGGCTGAGCGTAGAGGAGACGCGCGGTGCCTTGACCGAGCGCAGTTCACCCCAAGGGCACTTGCTCACTTCGCTCGCAGCGCCGACACGCGAACGAAACAGTCCGGTGGACTGTTTCGCAGAGCGAGGACTGTCTGAGCGAATCAGAATACCCGGCGGCTCCGACCGGCGACGAGCCGCGACAAGAAAAGACCCCCGCCTTCCACAGCAGGGGTCTTCTAATTGCTGGTAGGCCCGCCCGGATTCGAACCGAGAACCAAGGGATTATGAGTCCCCTGCTCCACCGTTGAGCTACAGGCCCAGATGCGTTGGCTATTCTAGCGCAACTCCTCCGTGCTCGCCAAACCTACATCTTCTCGGGGGCGGAAACGCCCAAAAGGCTCAGCGTGAGGGCGAGCACGATGCGGGTGGCGTCGCACAGGGCCAGACGTGCCGTCTGCACCGCGGCGTCGTCGGTGAGCACGTGGCAGTTGGTGTAGAACTGGTGGAACAACGCCGCCAGGTCCTGGGCGTAGTGCGTGAGGCGGAACGGCGCTCGATCGCGGGCCGCCAGTGCGATGAGGTTGGCGAAGTCGGCCATCTTCCGCATGAGCGCCAGCTCGGAGGGGTGCGTGAGCGCCGAGAGGTCGCAGCCTTCGGGGGCCACCTTCGCCGCCAGCTCGCCCATGGTCAGCTGCCCGGCCTCCAGCGCCGCCACGTCGGCCGGATCGGCCGCCTTGCGCAGGATGGAGCAGATGCGGGCGTGGGCGTACTGCACGTAGTACACCGGGTTGGAGGCGTCCTTCTTCTTGGCCACCTCGATGTCGAAGTCGATGGGCTGGTCGGCCGAGCGGGAGAGCATGAGGTAGCGCGTGGCGTCCACGCCCACCTCCTCGATGAGCTCCTCGAAGGTGACCATCTCGCCGGTGCGCTTGGACATGCGCACGGCCTTGCCGTCGCGGAACAGGTTCACCAGCTGCCCGAGCTGCACCTCCAGGGCCCCGGGCCAGCCCCAGGCCTCAAGCATGCACTCGCAGCGCTTGATGTAGCCATGATGGTCGGCGCCCCACAAATCGATGAGGTGGTCGAAGCCGCGCATCATCTTGTCGTAGTGGTAGGCCACGTCGCTCATGAAGTAGGTGGCCTCGCCGTCGCCCTTGATGAGCACGCGGTCCTTGTCGTCGCCCAGGTCGGTGGAGCGGAACCACAGGGCGCCGTCCTTCTCGTAGAGGTAGCCGCGCTCGTCCATGGCCTTGATGGAGCGGGACACGGGGCTCTCGCCGTTCTCGTCCTCCACGTACAGCGAACGCTCGGAGAACCACTTGTCGAAGGTGGTGCCGAAGCCCGCGAGCACGGCCTTCTGGTTGGCGAGCGTCTGCTCGTAGGCCATCTCGCGGAAGGCCTCCACGCGCTCCTCGTCGGAGACGTTCAGCCACTTGTCGCCGTCGCGGTCGATGATCTCCTGGGCGATGTCGGCCACGTAGGCGCCGCCGTAGCAGGCCTCGGGCATCTCGACGTCGCGGCCGAGCAGCTGCTGGTAGCGCACGGACACGGAGTTGCCGAACACGTCCATCTGGTTGCCGTGGTCGTTGATGTAGTACTCCTCGTACACGTCGTAGCCGCCGTGGCGCATGACGCGGGCCATGGCGTCGCCCAGGGAAGCCCAGCGGCCGTGGCCCACATGGAAGGGGCCGGTGGGGTTGGCCGACACGTACTCCAGGTTCACATAGCGCTCGCCCTCGGGGATGGTGCCCTTCCCGAACTGGTCGCCTTCCTCGCGCACCTCGCGCACCACGCCCTGCAGCACGGCGTCGGACAGGCGGATGTTGATGAAGCCGGGACCCGCGATCTCCACGGCGGCGATCATGTCGTTGTCGGGAATGTGGTCCACGATGATCTGGGCGATCTCGCGGGGGTTCTTGTGGGCGAGTTTCGCCGAGCGCATGGCCACGGTGGAGGCCCAATCGCCGTTGGCCTCGTCGCGGGGTCGCTCCAGGGCCGCTTCCGGGGTCTCCGTCAGCTCCAGGGAGCCGTCGGCACGGGCCGCCTCCAGGGCGGCGTCGATGATCGCTTCGAGGGATTCGCGAATGTCCATTGATCCAACTTCCTTCTTCGGTTGATCCAGCGTTTCTTCGCGCCCGCGGGCTGTGCCGGACCCGCTTGCGCCTGTAAACAGCCATAATACCATGGATAGGGCGGAAAACACGGAAGTACCCGAGCGCTTTGCCCGGGTACTTCCGTGTACGGTCGCGCAGGCCGGGTGGCCGCGCGGCCAAGGAGGCGCTGTGCGGTGCCAAGGCCGCCGATGCGGGTCCGACGAGCCTAGGACAGGATCACCATGGCCGCGGTCAGGATGACGAGGCACACCACGCCGAGGATGATGAACAGCTTCGCGCCGAACTTCAGCCAGGTGGAGTACTCGATCTTGGCCAGGGCCAGGCCGCCCATGATGGCGCCGGAGGTCGGGGTGAACAGGTTCACGAGGCCGTTGCCGGCGGAGTAGATCATGATCATGGTCTCAACGGAGAAGTTGAGGTGCTGCGCCAAGCCGCCCATGATGGGGATGGACACGGTGGCCATGCCGGAACTCGACGGGATGAGGAAGGACAGCACCACGTAGAGCAGGAAGGACAGCGGCGCGAAGATGATGGCCGACATGCCCGTGAGCGCCGCGGCGGCGTTGTTCAGGATCCACATGTCCAGGCCGGTGTGGCCCATGAGCACGGTGATGGAACGGGCCAGGGCGATGATGAGCACGACGGACATCATGTCGGCGGCGCCGTTGATGAAGGCCTTCACGAAACGCGGCTCGGACACGCCGCCGATGATGCCGATAACCAGCGCCATCAGCAGGAACCAGGTGGAGGCCTCGTCGAAGTACCAGCTGCCCAGGGGCACGCCGGTCAGGAAGGACGACCAGGCGGGCTGCACGGTCTCCTCGGACACCGAGGTGGCCTCGACGGGCTCGGACAGGGTGGTCACGGTGGCGCCGTCGTTGGCGTCGTCGATGGCCGCGGTGATCTCCTCGCCGGTCATGGTGGTGGTCACTTCCTCAGTGACCTGACCGGCCTCGAACACGTTCACGCCCAGGTCGGTCCACGGGATGAAGGACACGATCATGATGACAAAGGTGAGGCCGAACACGATGAGGGACCACTTCTGGCGGCCGGTCATCTTCTCGAGCTTCGCCGAGTCGCCCGTGGCCTCTTCCGTCTCGGATTCCTTCATGCCCCACTCGTTCATCATATCCTGCTGCTCCTGCAGCGACAGGAAGGTGGAGCCCTTGTCCTCCTTCACCTTCTTGGCGTAGCGCATGACGAAGATGATGGAGATGGTGATGGTCACGAGCCACAGCACCAGACCGAGGGCGATGATGATGCCCTGGTTCACGGCGATGCCCACGCCCGAGAGCGCGTCCACGGCCACGCCCACGGCGAAGGGGTTCACCGTGGAGCCCAGCACGCCGCAGCCGGCGCCGAGGAGCACCACGGCCGCGCCGGTCAGGCTGTCGAAGCCAGCGGCCACCATGGTGGCGGCGAGCAGCAGGTAGAAGGGCACGGTCTCCTCGCACATGCCGTAGGTGGTGCCGCCGATGGAGAAGATGAACATCAGGATCGGGATGAGCACCAGCTCGTTGCCCTTCAGCTTCCGCACCAGCGCGGCGATGCCGGCGTCCAACGCGCCGGTCTCGGTCACGATGCCGAGGAAGCCGCCCAAGATCATGACAAACAGGCAGACGGGAAGAGCGTCGGTGAAGCCCGCCACCGGAGCCGTGAGCACCTGGGCGAGCGTGGCGCCCTGAACGCCCTCGACGCCGCAAGCGGACATAATGATAGTGATAACAGCCAGAACCACCAGGATAATCAGCAAAATGGTGAACGAGGACAGCGACGCCCTCTTCTTCTTGCCTTTCTCAGCAGCTGCCATGGTTATCCCTCCTTAATCGATTGAACGGTAAAAACACCGGGGGCCGCGCGGCGATCCCTCCCGATTCCGCACGGCCCCGAGGTTACAGTCTATGGCGGTGGCGGGCCGTCATCGGCGACCCACCCCTTCCGGTTACTGCAAGGTGGCGTACATCACGGCCTTGATGGTGTGCATGCGGTTCTCGGCCTCGTCGAAGACCTTGGACTGCTTGGACTCGAACACCGCGTCCTCCACTTCCATCTCGGTGACGCCGAAGCGCTTGGCGATATCCTCGCCGGTGGTGGTGTTGGTGTCGTGGAAGGCCGGCAGGCAGTGCAGGAAGATGGCCGTGGGCTTGGCCATACCCATGATCTCCGTGGTCACGCGGTAGGGCTGCAGCTGGCTGATGCGCTGCGCCCACACCTCGTCGGGCTCGCCCATGGACACCCACACGTCGGTGTAGATGACGTCGGCGTCAGTGGCGGCCTCGCGCACGTCCTCGGTGCACTTCACGGTGCAGCCGTTCTCGGCGGCAATGCCCTCGCAGGTCTTGATGAGGTCGTCATCCATCCAGCAGTCCTTCGGGCCGCAGCCGACGAAGTTCATGCCGAGCTTGGCGCACATCACCATGAGCGAGCGGCCCATGTTGTTCTTCAGATCGCCGAAGAACACGAACTTCAGGCCCTTGATGTCGTAGTTGAAGTTCTCCTGGACGGTGAGCGCGTCGGCGAGCATCTGGGTGGGATGCCACATGTCGGTCAGGCCGTTCCACACGGGCACGCCGGCCTTGGCGGCCAGCTCCTCCACGTCGGACTGGGCGAAGCCGCGGAACTCGATGCCGTCGTAGAAGCGGCCGAGCACGCGGGCGGTGTCCTCGATGGACTCCTTCTTGCCCATCTGGGAGGAACCGGGATCGAGGTAGGTCACGCCCATGCCGAGGTCCATGGCGCCCACTTCGAAGGCGCAGCGGGTGCGGGTGGACGTCTTCTGGAACAACAGAACGATGTTCTTGCCCTCGAGGTAGCGGTGCGGCGTGCCGGTGCGCTTGAGGTCCTTGAAGTTCTTGGAGAGCTTCAGCAGGTACTCGATCTGCTCGGTGGAGAAGTCGAGGAGGCGCAGGTAGGACTGGCCGGAAAGATTCACAGGCATAATTTGTTCCTTTCGGGAATCGGAGGTGGGGGGGGCGGGCGGCCGCGCGGGCCGGCCGCCTCGGTTGAGTGCTAAATGACGATGCGCGGAGCGTTACGCGTGGGGCCTACAGGGCCTCGCGCCAGGCCGGCATGGACATGCAGCGCGGGCCGCCGCGGCCGC
>CANPHS010000115.1 GCA_947573925.1 uncultured Enterorhabdus sp. | reverse complement strand
GTCCTGGTAGCACGGGCCGATGCCGCGCTTGGTGGTGCCGATCTTCTTCTCGCCGAGGCTCTTCTCGTCAGCGCCGTCCAAATCTTTGTGGTAGGGCATGATGAGGTGCGCGTCGTTGGAAATTTTCAGGTTCTTGCAGGAGATGCCCTCGGCCTCCAGCATGGCCATTTCCTTCACCAGCACGCCCGGGTCCACCACCACGCCGTTGCCGATGACCGGCACCGCGTGCTCGTACATGACCCCGGAGGGCATGAGGTGCAGCGCCAGCTTCTTGTCGCCGTGGATGACGGTGTGTCCCGCGTTGTTGCCTCCCTGGAAGCGCACGACGTAATCGTAGTCGCTGGCGATGAGGTCGGTGATTTTACCCTTGCCTTCGTCGCCCCACTGGGCGCCGACGAGCACTGTGCTGGGCATGCTGCGTCCTTTCGTCGAGAGCCGTTTGCTCGAAGATGTAAGTATAGTACAGGGAAGGGCCCGTTTACAGGTTAATAACCGTGGCGGCCTGGCCCACTTGCTTGGCGGCTTTCTTCAAGGTGCGCACCACTTCCTCGTGGCATGTGAACAGAATGATCTGCCGCGTCTGGGCCAATTCCACCAGGGCCCGGGCCGCGCCCACCCGGCGGCGTTCGTCGAAGTTGACCAGGATGTCGTCGGCCAGAATGGGAATGGCACGGCCCACCTGATCGGCGCTGGCGAGCAGCGCGATGCGCAGGGCCAGGTACAGCTGCTGGCAGGTGCCCAGCGACAGGTGCACCGGCGAGCGCACGGTCTTCACCGCGTCGGTTACCTGCAGCGTGCCCTCGGCAGTCAGGGACACCTCGGTCCAGCGGCCATCGGTCATGAGCGACAGCAAACGGCTGGCCTGGGCGTACACCTCGGGCTGCCGCTTCGATTCCCAGGTTGCGATGGCCGCTTCCAGCATATGCTTGGCCAGCAGCAGCCGGGCGAAATCGGTCTTAGCCTCGTCGAGCCGGGTCGATGCCTGCTGGGCCGCTATCTTGCAACGGTCGAGGTCGCCGGCGGCCTCGGCCTGACTCAGAATGCTGGCCAGCTCGCCGGCGCGGTGGTTCATGGTCTCGAACGTCTCCAGCAACCCGGCCCGCTGGCGAAGGCGCCGTTCGTATTCCCGCTCGATATCGGCGAGGGTGGCCGTGGGCGGAAGCCCGGCCCGCTCCAGGGCCGCAGCCCGTTCAACCTCGATGTCCTTCAGGCGCTGGCGCCCCTGGGAACGCCGGGCCGCCGCCGATTGCTGGCGCTGGCGGCACAGGGCCATGTCCGATCGCGCGTCCCGGGCCTCGTCGAGCAGCGCCCGCGCCTGGCGCAGCGACCCCTCGGCGGCACCGAGGCCCTCTTCGGCCAGCTCGCAGGCGGTGCGGTGGGCCCACTGCTCCTCTTCCGCCTGGCAGGCCTCCATCTTCTTCTTGTCCTGCACCATTACCCAATGGGCATCGTCGAAGCGCTGTTTGCGAGCCGCATCCTCCTTGTCGGGACGGAACAGCATCACGAAGCCGGCAACGGCCATGATGGCGGCGAACACCGACAGCAGAAAGCCGATGGCCATGTAGCTGAGCGACCGAATCTCGCGGCCCTCGATGAACAGCGGCACGCCGAGCAGGAACAGCACGGCGGGTACCACCACGCAAAATGCCACCTGCATGCGGCGCTTCGCCCGAAGGCGCTGGCGCTCGTCTTCCTCGCTCACCGTTTCCAGCAGCGCCTCGTACACCGCCGCCGAGGACGTGTAGTTGGTGCGGGCGACGTCGGTGCTGTGGGCAAGGCGCGTCTGTTGCGCCGTCAGGGCGTCCAGTCGGTCCCGCAGGGCCCTTTCCTCGCTGGCCGACAGGCGGGCGAGCCGGCTGCCCACCGACTGCTCGAGGCGTTCCAGTTCCACCGCGGCCGCCGCTTCGGTTTCCGCCAAGCGCTCCGCTTCCGCCTGCAACTTGTCCCGCTCCCCCTCCAGCGCCTCCACGGCGGCCCGGGCCGAGGAGAGCGACTCGATGACCCGGTTGCTCTCTTCCACGCGATCGGCCATGGCCGCCCGCTCCGGTTCCAGCTCGTGCAGCTCCCGGTCTTGGGCCCGCCAGCGATCGGCCTGGTCGGCGGCTTGCTGCTGCTTCTCGCGCAGGGCGTTGCGCTCGGCCAGCAGCCGGGGAATCGACTGCTCGGCGCCGGCCGCCCGGGACGTGAATGCCGCCAGGCGCTCGTTCAGGTGCGCCAAGGCATGGGCCGGGGAAGACCCGGTTCCCGAGCCGGCCGTCAGCAGCTTGGCCGTGGTGTCCGTCGTGTTCCGCAAACTGCGCAGCTCGTCGCTGTTCAGGGAGAACATGGTGCGGAAGGTGTCGCGATCGATATCCTCCGCCAGCTCGACGTTTCCCTGGAGCCCGTCGGCGTTGCGAACCCGGCTCAGCACCCGGCCGTCGGAGAAGAACAACGACCCGGCTCGCTCGGCACCGGCGGGTTTGTAGGTGTTGCGGTTGCCGCGGGCCTCTTCCCATCCGAACAGCACGCCGCCCACGAAGGATGCCACCGTGGTCTTGCCCGCTTCGTTGGGGCCGAACACAATGGTCAGGTGCTCGCCGAACGGGCCGATGACCTTGTCGTGGAAGCGCCCGAAACGCTCGATGCGCACGTGTTCCAAGAAGGGAGCCGACCGCGCCGTCATCGCTCATCGCCCCCTTGCAGCAGCAAATCCAACACCAGCCGGGTGGCCTCGTCGGTGAGCCGTCGGGCCTTTTTCGCCGAAAGGCCGGCGGTTAAGGGGATGTTGCGGGCGAGGAATTCCTCTTGCAGGTAATCGATTTGCGCATCCACATCGGCTCCGAGGGCGTCGGCGGTGCGCAGGAACACCGCGGGAAACAGCCCCTCGGCCCGCAACGCCGTCTCGTCGACGGGCGCCCGGGTCGCATCCGTCAGCCCGTCGCAGAAGAATTCGGAATAGGCGTCGTTGAGCGAAGCCCGTACGTCTTCCAACACCCCGGGGCGCTCCAGCACCTCGTGGAGGGGCGTCGTGCCCGTCAGGGTAATGCGCGACACCATCATCTCGCAGGAAACGGTGCCGTTCACGGCGAACAGCTCGCGCATGACCTTCTTCACCAGCGAGGGGATGTTCGCGCAATCGGATATGTCCACCTCCAGCGACTCCCACACCACCGAAGCCGTGGGCACGAAGGTGAGGTGAGGTGCGGCGTGCTCGGCCAATTCCACCACGTACACGCCCCGCGGGCCCGTCTCGCGCACATCGCGGCCCTGCACGCATCCGGAGAACACCACGCGCGGGTCGGCCTCGTCGTTCACGAAGTGCCGGTGAATATGGCCGAGCGCCCAGTAGTCGAACCCGGTCTGCAGCAACGCCGCCGGATCCGTGGGGGCCTTCACCGGATCCAGGTTCAGCCCCGTGTGCAGCACGCCCACGGCGAAGGGGGCCGCTACGGCCCGCTCGCCCAGGAAGTCAAGGGCCGCCGCGCGGGTAATGCCGGCGGCGATGTTCTCGTGGGGCGACCACACCTTGTTGGGATACCCCCGGCCTCCGATAATGGCCAGCGGTTGCCCGTCGCGTTCGAACAGGGCGAAATCGGGCCGATCGGCCGCGAGCATGGTGGCGCTCGGCGGCAGGGCGAAGAAATCCTTCTGCCACAGACTTAAGGGGTCGTGATTGCCCGTGCACAGGTAGGAGGGAATGCCCTCGGCGTCGAGCCGTTGCAACCCTTCGAAGAATCGCAGGTAGTCGCGGTAGGAGGCCCGGACGGAGTCGAAGATGTCGCCGGCCACCACCACGAAATCGACCCGGCGCGACACGGCGGTCTCCACCACCCGGTCCCATGCCGCGGGAATGGCGTCGGACAGACGCCGGGCCCATTCGTCGGACACGGCCCGCAGGCCGCGGAAGGGCGCCCCTATGTGCAGGTCGGCCGCATGAATGAATGTCAGGGTTTCCGCCACCGCGCTCCTAAAATCCGCCGGCGCGGGAATCGTCGATGAAGTCCATGAACTTGGTGAACTCGGCTTGGAAGGCCAAATCGATATCGCGGGTGGCGCCGTTGCGGTGCTTGGCCACGATAAGCTTCGCCATGCCCATGTCGGGCCGGCTCTCGCTTTCCGCCTCAATCTCGTTCATGGAGCGGTCGATGAACATGACGATGTCGGCGTCCTGCTCGATGGAGCCGGAGTCGCGCAGGTCGGACAGCATGGGCCGCTTGTCCTTACCGCGCTGCTCCACGGCGCGGGACAGCTGCGACAAGGCGATGACCGGCATGTTCATCTCCTTGGCCAGAATCTTCAAACCACGGGAAATCTCGCCCACCTGGTCGTTGGTGCTTTTGTTCTTGGTGCCCGGGCTCGGCTGCATGAGCTGCAGGTAGTCCACCACGATCAGGCCCTTCTGGCCCTCCTTGATGCCGTGCAGCTCGCGGCGCGCCTTGGCGCGGGCCTCCAAAATGGTGAGGCCGGGGGCGTCGTCGATGTACATGTCCAGCTGCGAGAGCTTGCCGGACGCCTCGGCCAAAGCCCCCCAATCGCCTTCGGCAATCATGCCGCTGCGCAGCTTCGACAGCGATACCCGGGCCTCCGAGCACAAAATACGCTGCACCAGCTGCTCGGCGCCCATTTCCAAGGAGAAGAAGGTCACCGCCACGCCGGCCTTGGCGGCGTTGGTGGCCAGGTTCAGCGCGAACGAGGTCTTGCCCACGCCGGGACGGGCGGCGAGAATGACCAAGTCACCGCCGCGGAAGCCGTGAATGAGGTCGTCCACGTCCTGAAAGCCCGTGGGAACGCCCACCATGTGGTTCTGCTGGTTGGCCATAATGGTAATCTGCTCGTAAGCCTCGGCCACCAGCTCGTCCATCTTGCGGAAGGTGGAGCTCACGCGCTTCTCGGTCACGTTGAGCAGCATCTTCTCCGCTTCCTCCACCACCTCGTTCACATCGTCGGGCGCGTCGTAGGCCAAAGCGTTGATCTGCGCTGATGCATAGACGAGCTCGCGCAGGATGGCCTGGCGCTTCACAATGTCGACGTGGCGTTCCCAACTGGTCAGCGAGAAGGTGTTGTCGGCCAATTCTGCCAAGTAGGCGCGGCCGCCTACGGCATCCAACTGCCCCTGGGCTTTCAGTGTGTCGGCCAACGAAATGGGGTCGACGGGGATGCGGCGGCTCACCAACCCTTGGATGGTCTCGAAGATGATGCGGTGCGCCGGCCGGAAGAAATTCTCCGGACGAATGCGCATGACGGCCTCTTCGGTCACTTCGTGATTCAGAAGGCAGGCCGCCAAAACCGACTGCTCGGCTTCGATGTTTTGGGGAAGCTGCGCCCGCGGAGCCGTAGGGACAGCAGGGTTCGCATCGGGCGTGTTCGGCTGAAAGGGCATGGGTCAATCCTTCTCGTTGGTTGCGCTCTATTGTATCGCGGCGCTTGATGTTTCACGGGAAACAATGCCGTAGCACCTATAATTCCCCAGGACGGTACCGCCCGACAGAGAAAAAGGGCCCTCGCGAACGAGGGCCCTGAAGAAGGTGCGACAGAAGGAGGATTTACTCCTCGATCTCGGTCACCTCAGCCTCAACGGTACCGTCGGCGGCAACTTCGCCGTCGATCTCGACGGTTTCGTCGGCCGGAGTCTCGGCGATATCGAGAGCCTCATCGAAGGCCTCGACAGTCTCGGCGGACTCTTCGTCCATGCCCTCGCCAGCGACGATCACGGTCACAACGCCCTTGATGTCGCGGTACAGGCCCACGGGCACCTCGTAGGTACCCACCATCTTGATCGGCTTGCCCAGCTCGACGCGGCGCTTGTCGATCTCGATCTCGAGCTGCTCGGCGATGGCGTCAGCCACTACGGGAGCGGTGACGGAGCCGAAGAGCACGCCCTCTTCGCCCACCTGGGCGATAACGCGCACGGTGGCGTCGTTCAGCTTCGCGGCCAGAGCGTTGGCATCGGCAATGCGGGTCTCCTCACGCTTGGCGATGTTCTTCTTACGCTCCTCCAGCTGCTTCAGGTTGCCCGGGGTGGCCTTCACGGCGTAGCCCTGGGTGAGCAGGAAGTTGTTGGCGTAGCCACGGTTGACGTCGATGACGTCGCCCTCGCCGCCCTTGCCGTGGAGTTCCTTCAGAAGAATAACTTTCATGGTTCCTCCTTCGCCTAGCGGTTGCGGCGGTCGCCACGACCGCTCACCGCGGGAACGGCATAGGGCATGAGAGCCATGACGCGGGCGCGCTTGACGGCCTCCGCGATGTCGCGCTGGTGCTGGGTGCAGGCACCGGTGACGCGACGGGGCTTGATCTTGCCACGATCGGTAACGTACTTGCGCAGCATTTGAGTATCTTTGTAATCGATATACTCCACGTCGTCTTTGCAGAACTGGCAATACTTACGACGAGGCTGCTTAGCATAATCGGCCATGTTAACCTCTTTCGTTTCGCTTAAAACGGTATGTCATCATCGTAAACGGAAGAAGAGGCGTCGATGACGGGGGCCGCAGGAGCCGGGGCAGGGGCCGGAGTGGGCGCACTGTACGCCGGTGCCGGAGCGCTGTAGCCCTGGTTTCCGTAGGCATCGCCACCGTAGGAAGGAGCGCCGCCGTTGCTGTTGCGGCTCGACATGAACTCGAGCTCGTCAACAATGACCTCCAGCTTCGAACGCTTCTGACCGTCGCGCTCCCACTGGCTCCAGCGCAGCTTGCCCTCGATGGACACCTTCGTGCCCTTGGACAGGTACTGGGCCAGGCTGCGAGCGCGGTTGCCGAACATGGTGCAGTCCACGAAGTTCGGGTAATCTTCCCATTCGTTGGTCTGGGGATTGCGGCGGCGGTCGTTCACCGCCACGCCGAAGCTCAGGACATCCATGCCCGACTGCGTGCTGCGCAGTTCAGGGTCGCGGGTCAGGTTGCCGCTGATGATCACACGGTTGATGCTCATTTCTACCTCTTCTCACCGTGAGCAGCCGCAAGACTGCTCGGTTTCCAAACTAATCGCGATCGGTGCGGGCGACGACCATATGACGCACCACGGCATCGTTGATGCGCAGCACGCGGTCGAGCTCGGCAATGCTCTGCGGGTCAGCGTGGAAATCGATGAGAGTGTAGTCGCCATCGGACAGACCGTTGATCTCATAAGCGAGTTTGCGCTTGCCCCAGTTGTCGACGTTGTCCACGACACCGTTGGTCTCAGCGAGAGTGGTCTCGATACGCTTCATCACGCCAGCGCGAGTCTCGTCATCGATCGTGGGGGGCACAATAAACAGCAGTTCATAAGCCTTCATCAGCTCACCTCCTTTGGACTTTACGGCTCCGGGCTGGTGAAGGCACACACCGGAGCAGGAATAGCCTGAATATAGTAGCAGAGCTTCCTTCTCCCCGGCGCAGATTGCCGTTCTCCATCACCGTAACCACACATTGCCTCGGTCGCAGACCCATCATAGCGCCGCAAAACCGTCAAAGGTGAAACAGAACGTCCCCTTTTCCACCGTCGCAGCGCCGTCGGAAAACCGCTCCCCAGCCGCTGTGAAACCGTCCGAGAACCGTCGCCGCACCGCCCCCGAACCGTCGTCTCTTCCCCGTGGGACGCCCTGCCGGGGGGGCCCGGGGCCGCGTATTTAAAAATTGGGAAGGGGGGCGCGCGGGCGCCGCCGCCGACCCCCCCCCCCCCACCCCCCCCACGGGGCC
>CANPHS010000114.1 GCA_947573925.1 uncultured Enterorhabdus sp. | reverse complement strand
GTGCTCGCCGTTGGCGATCATCTCGCAATCGTCGCAGGTGCCGTCGGGCTCGGCCGTGGGCCCGTGCTCGCACAGAAGCGCCTTGGCCAACAGGCGGGCCGTGGTGGTCTTGCCTGTGCCGCGCGGCCCGGTGAACAGGTAGGCGTGGCTCACCTTGTCCTGGGCGATGGCGTTCTTGATGGTGCGCTCGATATGCTCCTGCCCGACCACATCCTCGAAAATCTGCGGTCGGTACTTGCGATACAGTGCCTCGGCCATAGGGATCCTTATCTGGGCTCAAATCCGTGAAATATCTCAGAGCCCATTATAGAGGTCGAAGCGCCCCACGTACCACCACGTCCACGAGCATTCCAAGCCTCGGAGAAAAACAGTAAAGAACAGTAAAAAGTGTCCGAAACAGTAAACAACAGTAAAAACGCCCGCAAACGAGAAGGAGGGTCCCATGCCCCATCATCCGCCCACCTCCCTCCAAGCCGATCGGCATTCATTATTTCAAATCGCGATTTGACAAATCACGATTTGAATAGGATACTCTGGCAATCTTCTCGATATTAACTTTTCCAAGGAGAGTCAGATGCGCTTCATAGGACGCCGGCATGAGCTCAATTTCCTGAACGATTGTTACCGCTCGTCCCGGGCGCAGCTCGTCTTTCTCTACGGACGACGGCGCGTAGGCAAGACCGAGACGCTTTTCGAATTCGCGAAGGACAAGCCGCACCTGTTCTTCGCCGCCCCCGAAGCCACACGCGAGGAGCAGCTGGCCCTCTTCTCGCGCCGCCTCTTCGAGGCGGGTTCTCCAGCCGGTCGCTACCTGTCGCGGTTCGAGACCTGGGCCGATGCCCTCGCCGAAATCAGCGCACTGCCCGGCGAAGGGCGCAAGCTCGTCATCATCGACGAGTTCCCCTATCTGGTGAAGTCGGACCCCTCGTTGCCCTCAGTGCTCCAAAACCTATGGGACAGCACGCTGAAGGCGGAGAACCTCATGCTCGTGCTCTGCGGCAGCGCCATGAGCTATATCGAGAACGAGCTGCTCGCCGAAAAGAACCCGCTGTACGGCCGAGCCACCGGCATCCTGAAAATGGAGCCCATGGCCTACGAGACAGCTGCGGAATTCTTCCCCTCCTTCTCGCCCACCGACCAGGTGCTCGCCCACGCAATCTTGGGCGGCATCCCCCACTACCTCGCGCAGTTCGAAGACGAACTGAGTATCGCCGACAACATCAAGCGCCACGTGCTCACGAAAGGCTGCGCCCTGTACAGCGAGGTGGAATTCCTTCTGCACCAGGAACTGCGGGAGACGGCGGTCTACAACGGCATCATCCAGGCCGTGGCCCTCGGGGCAACCACCCTCGGCGAGATTGCCGGCCGCGCCATGATCGATTCGCAGAAGGCGAGCGTTTACTTGAAGAACCTCATCGAATTGGGAATTATCGAGCGTGAGTTTTCGGTAGATGCAAGCGCCAAGGAACTCTCCAAGGGAAGGCGAGGACTCTACCGCTTGGCCGACAATTTCTTTCGATTTTGGTACGCCTTCGTGTTTCCCAACAAATCGGATCTGGAGATGCTCGATATCGAGGGCGTGTACCACTTCGATGTGGAACCGGAGCTGACACGGTTCGCATCGATCACCTTTGAAAACATTTGCCAGGCATGGCTGCGGCAGCAGAACCGGGAAGGACACCTGGCCGCTCGTTTCGGACAGATCGGTCGTTTCTGGCATAAGGATCTCGAAATCGACGCCATGGGTCTCTCCAAGGCAGCCGGCAACCGTCCCAAGGGGGCCGTCAAGCTCTTCGCAGAGTGCAAGTTCGGCAACGAGCCCGTTGGGGGGAAGGTTCTCCAGGGCCTTGACACCAAGATCGAACGTCTCGGTGCCGAGGGACGGCCCGAACGCTACCTCTTCTCACGGGCCGGGTTTACCTCTGCCTTAGAAGAGGCGGCCGCGGAAGACTCAACGCTGCATCTCGTGCCTGTATCCCAGTTGTACCAGCCGGCCGATGCAGACAGCTGCTCTAGCTAGCGTTTTCCGTATTTGCCTCGCCATCATCAACGGGAACAGTGGCCGCTCTACGCAGCACACACCCGACCCCCGGCCCCCGCAAAACCACGTGCACGAGCATCTCCTTTTCGCACACCCAGGTGAGCACGCCCTCCGCCTCGCTGAACTCGGCGGGAAAGTAGTTGCGCACCACCTTGTCGCGATACAGAACCTCCGGAGTGACGCCGGCCGCGCGGTTGGCATCGTCGTCGAGCGCCATTTCGAACCACTCGCGCGGAGTCTCCACCTTGCACTCGGACAGGTCGAGCGCATCGAACAGCAGGTTGAAGATCTCGAAGTCGGGCTTGCTCTCGTACAGGGGTTCAATGGCCTTCTCGTTGTACATGGCGTAGGGATGCGAGTGCTGAGCCGTCAGGTACATGTCCTCCTGCTCGAACCAGAACGAGGAGGGCAGCACGTAGTCGGCATAGCGGGCGGTGTCGGTCATGAAGGGATCGGCCACCACGAACATCTCCAACTTATCGAGCAGCTCGATGTTGCGGTTGCGATTGGACATGTTCGACAGCATATCGCAGCAATAGCAGTAGAACACGCGCACATCCCACGGCTCGCCATTCCACGTTTTCTGGTCGAGCAACTCGTAGAATTTCGAGAACGGAATAACCGGCCCGTACATGGGAATCATGCCGCGGTCCACATCCTCGATGATGCCCGTGGCCCCGGTGGCGTTCAGGAATCGATAGGAGTAGCTGGGCGAGTTGGTGCCGCTGGCGATGCCGTAGTTGCCCGAGCCGTCGAACATCATGGCGAAGGCGGTCGGCCCGCTCTCGGTCTGCACCTGCTTGATCTTGCCGGCAATCTCCTCAATGGCCTGATCCCACGAAATGCGCTCCCACTTATCCTCGCCGCGCTCTCCGGCCCGCTTCATCGGATACTGCACGCGCTGTTCGCTGTAGGTGCGATACAGGTTGGTGAGGCCCTTCGAGCAGATGCGCGAAAAGCGCGCGTCCGGCATCGGATGGGCAGAGGTGCGCACAATCTTTCCGTCGCGCACACGCACGTCGATGGGGCAGCCGCAATGGCAGTTGCTGCGGCACGCGCCCAAATATACCTGATCCTCAATCTCCTCAGCAGCCTTGGCAGCCCCCACGGCGCCCATGCTGGCGAGACCTCCCGCCGCAACGCCCGCAGCCGCCACAGCGGCCGTCGTCTTCAGGAAGCCGCGACGGCTGAGCGTCCGTGTGCCCGTCGTAGCGGCGTGCAGAACCAGGTGTTCTACTACCATTTCTGCGACAAATACGATCTGGCGGCCTGGATATTCGAATGCGACTTCCACGAACCCTTCGACGCACTCGGCGACCCGCAATCATTCCGTCAGGTAACCGCCGAAGAGCACCTGGCCTCGGTAACGACTCAATTTGAACGCATGTGGGAGAAACGTACCCTGTACAACAAGTTGTTCAACGATCACTCACGCAATTCAATCGCTGAGCATATTCAAGCATTCGACGTCAAGATAAGCACCGAAACCCTGGAACGCTATCTGGGCACGCAAGAACTGAGTCCGACCCTTGTGTACGCCGTCAAGTTCACCTCCTACGGGTGCCTGAACATGACCATCGAATGGCTGCGGGGAGAATTCGTTATGAGCGCCGCCGAATTGGCCGTCTGTCAGCTGAACGCCATGCCGGACGTTCTCCGACGGGCCTACGAAGACCGTCTGCCCCGGCCCTCATAGGGAGGCCATTTTTCAAATCGCGATTTGACAAATCACGATTTGAATAGGATACCCCGGTGGTTTTCCCATTGTTTGCCCTCGAAAACGAACTACTTTCGCAAGGGAATGAACATTCGGTCCATTCCGGGGATGGCTTTGAAGCCGTATTTCTCGTAGAAGCGACGAGCAGCATCGTCAACGGGATCCACCAGAAGGGCCCGAGCCCCGATTTGCTCGGCCACCAACGTTGAGCGCCGTATGGCATCGCCCAACAGCGACGAGCCCAGATGCTGTCCCTGAAAGCGCCGATCAACGCCGAGCATACCCAGCAAGATTGTGGGAATGGACTCGGAAGCGTTGCGTTTGAGCCATCCCCCCTTCACGTCTTCGCGAACGACGGAATGAGAGCTCAGGGAATACAGCCCCGCCACAACATCCCCGCTGCGCACCACATAGACCACTGCCGTGCCATGGCGCTCAGCGCCATGGGCCCGCGACCGCGCCCAATCGTCCACCATGGGAACACCGCAGCAGAAATCCTCCAGGGAGTCGTCGGGAGACAGTTTACGGGGTGCCTCGAACGCCGTCATTACTCCCAAACCGCCTTCTCGGCCGCAAGGGCTTGGGCGGCTCGGGGCATGGGCTGATCGACGGCGGCGGCAAAAGCTTCGAACGCATCGCTTGAGAGCTGCGTGACGGTCTCACGCTCGATGTCATAGCGAGCTGCTTCGAGCAGATAGTCGAGCGCCCACTGCGTGAGCGATTTTCCCCGTAGGGAGGCAGCCCTCTCAATCTCCCTGCGCTGCTCGCTGGTCAAGCGCATATCCAGCCGACTCTCCTTGACCGCCGTCGCCATATCTGTCCTCCAGGCTCGCGAGATCTTTCTGTACAAAAGAATTGTACGTAATCTATCCGTACAATTCAACTGCTTCTCAGCTTCGGCGGACAAACGGTGCGCTTAGTCCTCTTCCCGCTCGGCGGCTACTTTCGCGCGGGCCTCGGCCTTGGCCTCGGCCTTGGCCTCGGCTTCGGCGCGCAGGACCTTCTCCTCGGTCAGCTCGCGCTGGTACTCGGCCTCGCTCACGCGCTCCTCGGCCTGGGCCACCGGGTCGCCTGCCTTGGCGCGGCGTCCGGTCATGGCTGCCTTGATGACGCCCACGAAGGCCGGCGCCACGGACACGGCCACAATGCCGAGCACGATGATCTCGAAATGCTCCTGCACGAAGGGCACGCCGCCGAAGAAGTAGCCCACGAGCACGAACAGGCTCACCCAGCTCACGCCGCCGATGACGTTGAAGAACGTGAACTTCCCGAAGTTCATGTGGCCAGTGCCGGCGATGAAGGGCGCGAAGGTGCGGAAGAACGGCATGAAGCGCGTGATGACGATGGTGAGTCCGCCGTAGCGCTCGAAGAAGTGGTCGAGCTTCGCCATGCGCTCGGGGGTGAGCGCCTTCACCTTCCCCGAGTCGATGATGCGGCTGCCGAACAGCCGCGCGATCCAGTAGTTCGACGTGTTACCCAGGATGGCCGCCACGTAGAACACGATGAGCGTGGCCCAGATGTTCAGGCCGCCGCCGTCGGCCGAGAACACGCCGGCCGCGAACAAGAGCGAGTCGCCCGGCAGAAACGGGAAGAACACCAGCCCCGTCTCCACGAACACGATGAGGAACAGCGGCGTGTACACCCACACCGGCCCGAGCGCGATGATCCAGCCGGCGATGAAGCCGCGCGGGTCTTTCAGCAGGTTGATGAAGAAGTCGATGATGCCCATGAAGCGTGCGTACCTTTCGAAGTGAGCCGCCCGACGGCGGCGCGATGCCATGAAAAAGTGCCCCGAATAGGTATGGGCGCTCGTCAGCGGTCCCTTATGGCTGCTTCCTCCCGGACCTGACCAGGTTCGGAACTTGTCGCCGCCCATACCCATTCGAGGCACTCGAACTCGTAAGGCATCAGTATAGGCGAAGGGGCGGCCGGCGCACCGTGCCGTTACCGCCCGCAACCAAACTTCCACAGGGCCTGGGCGCTTTTATGCGAATCTCAACCGTTCGTGTTAAGGTTTTTGTAAGGCGCTCGCTTTTTGCGGGGAAATTGCTACCATTGACCCACGGAAACACGAAGCCCAAACGAAGCACTCCCGAAGGACGACCATGGCCCGATCCGACCATAGCCACCCCTCCGACGAGGGGCGCCGACGCACCTCCGGCACCGGTGGACTCAGCCTGTCCACCGGCCGCCTCGAAGGCCGGCCCCGCTCGGCGGCCGAGGCGCGCGGCACGCGCCACAACCCCCTGCGCGACACCTCCGACGACCGAGGCAGCCGCAACTCCGGGGATCGCCCGCACCGTGCCTCCGGCGATGACCGCGCTTCCGACCGCAGCGGCCGATCCCACCGCGAGCAGGCCTCCCGCAGCGCTCGCCGCCACTCGGGCGCAGGCGCATCGTCGCTGAAAGAGGCCCTCTCCCCCTTCGCGCCCCAGCTGCACACCATCGGCAGCCACGGCGGCCGCCACAGCCACGGCGGCCACCACGGCCCCGCCTTCGACCTGCGCCGCATCGGCATGGGGGCCGGAGCGGTGGCCCTCGGCGCCGTGCTCGTCATGGCCGTGGCCCACGTGGGGCCCTTCGCCCCGAACGCAGAGCACGCCGACTATTCCAAGCACGTCGGCGCCCTGGGCATTCAGGGCATCACCAACAACGCCATGTACGTGGGCCAGAACGTGGCCACCCAAATCAGCCTGGCCCGTCCCGTGGAGCCCGATCTGGAAAAGCTTCCGCCCCACCAGGCAACCCGCGAGGACATCAACGGCCTGTCGGACCAGAAGGCCCCCTACGCCTTCGCCTTCGACGCCTCCCAGGGCGACGGCAACGACGCCGCCGGGGCCCCGGTGCTGTCCGACCGATCGTTGGTCAGCCTCAGCAACGCCCTCTCCTACTACGACGCCAACGGCTACGAGGCCAGCTACCTGTTCATGGACCTCGGCACCGGCCGCGGCATTGCCGGCAACCTGGACGTGCCCATCTACGGCGCCAGTTCCTTCAAGGGGCCGTTCTGCGCCTACGTGGTGAACAAAGAACTGCCCAACGACATCGAACGCGCCCGCGACGCCCGCCTGCGCCAAATCGAGAACATCATCTTCTGGTCGGACAACGCCTCCTACGGACAGCTGCGCCGCGACTTCGGCAACGACGGCATGCGGGAATGGCTCGCGGAAGCCGGGGTGGACGAGGCCCTGGTGGACGACACCTACTTCCCCACCTACACCGCCCGCCAGTCGGCCCTCATGTGGCTGAAAATCTACGATTACCTGGAGCATGCGGGCACCTCGGCCGCCTCGTGGCTTTCCGATGTCTTCGAAGGCACCGAGGTGTCGTTCTTGCGCAACGGCGCGCTGGGCACCACAAGCGAGGGCCACACCGACTACCTGCCCGCCGAGGGATCCGGCACCGAGGAAGGCGTGGAAGAGGGCGAGGTGGACGCCGGCGAGGAGGTGGCGAGCAAGAATCCGGCCGAAAGCGGCGAGGAAGTCGTTACCGTCAGCGACGGGAAGGACGAAACGGGCGAGGAAGTCGTTACCGTCAGCGACGGGAAAGACGAGGGCGGCGAGGTGAAGGTCGAAGTCGCCAGCGACGGCGGCGAGACAGGAGGAGACGACCTCACCGTGGCCTCCATCGGCACCAACATCGTGGTGCGCAACAAGGCCGGCTGGATCGACGGCGAGGAAGACGACGCCGTGTGCGACTCGGGGATCGTCACCATCAACGGCCGCGACTACCTCATGGTCATCATGACCAACGCCCCCGATTCCCGCGCCGGCGAGCAGGCCTTCGCCCATTTGGCCCGCACCCTCTTCGAAATCCGCAGCGATTTGGTCTAGGAAACACCCATGTCGAATGCCCTTGCCCCCGCCACGCGACCGCCCTACTACGTGGGGCGGCCCATCGAGTTC
>CANPHS010000113.1 GCA_947573925.1 uncultured Enterorhabdus sp. | reverse complement strand
CTGATATGCTGATAACTGCAAATTTGGATACAAAAACAGGTGGTTCACCGACAGAGAGTCGCATTGCCTGGGCGACTGCCGGATCGAGCGATGCGCTCTCATTGCCAAAATACCGGCTTGATATAAAAGGGGGAGGGTTTTCGTGGAACTGCCGTCGGATAAAAACCAACTGCGCCGGCACTTCAAGGCGGTGCGGGCCGGGCTGCTGGAAGGGGAGCGTCGGGCGATTGACGCGGCCATTGCGGGGAATGTGGCGGGGTTGCCTGAGTTCGCGGAAGCCGACGGGGTGTTCACGTATTTGAGCTTCGGGGCGGAAGTGGACACGCGGATTCTCATAGAATGCGCCTGGACAGTGGGGAAGACCGTGGCCCTGCCGCGGGTGGTGCCCGGTACGCGCCAGATGCGGTGGTACGCGGTGGATTCCCTGGACTGCCTTGAGCGCAGCTCCTTCGGCGTGGAAGAGCCGCCAGCTGACCCGGCCCGCGAGGTGACGCCGCGCGACTTCCACACCCCTGTTGCCCTCGTGCCCGGGCTCGCCTTCGACCGCGAGGGCTACCGCCTCGGCTACGGCGGCGGCTTCTACGACACCTTCCTGCCCACGTTCCCCGGCACCTCCATGGGCCTCTGCCGCGCCGCCCAGCTCGCCGACCACCTCCCGCACGAGGACTATGACATGCCAGTGGACGAAGTGGTGACTGAGCACGGTTTGCGGGCACTTTCAAAAATCTCAAGCTGATTTTCGCAAAAAAACGAGTTTGGTAGGGTTTGCGAAGCGTCGGCACCTTCCGAAACGGCAACCTGGGGGCAATAAGGGTCGGCAGACGAGCGTTTTCTCAAATCCCCACCCTACTAACTTGAGTTTTTGCCAAATTTCTCGGGATGATTTCCGTTTCCCCTCTGCGGGTATGCGGCGTAAGGTTGCGAACGGGGCCGGCTCCATGCTCTCCCTGCTTTGCGCAAGCCATCCCCGATGAAAAGCCCCGCCGGGGGAGGGGTCGGCGGGGCTGGGGGAATGGCGCGATGCGGGTGCCCGCGGGCGCAGTCGACCGCGGGTCGAGCGGTCTACTCGTTGGCGAGCGCGCTGCGGGCGGCGATGCGGCCGAAGGCCAGGCACTCGCCCAGGTTGCCGCCGCCCTGGTAATGGCCCGACCACACCGAGCCGAACTCGCCGGCGGAATAGAGGTGCGGAATGACGTTGCCCTCGATGTCGATGATCTCGCCCTTGGCGTTGCGCACGGGGCCGCCGTCGGTGTTCAGCATCTGCGGCCGCTGCATCATGATGTAGAACGGCGGGGTCTTCACCGGGGTCAGCGTGCTCGGCGGCCGGAAGAAGGAGAGGTCCTTGCCGTTCTCGCAGTAGCCGTTCCACACGGTCACGGTTTCGACGAACTCGTCGACGGGCAGGTTCGCCTGGGCTGCCAGATCCTCCAGCGTGTCGGCCTTGTAGCCGAAGCCCTCGGCGACCGGGTCGGTGCCTTGGAAGGCGTAGGCGCCGGCGTCCATGGCGGCCTGGTCGCAGACGAACCAGCTGATTTCGGGCATGGGCAAAAGGTGCCAGTTGCCGCCGAACTGCATGTGGCCGTGGCGCGAACCCACCGCGGCGTTCATGGGCACGCCCGCGTAGAACTGGTCCCAATCGAAGGTGCAGCAGGCGTCCCAATCCATGTAGAAGCGCCGTCCGTTGTCGCCTACGGTAATGCCGAGGTTCTTGAGCGGGCTGCCCGAGCCGTTGTACTTGCCCCATCCCGAATCGTCGAGCTTGCGGATGGTGTTCCAGAAGCCGGCGCCGGAATTCATGTGCCACTCGGCGACGTTCAGCAGGGCGCAGATGCGGTGGCCGTCGCCGGTGTTCTCTTGGGCGGCGATGGGAGTCACCGTGGGCTGGGAGAAATAGTTGGCCATCATATCGGGGTTGCTCTCGAAGCCGCCGCAGGTCATGATGACGCCCTTGTTCGCCTTTACGCGCACGTCGTTCTTGCCGTCGTTGTAGATGCCGCCGAGCACCGCTTTGGTGGTCGGATCTTGCACCAGGGCCACGAGCGGGCACTCGGTCTTCAGCGTGACGGAAGGCAGGCCGCCCACCACCTCGTTCATGAACTTGGTGACGTGGTCCCACTTGCTGTCCTCGGCGGTGAATGCGGCGTAGTCGATGGCCGCGGAATGCTCCAGCTCGGGGTATTCGGGGAAGCAGGCGTAGTCGGTGGTGCCGGGGACGATGGTCAGGTCGGTGTCGGCGGCGCCGAGCTCCTTGATCCAATCGAGATTGCGGGTCAGTTCGGTCGCGAAGGCGGCGAGCACGTCGTCGGGCGTGCCCGTGTCGCTGTGGCGCAGCTCCTTCAGATAGTCGAGGGCCGCTTGCTCGCGGTCGGCGCTCGTGTACATGAACCAGCCGCTGGAAAACGGGCTGTTGCCGTTGCCGAGGGGGCTTGTGCCCTTCTCGATGAGCAGGCACGAGGCATCGGGGCTCTCCTTGCCCACGGTGACGGCCGCGGCCACGCCGGCCAGGCCCGCGCCCACGACGAGCACGTCGGTTTCCTCGTCCCAGGCGAAGTCGCCGTCTGCGGCTGGTGCGCTCTCGGAGGCGCCGCCTTTCGAGCTGCAACCTGCCAGGCCCATGCCCGTCAGCCCCGCAACGAGAAGCGTCGTTCCCGCGGTCTTCACGAAGGACCGGCGGCTCTGTGCCATTGCCATGATAATCTCCCTTCCGATAGGTTCTCCTTCGCTGCATGGATGCGGAGAATTTGCTACCATGCAGTGGCTCGATCATGGAGGGAAAATGCTTCGGGCGAAACTCCCGTTTTAGGGTAATTTCGAGCATTGGCTCCATGGATGCTTTGCCCAAAAATTGGGAAAATATGAAGATGATCAGGCGATATGCGGCATTCGTCGCAGGATGGGGGAGGGGCGATGCGCGAAGGAACGAAAAAGCGGATCCCATCGCTTGACAGCGTGCGGCGGATGGCGGCGTGCTTCTTCAGCGTGCTCCTCACCGTTCCGTACTTGCAGCACAACCTCTACCACACGACGTTGTTCTCCGGATTCGGGGCGCAGCAGTTCGTCGTTTTCGCCCTTTTCTCCCTGATTTTTGCCGCTGGGCTGATTGGCTGCATCGTGGGCTGCGAACGCATTGGGCGAATTCTTCGCCCCCTCAGCGTTGCCGCCGCGGCGTCCGTCGTGGCAACAGGCGGTACGGTGATGCTTTGGTTTGCTCCCTCAGTGGGTTCCGATGCGGCGCTGATATGGGGTGCTTTGGGCGCCGGCTGTTACGCCCTCGGTCTGGTGGCCCTCGGAGCCCGGATGTTCCTCATGCTCGGCGTTCTTGCGCGACGGGAGGGCTTGAAGGCAGTTCTGGCACTCGTGGTTTTGGCGGCGCTCTGCGGCCATGTGGCATTCGCGTACTCGGCGCCTGCGCCCTTCTACGCGTTTATCGCCGTGGCCGGTCTCAGCTTGAGCGGCATCGCCCAGCTTTGCTTCGGGCTTTTGGCCGTCCCCGCGTCTGCCGCGGCGGACGGGGGAGAAGTTCCTTCCCCGTGCGACGCCGACCTCTATGGAAACGGGTGGCGCTTCTTCTACGTCATCTTTTTCGCGACGGTGCTCGTGCACGGTCTGCTCTATGTGGCCGATCCGGCGCTGGAATATTTGGGCGATGCGCCGCTGTCCCGCGGGGTGACGTTTTTGCTCCTGTTCGCGCTCAGCGTGCTCATGCTCGCGACGTCTTCGAAGGCATCGCGGTACCTGCGTGCGGTGTGCCTGTTCGGCAACGGGCTTTTCGCGGTGCTGTTCTTGGGGCTTGTGGCTGTGAGCTTCTCTTCGCTTACCCACGGCGATTTCTCCGCGGCCGCCGGCGTGGTGCTGGCGCTCATCCGCGTGTTCGATGTCCTTCTGCTCGTCGCCATGTTCGTGAGCGCGTTTTTGAAGGGGTCGAATCTGGTGCGCACGGCGGCCGTGTATCTGCTGGCGCTCTTCTGGCTGCCGACGACGTTCGCCTACGTGCTGCTTCCCCTCGCCACCGCCGGCCACGCCCTCGACGCCGGCACGCTGCTCGGCCCGGCGTCGCTGGTCATTGCCGCGGTACTGGCTCTGGCCATCGTCGCGTTTCTGACCCTTTTCATGGTGAAAGCGGCGCGGCCCTTGTCGGCTGCGCGTCCCGCTGCGGAAAAGGAGGGGCGCAGGGAAGCCTGCGATGCTCTCGCGGAACAACACGACCTCACTCGGCGCGAGGGGGAGATTCTCTACTATATATCCCTCGGCTACTCGAGCAAGGCCATTGCCGAGAAACTCTTCGTGGCGCCCGGCACCGTGCAGTCCCACACCAAGCGCATTTACGCGAAGCTGGGCGTGCATGCAAAACAAGAACTTATCGAGTTGGTGAATCGGGAGGAAGGGGACGGTTAGTGTCCTGCCTGCTCGAGCTGGGTCGTCGCAAGGGCTTCGTGCCGCCGTGGTTGATGGTTGTGGCGAGGGGGTGCTGCTTGACGAGGGCCATCATCACCACCGTGACGGCCACCATGGGCACGAACCACAAAAACAGGGGCACGAGCGCGTCGGAGTAGCCCTGGGCGATGACGGCCTGGGCGGAGGCGGGCAGCTTGTCCATGAGGGCCGGGGTGATGTGGGCCACGGAGATGTTGTCGGTGGCCGGCAGCGTGGCGGAAAGCGCGGCGGTCAGGCGCGAGGTGAACAGGGTGCCGATGAGCGACGCCCCCAGCACCGAGCCGATCTCGCTGAAGAAGTTGTAGGCCGCCGTGGCCGCGCCCACCATGGCGTGGGGGAACTCGTTTTGCACCACCAGGGTGAGGATCTGCATGCCGAAGCCGATGCCGAAGCCCAGGATGAACAGGAACACGAGCGGCAGCCAGAACGCCTCGTGCACCTGCAGGGTGGACATGAGGAAGAAGCCCACGGCGGCGATGGCGCTCGAGGCGACGAGCATCCACTTGTACTTCCCCGTGCGGGCCGCAATGAAGCCGCTGGCCGTGGACGTGATGAAGATGCCGATGCTCATGGGCACGTCCATGAGGCCCGCGAGCTCGGGGCTCATCTCGTCGACGATTTGGAAGTAGGTGGGCAGGTAGGTGACCGTGCCCATGAACGCCACGTCGATGATGAGGCTCGTGACGGCGCAGAGCACGAAGTTGCGGTTGCGGAAGAGCGAGAGCGGCATGACCGGTTCGGTGGCCCGGCGCTCCACCAGCACGAAGGCCACGGCCGAGGCGACGCACAGGGCAAACAGCCCGATGATCTCCCAGCTGTCCCAGGCGTACAGGGCGCCGCCCCAGGCGCTGGCCAGCACGAGCGAGGTGACGGACAGGCCCAACAGCGCCGCGCCCGCGTAGTCGATGACGGCGCGTTTCTTCTGGGCGGTGCGTCGGGGGAGGAACGCGCCGAGGGCCGCCAGGGCGAGGCCCGCGAGCGGAATGGTGAACCAGAAGATCCACCGCCAGCCCGGCACCTGCACGAACCAGCCGCCGAGCACCGGGCCCAGCACGTTGGAGGTGGTGAAGACGGCGCCCATGATGCCCATGTAGGCGCCGAGTTTCCGCGGGGGCACCACATCCGAGATGATGGCGTAGGCCAGAATGCCCAGGCCGCCTCCGCCCAGGCCCGACAGGCAGCGGCCGCAGATAAGCATCTCCATGGACACGGCCAGGCCGCACACCGCCTTGCCCAGGGCGTACAGCGCCAGGGCCACCATGATGACGTGCTTGCGGTTGTACAGGTCGCTGATCTTGCCGTAGACGGGCATGACCACGGTGCTCACCAGGATGTAGGCGGTGGAAATCCACTGCATCATCTCCACGCCGCCCAAGTCGCCCACGATGGTGGGCAGCGCCGTGGCGGCGATGGTCTCGGACAGCGAGTTCACGAACATCGCCAGCAGAAGCCCTGTGAATATGAATGCCAGCCGGCGGCCGTGCACGGCCCCGTCCGACGTGTGTTCGCCCGCATTCGCGCCCATGATGTCATTCCTCGCGTTCGATGTATGCCCAGTCGAACTCCATTGTAGGAATGCCGGGGCGTCCGCCCGAGAAAGGCCCCAACTTGAAACGTTCCCGATGCCAACCTGCTGTTCGCCGGCCTTTCCGCTCGTTGCGGGCCTTACCCGAACCAGGCGCGGGCCAAAGCCTCGATGCCGGGGCGGATGTCTTCCTCGCGGATGGAGCTGAAGCCGACGAGCACGATGCCGCCGGGGCGGTGGGCGGGGTCGGCCCAGTACTTCTTCGTGGGGTACACGGCCACGTCGGCCGCCGCGGCCGCGGCGATGAGCTCGTCCTGGCCCCGGCCGTCGCGCACCCGCACCAAGAGGTGCAGGCCGGTGCCGCACTCCAGCACTTCCACGCGCTCGCCCATGCACTCACGCAGCGCAGCGGTGAGGGCGTCGTACTTGCGGCGGTTCTTCGCCTGCACCCGGCGCAGGTGCCTGTCCCACGAGCCGTCGGTCATGAAGCGGGCCAGCACCTTCTGGTTCAGCCACGGCACCGGCGAGTAGGAGTTGGCGAACAGCTCGCGCCAGCGGGCCAGCAAGGGCTCCGGCAGCACCAGGTAGTTCATGCGCAAGGCCGGCGAGAGCGACTTCGAGAACGTGCCCATGTAGATGACGCGCCCGCGGGTGTCCATGGAGGCCAGCGGCGGCAGCGACCGTTCCCGGTAGCGGAAGTCGCGGCAGTAGTCGTCTTCCAGGATGTAGGCGTCGGTGCGCTCGGCCCAATCGAGCACCCGCTCGCGTATGTCCGTGGGCATGATGCGGCAGGGGGGAAACTGGCTCGACGGCGTCAGGTACACGAGTCGCGCCCCCGAGGACTCCAGATCCTCCTGGAACGCGTCGTAGCGCTCCGTCACCCGGCACGGCGCGATGGCGAAGCGGGCCCTCTCGATGACCGAGCGCACCCCGTCGTAGCCCGGGTCCTCCATGGCCACGGTGTCCGCGGCGCCGTCGAACAGGGCCAGCAGGTTCTGCACGCTCGTCTGGGTGCCGCCCTGGACGATGACCTGGCTCGGGGTGCAGTCGATGTCGCGTTGGGTGGCGATGCGCCAGGCGATGGCCACGCGCAGGGCCTCCTCGCCGAAGGGGTCGTTGTAGGCGTCGCAGCCGGCGCTTTCCACCGACAGCAGCACGTCGTCGGTGATGGTGCGCCAGGCCAGGGCGGGGAAGGTGCCCGGCTCCAGGTTGCCGTAGGTGAAGTCGTAGCGGGCCCGCCGCGCCGGCGACCCCAGCAGCACGGCGCAGGCGGGGGAGGCGGCCGTGGGCTGCAGGTAGGCCACGTTCTGCACCACGTACCCGCTGCCCGGCCGGCTTTCCACGTAGCCCTCCTGGGTGAGCAGGTGGTAGGCCTGCTCCACGGTGTTGCGGGCGCAGCCGAGGTCGCGGGCGAGCCCCCGGATGGAGGGGAGCTTCGCCCCTGCGGGCCGCGTGCCGTCCTCGATATCGGCCCGCAGCTGATCGAAGAGCTGCTGGTAGAAGGGGATGTCGCTGTGCTCGTCCAGGTGCATGGGGCCTCGCTTTCTTTTCCTGACTCAGAAGCTTAGCAAATGTGGACGGTTGGTGGAGGCGTCCCCTGGGAAGTTTTTCAACCGTCCCCATGAATTAGCGGGGAACTGTCCCTTCGCGGGCGGGCCGTCCCCATCGTAGACTGTGCGCCGAACTTCGGTGCGGGCCGCAGTTGCGCCCCCGCGCCGCCCGTCATCGCGCAAGGGGAAGGGAGAGGATCCGCCATGCGTCTTTCGGCCGTTGCCGCCCTCGCGGCGGCCGGCGTGTTCGTCGCCGGCACCGCCTACGCTGCCGCGGCGGCGCCGCGGCCCCGGCGGCGGGCGCCCCGCGCCCGCGCGCCGGCCCCCA
>CANPHS010000112.1 GCA_947573925.1 uncultured Enterorhabdus sp. | reverse complement strand
GCGACAAGGAGCAGGGCAACTACACCGTGTCCTTCAAGGCCGCCGACTTCGAGATTATCCCTCTTGACTTTGGCAAGACCGACGGCGTGCACGTTGTGGTTACAGCACCGAACGACGTTGTGTACGATGCTCAAGAACACAAAGGTTTGCCCACTCTTCGGATTGTCAATGAAGAAGGCGCGACTGTAGCAGCTCTCGTCGAAGGCGATTACATTGTCAGCTATTACGACAATGCTGACCGCGATAGTGTAACAACGGATTACGTGAGTGCTCGCGAACTGTACCTGGTGATTGCCTCTGGCTCGAATAATTTCGTGGGCTCTGCTACTTCCAGCTATAAGATCATGCAACGGCCTGTATCCTTTACTGGAAAGTCCGACACGAAGACCTTTACGGGCAAAGAGCAGTCGGTTGAAGGGTTTGAGGACACCTCTCAAAAGGACATCTCTCTTCCGCTTGCTGGATATCCGATGAATATGACCTCTAATGACACAGGGTTGGTTGCTGGCCATGAGGCCAATGTGGAGGCAGTTGCCAAGGGTACTGCGGCGAAAAAGAACCCTGGTTACATCGGTGCCATTACTCCCAGCGCGAAGACAACTATCTCGGCAGGTGGGCAGGATCTTACCAACAATTACTATGTAGTTAGCACCAATCCCGGAGAACTTGTTATTGAGCCTCTGACTGTTCCGATTGATCCTTCTGGCAATCAGGAGTTTACTGCTGAATACAATGAGTCTGTTGTATACAACGGCAAGTCTCAGAAGCCTTCGATTGAAGATGTCAAAGTGTATGACACGATCAACGGACGCAATTTGAGTGAGGATGAATACACGCTCTCGTTTGTCCGTCTGGATGCGGATGGCAATGCTATCGAAGGTGAAGCGACTGACTTTACCAATGTTGGGAAGTTCGCCATCTTGGTGAATGGAACGAAGAATTACGCCGGACAAGTGGCCTCTCTTCCCTATGAGATTACCAAGCGTCCCGCAACGGTTTATGCCGGTGCTGCGAACATGGAGTATGGAAAGCCTGAAACTCTGAACTATCAGAGCATTACAACTGAGGCTTTCAATGAGGGGGGCGAAACTGGCTTTGTGTCGGGTGAAGAGCCCAAAGACATGTTGCAAGCCCTGAATAGCGCTGCAGGGTCTTACGATCAAGCCAAGCTTTACGAGGATGAAGTCGCCGTTTCGGATCAGGAAGCTATCCAGGAAGAAGCCTCCAACTACGAGATTACATTTGAGCCGAATGATCTTAACGTATATGCATCGGGCGATAATGTGGTGACTCTTGAGAACATTGCTGGTGCCACTGGTTTGACCAAGGTATACGACGGTATCGATACTTCTATTCAAGCGACTGCTGCGGTCGAAGGTTCTACATTCGAGTATTCTCTGAACGGTGTGGATGGTTGGACTACGCAGAATCCGACTTACCGCAATGTGGGCACCTACACCGTGTGGGTGCGTGCGAAGGCTGACAACTACAAAGACACGGAGCCTGTTAGCGCGACCTTTACCATTACCCCCCGGCCTGTGACGGTTACGGTGGCGAATGCTTCTAAGTTCGCGGGGGCTGCTGATCCGGCGATTACGGGTACCGTGGCTGGTGTGGTCGACGGTGAGACGCTGGGTGTGACGTATCGTCGTGCCAACGCTGACGAGACGGTGGGTATCTACCGTGGCGTGCTGACTGCCGATGTGGCGGAAAACCCGAACTACGCTGTCACGGTGGTTCCGGGCACCTTCACCATTCTGCCGTCCGTGCCGGTGCCGGGCGAGCCGGGTGGCGTGACGCCCGACCCGACTCCGACCCCCACGCCTACGCCGACTCCGACGCCGATTTCCACCGTGCCGACGCCTACGCCGGTGACCCCCACGCCCACCCCGGCTGCCCCGACGCCGACCACCGTGGTACCGGTTGCAACGCCGGTCGCCACTCCGGCTGCTACCCCGGCACCGGCTGCTCCGGCGGTCACGCCCGAGGTGATCGATGACGACGCTACCCCGCAGGCCGCTGCTCCCCCGGAGACGCCGATGCCCTACGCTGGCGGCGAGGAGATTCCCGATGAGGAGACTCCCATGGGCGCCTTCGATGAGCCGCATTGCTGGGTGCACTGGGTGATGCTGCTGGGCATTATCGCCACGGTCATCTACGGCATCGTGGTGGTGCGCCGCCGTCTGGGCCTCACCGACGACATTGACGACTATGAGGATCAGATTCTCGGTCGCACCAAGGAAACCGAGACCATGCCCGCCCACGCGACTGGTCGGCAGGCCCTGTAACGTAAACCGCGAGGGTGCGGGCACCTCGCTCGCACCCCTCTTCTCAGAAAGGAACTGACCATGAGAAAGAGCAATTGGCTGGTAGCAGCCCTCGCGGTCGTCGCTGCGGCCGCGCTGCTGTGGGCGTGGTTCGCCCTCGGCTTCAACCATGTGGATTCCCCGCTTGATCTGGTTATCGCCATCCTGTGGTGGGTGGTGGTGGCCGGCGTTATCGGCGCCATCGTGTGGGCCGAGAACAAGCGTCGCGTCAAAATGCGCCTCGCTTTCGTGGGCGAAGGCGTCATCTACAACCCCGAGTCGGGCGTCGTGGTGCCCGACCGTGGCGAGAGCGAGTTGGCGCTTCTGCAGCGCACGCTGGCCGGCATGACCTTCCCCGACGAGGTGTCCGGCCTGGACGAACGCAACCGCCCCTCCTTCCGCTGGGTGGTGCGCTCTCGCAAGTTCGATCGCAACGGCGATGTGTGGGAAGGCGAGGTAGTTCCCGCCCACGACCCGAAGGCCGAGGCCAAGCCCTTCGCCAGCCGCGAAGACCTGGCTGCCCTCCTAGGCTGCGCCGCCTAGTCGGCCGCCGGCAACCATCCAAACAAAGGGGACGATGCTCCGGCATCGTCCCTTTATATATGGAGAAGAGAGAAGATGGAAATGCTTACACGCTCAGAGCTTGGGCGATAACCCAGAGCGCCATGAGGTGGGTGGGGTAGTAGGCGTAGAAGAACCATTTCAGGGACGGGCCGCGTTTGCCGTTGTAGGTGGTCATGAGGAAGGTGGCGCCGGCAAACCCGAGGGTGTAGTAGCCGAGGGCGCCCCACTGAATAACGAGGGGGATGTCGCTTGGCGAACCTTGATACGTCGCCATAATGCCAAGCAGCGTGGGCAGCCCCAGGGCCAGTCCGAACACGAGCATGGTCGTAAGCACGCCGCGCGATTGCTCGCGCAGGCGGTGGAACAGAACCACCATGAGCGGGCCTGCAAGGGCCCAGTCGCAGAACCAGCTGGCGACGAGCCCCGCGGCCAACACGCCGGCATAGGCAACACGGCTGCGCGTATGGTCGCCGGCCCATAGCAACCCCAGGCTTATGAGCAGCGTGAACAGCACATTTAGCGACGGCCCCCACAGCAAAAACCACGGCACTTCGGCCACCCCGGCGAACACGGCCAGGCGTGCGGCATAGCGCCGAATGTTCGACGTGTACCGGTACCCTTCGCACAGCAGAAACGCCATAATGGGAAAGGTGAATCCGCCCAGGGTGTACAGCCCCACGGTGAGAGCTTCAGGCATGACGCCGCCGAAGATGTTCGCCACGTGGTTGGCCGTCATGGCTACAATGGCGGCAATTTTCAGGGTGAAGGCCGACGTTCCACGCGACAGGCTCACGGCGTTCCTTTCAAAACGGGGGTAGGGGGCACCATTATAGTGAAGCCCTATGGATTGCGTGCGACATTCGCAGCTTCGGCCGTGTGCAGCGACCGGCCGTGTTAGGATGGCCCGCATGAACAGAAACGAAGCCCTCAACATACTCGGCCTGGAAGACGACGCCACGGCCGACGACATCAAGGTTGCCTACCGCGAGACGGTGCAGATCCTGCACCCCGACAAGTTCGCCGGCAACGAGAAGCTGCAATCCCGCGCCACCGAGCAGTTCAAGCGCCTGCAAGAAGCCTACGAACTGCTGAGTTCCGGCACGTCGGGTCGCGGTGGCCGCGGCCGCACATCCGCGGGAAACGCCCGCGCCACCTCTTCCGCCGCCCGCTCGTGGACGGAGACCGAGGGCGACGTGGAAGTGGAGTACGTCACCGAGGCCGAGATCAAGGCGCGGCTCGCTGGCATCGCCGCGGCCCGGGCCCAGCTGGTGGCCCAGCGCGACACGGTGACCGACGAGCGCCGCAACGGTCTGGCCATGGCCGGCATCGGCGCGGTGGCGGCCTTTTTCACGATTCGCCGCCCCTTCGGCATCTTCGGCCTCATCGCCGCCATGGCCGTGCCCGCCGCCATTTGGGGCATCGTGCAGGCGGTCAGCGCCCAGAAGAACCTGAACACCCTGAATGCTCATCTTGCGAAACTTACCGAGGAACGCAAGGAATACGAAGCCCTGCTTGACGAGTAGGTCTATAATTTCTCCGCCCCAAATCGAATAGGAAAGAAGATTCATGAAGCAAGAGAACATCCGCAACGTCGCCATCATCGCCCACGTCGACCACGGCAAGACCACGCTGGTCGACCGCCTGCTGTGGGCGTCCCACGTCTTCCGCGAGAACCAGCAGGTGGCCGAGCGCGTGCTCGACTCCAACGACCAGGAGCGCGAGCGCGGCATCACCATCCTCTCCAAGAACATCTCCATCACCTACAAGGGCGTGAAGATCAACGTCATCGATACCCCCGGCCATGCCGACTTCGGCGGCGAGGTGGAGCGCGTGCTGAACATGGCCGACGGCGCCCTGCTCATCGTTGACGCCTACGAGGGCCCCAAGCCCCAGACCCGCTTCGTGCTGTCCCACGCCCTGGAGCGCGGCCTGCGCATCGTGGTGGTGGTGAACAAGATCGACCGCCCCAACGCCGATCCGGAGGGCGCCGTCGACAAGGTGTTCGACCTCATGGTGGAGCTGGGCGCCACCGACGAGCAGCTAGACTTCCCCGTGGTGTACGCCTCGGCCGTGAACGGCTACGCGCGCATGAGCCCCGACGACGGCAACATGGACATGGTGCCGCTGCTCGACACCATCCTCACCGAGATTCCCGCCCCCGACGTGGACATCGACGGCCCGGTGGCCCTGCAGGTGTGCACCGTGGACCATTCCAGCTACGAGGGCCGCATCGGCGTGGGCCGTCTGGCCTCCGGCACCATCCACGAGAAGGAGCAGGTGCTCGTGGTGAAGCCCGACGGCACCGAGCGCAAGGCGCAGATCCGCAAGGTGTACACCTTCGAGAACCTGGGCAAAGCCGAGGTCACGGCCGCCGACGCCGGCGACATCGTGGCCGTCATCGGCATCGAGGACGCCGACATCGGCGACATCATCACCGATCCGGAGAGCCCCGTGGCCATGGACCCCATCGCCGTGGAAGAGCCCACCATGGCCGTCGTTTTCGAGGCCTCCACGAGCCCGCTCGTGGGCCGCGAGGGCGAGATCGTGGGTGGTCGCCAGCTGAAGGAGCGCCTGCTGCGCGAGAAGGAGAGCAACATCTCCATGCGCATCAACGAGCTGGAGGACAAGTCCGGCATCGAGGTGGCCGGCCGCGGCGTGCTGCACCTGTCGGTGCTGATGGAGACCATGCGCCGCGAGGGCTTCGAGTTCCAGGTGGGCCGCCCGCGCGTGGTGTACAAGAAGGCCGAGGACGGCAGCCGCCTGGAGCCCATCGAGGAGGCCACGGTCGACGTGCCCAACGAGTACGCGGGCAAGGTCATCGAGGTCATGGGCACCGCCGGCGGCATCATGGAGGACATGGCCTCCGACGAGACCATGACGCACCTCACCTTCCGCATCCCCTCCCGCGGCACCATGGGCCTGAAGACGCGCGTGCTCAACGTGTCGCGCGGCGAGGCCGTGCTGTTCCACCACTTCAAGGAGTACGGCCCCTTCACCGGCGAGATGGCCGGGCGCAAGAACGGCGGCATGATCGCCATGTCCACGGGCAAGGCCGTGGCTTACGCGCTCGACACGCTGCAGGAGCGCGGGCGGCTGTTCGTCGGCCCGGGCGACGAGTGCTACGAGGGCATGATCGTGGGCGAGTCGGCCAAGGAAGGCGACATGGTGGTGAACGTGGAGAAGACCAAGAGCCTGGGCAACCAGCGCTCCAGCTCCGCCGACAAGGCCATCCAGCTGACGCCCCCCATCACCTTCACCCTGGAAGAGGCCCTCGAGTACATCGAGGACGACGAGCTGGTGGAGGTGACCCCGCAGTCCATCCGCCTGCGCAAGCGCCTGCTTTCCGCCACCGACCGCAAGAAGGCCGCGAAGAAATAGAATCTTCCGGAAGCGCCCAAGGAAGACGGAGCAAACAAACCCTACGTCAATTCCTCATAGTTGACGTGGGGTTTTTCTTTTCCCTAATTGACGAACCGTGAACTTAAAGTGGGCAAATTGTGCGTCGGTTGTTACCTCGGTCTCCGCCATGGGAAAATACCCTTCGAAATCATCTGGAACTGTCTCTTAACGCACCCGCGAAACGGAATTCGGCCGTTCCAGTCACCTAGAGGGAAGGTACCTATGAAGAAGCTGTCCTTTGCTAAGTCGCTGGCAACATTCGGATTGGCCGCAGTGTGCGTGGTGGGCATCGCCGGCTGCTCCGAAACCAGCGGCGACGAGAACAAGCCGACCTACACGGGGGGCGTGGCCGCCACGGTGAACGGCGTCGAGATTCAGGAAGACACCGTTACCCAGGCCATTCAGGACATCCGCACCCAGATGAACCTGACCGACGAGCAGGAATGGGGGAAGTGGCTGGCCTCGAATGACTACACGCCCGAGACCGTGCGTGAGGAGATTCTCGATTCCTACATCGACCAGGAGCTGGTGAAGCAGGGCAGCGAGAGCTTGGACATCAAGGCCGACCAGGACGAGGTGAGCCAGTACGTCGATTCCATGCGCAACAACTACGAGTCCGACGAGGCGTGGAACAACGCCCTGGCCTCGGTGGGCATGACCGAGGACGAGTACCGCCAGAACATCGAGCTTTCGTTGGTGTCCCAGCAGCTGAAGACCAAGGTGGCCGAGGATCTGGAAGAGCCGAAGGAAGAAGACCTGCTCTCCACGGCCCAGACCATGCTGCCCTCCTTCAGCGGTGCGAAGAAATCGTCCCACATTCTGTTCGACGCCAGCGATGAGGCCACGGCCAAGGAAGTGCTCGCGAAGATCAAGTCCGGCGAGCTGGATTTCGCCCAGGCTGCCGCTGAGTATTCCAAGGACACCGGCTCTGCGGCCGACGGTGGCAACGTGGGCTGGGACAAGCTGAACAACCTGGTGACCGAGTACACGACGGCTCTGGGCGAACTCGATAAGGACGAGGTATCCGACCTGGTGACCAGCAGCTACGGCATTCATATCATCAAGTGCACCGATGTGTACACCGCCCCCGAAACCCTGGAGAAGATGAGCGATTTGCCCCAGGAGTTCCAGGATTCCGTGACGGCCATGTACACCACCAACAACCAGTCCCAGGCTTACTATTCTTGGCTCGAGGACCAGCGCGAGAAGGCCGACATCAAGATCAACGACATGCCCGAGGATCTTCCCTATTACGTCGATATGGCGAACTTCCCGAAGGATGAGTCCGAAGGCACCGGCATCACCGCCGTGGACGAGGACGGCAATCCCGTGGCCATCGAGGGCGAAGGCGTGACCACCGAGGGTGGCGAAGCCCCCGTGGCCGAGGGTGTTGAGGAAGGTGCCGAGGGTGCCGAAGGTGCTGCCGAGCAAGCGGCCCAGCAGGCCGAAGGCGATGCCGCTGCCGAGGGCGACGGCACCGAGCCGGCTGCCGAGGGCGATGGGGCCCAGCAGCCTGCCGAGGGCGACGGAGCTCAGGCTCCGGCCGAGGGCGATCAGCCGGCCCAGGACGACACCGCCGCACAGCAGCCTGCCGAGGGTGCTGGCGAGTAACTCCCGCTCCCATTCGGTATGCCCGCGCCCGCAGGTTGCAGCCTGCGGGCGTTTTTGTATCATCCGTGATGGAGAAAAAACTTCTTGAATGTGGGGGCGCGGTGCACTATACTTCTTAGACGCTTCGCTATGCGGGGCACAGGCTATGTGGAGAGGTGTCCGAGCTGGCCGAAGGAGCACGATTGGAAATCGTGTATGCGCCAA
>CANPHS010000111.1 GCA_947573925.1 uncultured Enterorhabdus sp. | reverse complement strand
GTCCGAGTTGTCCCGGCTGCCCCTGGCCTTGCGCGAGCGTCCCGTGTACGCCTCCGACGTGCGCAGCCTGTACCTGGAGAAGGGGGCCGGCGTCGTCACCTTGGACATCGCCGATCCCCACCGCTACGAGCAGCCCGTCATTCTCACGGCGGGGGATCGCAAGGTGGGCGTGGTGTACGTGGACTACTACGCCTCGAAGAAGCGCCTGGCCGCCCTGCAGAAGGAGATGACCGATGCCGGGGCCCAGTCGCTCATCTGCCTTGTGCCGCGCCTGTCGTGCTTGGCCACGCCCGACGGCTTCCAAACCGTGGTGGTGACCGACGACGCCGAGGCCACCCCCGGAGCCGGGGAGGGCAGCGAAGGGGTGCACATCATGTACACTCCGGAGAAAGACCAGGTGGGCGTCGTCCTGCTCACGGCTCTGAACGTGCCCAGCTCGAAGGTGTACTCGTCGCTGTAACCTTCCGCCGACTCTCCGGGACGAGCCGGTGCCGTGCCGTTCGCGCGGCGGTTTCGCCCCCATTTCCCTTCTTTGTTTCCGGTCAGTTAAAAACTCAGGGTTGGGAATGCCCGCGCCCTATAATGCGGCCAGAAGCCAACGGGCTTAAGCGCCCGCGGCGCACCCGTCCCGTCAAGGAGGTCCGCATTGAGTTACGTTGAAAACGTCATCGAACAGGTGAAGGCGAAGAACGCCGAGCAGCCCGAGTTCATCCAGGCCGTCATCGAGGTGCTCCAGTCCCTGGAGCCGGTCATCGAGGCCCATCCCGAGTACGAGGCCGCGAGCCTTTTGGAGCGCATCGTGGAGCCCGAGCGCGTCATCATGTTCCGCGTGCCCTGGGTGGACGATAACGGCAAGGTGCAGGTGAACCGCGGCTTCCGCGTGCAGTTCAACAGCGCCATCGGCCCCTACAAGGGCGGCCTGCGCCTGCACCCCTCGGTGAACCTCGGCATCATCAAGTTCCTCGGCTTCGAGCAGATCTTCAAGAACAGCCTGACCACCCTGCCCATGGGCGGCGGCAAGGGCGGCTGCGACTTCGATCCCAAGGGCAAGTCCGACATGGAGGTCATGCGCTTCTGCCAGTCCTTCATGACCGAGCTGGCCCGCCACATCGGCGCCGACACCGACGTGCCCGCCGGCGACATCGGCACGGGCGCCCGCGAGATCGGCTACATGTTCGGCCAGTACAAGCGCATGAAGAACGTCTTCGAGGGCGTGCTCACCGGCAAGGGCCTCTCCTTCGGCGGCTCGCTCGCCCGCACCGAGGCCACCGGCTACGGCCTGGTGTACCTCGTGGAGGAGCACCTGAAGTGCACCGGCGACAGCTTCGAGGGCAAGACCGTCTGCATCTCCGGCTCCGGCAACGTGGCCATTTACGCCACGCAGAAGGCCCAGCAGCTCGGCGCCAAGGTGGTCACGCTCTCCGACTCCACCGGCTGGATCTACGACCCGGCGGGCATCGACGTGGACCTCGTGAAGCAGATCAAGGAAGTGGAGCGCGGCCGCATCTCCGAGTACGCGAAGCGCCGCGAGGGCGTGACCTACCACGAGGGCCGCGGCGTGTGGGTGACCCCCTGCGACATCGCCCTGCCTTGCGCCACCCAGAACGAGGTGCTCATCGACGATGTGAAGGCGCTCGTGGCCAACGGCTGCAAGATCCTCGCCGAGGGCGCGAACATGCCCACCACCCTGGACGCCACCGAGTACCTGCAGGAAAACGGCGTGGTGTTCTTCCCCGGCAAGGCCGCCAACGCCGGCGGCGTGGCCACCTCGGGCCTGGAGATGTCCCAGAACTCCGAGCGCCTCTCCTGGACCTTCGAGGAAGTGGACGCGAAGCTGAACGGCATCATGGTGAGCATCTACCACGCCATCGACGACGCCGCCAAACGCTACGGCCGCGAGGGCAACTACGTCATGGGCGCCAACATCGCCGGCTTCGAGAAGGTCGCCAACGCCATGATGGCCCAGGGCATCGTTTAGTTCCGTCGTCGCTAACGCGACAACGGGAACGCCGACGCTGCGAGCCCCCGGATGCGTCCGCATTTGGTGCTTTCTCGCTTACCTTCGCGTACCGAAGTACGCTCAGCCGCGAGACGCGCCAACTGCGGATGCCCCGGGGGCTCTCGCTGTCTTCCTTGGGCGAACCAGAGAGACAAAAAGCATACTATAGAACCGATGTTCTTTGGTATACTGCGGCCATGGAGACTGAGCGCACATATGTTTGCATCGATTTGAAGAGCTTCTACGCCTCGGTGGAGTGCGTGCACCGGGGGCTCGACCCCATGACCGCGAAGCTCGTGGTGGCCGACCCCACGCGCTCGGAGATGACCATCTGCCTGGCCGTGAGCCCGGCCATGAAGGCGGCCGGCGTGCGGAACCGCTGCCGGCTCCACGAGATTCCCGCGGGCATGGAGTACGTTTGCGCCATGCCGCGCATGCGGGCCTACATGGCCGCCTCGGCCGACATCTACGGCGTGTATCTGCGCTACGTGTCGCCGGACGACATCCACCCGTACTCCATCGACGAGTGCTTCATCGACGCCACGCCCTACCTGGAGCTCTACGGCCTTTCGGCCCGCCAGTTCGCCGACACCCTGCGGGCGGCGGTGAGAGTGGAGACGGGCATTCCCGCTACGGCGGGCATAGGGCCGAACCTGTTCCTCGCCAAGGTGGCGCTGGATATTTCCGCGAAGCATGCCGACGACGGCATCGGCGAGCTTGACGAGCGCACGTTCCGCGAGCAGATCTGGCCCCATCGGCCCATCACCGACATTTGGAATATCGGCCCGGGCATCGCGCGGCGACTCGCCCGCTACCGGGTGTTCGATCTGCGGGGCATCACCGAGATGGACCCGGACGTGCTCTACGACGAGTTCGGGGTGAACGCCGAGTACCTCATCGACCATGCCTGGGGCCTGGAGCCCTGCACCATCGCCGAGATCAAGGTCTACGAACCGGAGACCGCCTCGCTCATGAACGGCCAGGTGCTGCCCCGGGGCTACTCCTTCGACGATGCGCTCATGGTCATGCGGGAGATGTGCGATGACACGGTGCTCGATTTGGTGGAGAAGCGGCTCGTCACCGACCACATCTCGCTGCACGTGAGCTACCAGCGGGAGGCGGGCGACGGCGCGGCGGGGGCGGTGTTCGAGGGCGGCCACGGGCTGCGCCGGGCCGACGGGAGGAGCGGCCCCCACGGCGGGGGCACGCGGAAGATCCCTGAGCGCACGAACTCCTTCAAGAGGCTGTTCGGCTACCTGGAGGCGCTGTTCCGCGAGACCGTGGACCCGGCGCGGCTCGCCCGCAAGATCAGCATCGGCTTCGGGAATTTGGTGGACGAGGACTTCGCCACCGTGGACCTGTTCACCGACGCGGAGGCCGACGCCCGGGAGCGCCGCCGCCAGGAGGCGGTGCTGGCCGTGAAGGGAAAGTTCGGCAAGAACGCCCTCATCAAGGGCACGAGCCTGAAGGAACACGCCATGGGCCGCGAGCGCAACACCCTGGTGGGAGGCCACCGTGGCTAGGACGGAGGGCTTCGGCGAGCTGCGCTGGGAAGAGGTCGGCGACTTGAGGGGCGAGGACGGCGAAGGGGCGTGCCCTGCCGATTTCCGCGAAAGAGCCGATGCCATCTGCGACGAGTCCGCAGCGCCGTTGCCCGGGCCTCCGGTGCCCCCGGGGCTGGGGCGGCCGCATCCCGACCGCGCCCGGCAGTTCTCGCCCTTCGCGGCCCTGCGGGGCTACTACGAGCTGGTGCACGAGAAGGAAGTGGTGCCCGAGGAGCGCCGGCCCCTCGCCGAGGAGGAGGCCCGTGCCATCCAGGAGACGCTGGAATCGCTTCCCCGCGGCGCCCAGGTGCGATGCACCTTCTATGAAAATGCCGGCTACCGTACCGTGTGCGGGACAGTCAGCCAGGTGGATATGATCTATCATGATCTCTGGATTGTACGCCGGCGCATTCCCTTCAGGGAAATCTGCGCGCTGGAAGCGTTGTAAGGAGGCTGGGCCATGAGCAACGAGATTCGGTGCCCCCGCTGCGGGGAAGTGTTCACGGTGGACGAGAGCGGGTACGCCGCCATCCTGAACCAAGTGCGCGACCAGGAGTTCCAACGGGAGCTGGCCGAGCGCGTGCGCCTGGCCGAGCAGAGCCGCGAGCAGGAGACGGCTCTGGCCGTGGCCAAGGCCGAGGAGGCGCTGCGGGCCCAGATCGTCGAGCGCGACGGGCAGCTGGCGGCCCAAGCCGAGCGGTTCCGGGCCCAGGAAAAGGACTGGCAGCTGGCCGCCCAGGGCGAGCGGGTCGATTTGGAGAAGCAGGTGGAAGCCCTGCGCACCCAGTTGGCCTCCCAGGCGAGCGAGGCCGCGACGGCCCGCAAGCTGGCCGTGAACGAGGCGGCCGCCGCCGAGGCCGAGCGGCTGCGGGCCGTGGAGCGCGAGCGCGACGAGCTGGCCCAAAAGCTGGCGGCTCAGAAAGAGGCCGCCGCCACCGAAACCCAGCTGGCGGTGTCCCGGGCCGAGTCGGCGGCCAAGGACGCGCGGGTGGCGGTGGAGCGCGAGCGCGATGATTTGCGCGCCCAGGTTCAGCGCGAGCGCCAGGAGCTCGCCCGCGTGACGGCCGAGCACAAGGCCGACCTGGCTGAGCGCCTGCGCCTGAAGGACGAGCAGATCGCCGACCGGGAGCGGGAGATCGAGCGCATCCAGGACATGAAGGCGCGGCTGTCCACGAAGATGCTCGGCGAGACTTTGGAGCAGCACTGCGAGATCGCCTTCAACCAGCTGCGCCCCACGGCCTTCCCGCGCGCCTACTTCGAGAAGGATAACGAGGTGGTGGAGGGCACCAAGGGCGACTTCGTGTTCCGCGATTTCGACGAGGACGGCAACGAGATCATCTCCATCATGTTCGAGATGAAGAACGAGGCCGACGACTCCACCCACCGCAAGACCAATGAGTCCCACTTCAAGAAGCTGGACGCCGACCGCAAGAAGAAGGGCTGCGAGTACGCCGTGCTCGTGTCGCTCTTGGAGCCGGAAAACGAGCTCTACAACAACGGCATCACGGATGTGTCCTACCGCTACGAGAAGATGTACGTGGTGCGCCCGCAGTTCTTCATCCCCATCATCACGCTCTTGCGCAACGCGGCCCTCACGTCCCTGGAGTACCGCCGCGAGCTGGCCCTCGTGCGCCAGCAGAACATCGATGTGACGAACTTCGAGGACTCGCTGGCCGACTTCAAGGAGAAGTTCGGGAAGAATTTCGCCGCCGCCAGCAAGCGCTTCGGGACCGCCATCGACGAGATCGACAAGACCATCGACCACTTGCAGAAGGTGAAGGAGAACCTGCTCGGCAGCGAGCGCCAGCTGCGCTACGCCAACGACAAGGCCGACGCCCTCACCGTCAAGAAGCTCACCCGCAAAAACCCCACCATGAAGGCCCTCTTCGACGAGGCCCGCGAAGCCAAGGCCGCCGCAGGGGAGGGAGCCGACCCCGGCGAGGAGCCCGTCGACGCCGAGATAATCGAGGAAGAATAGCCCAATGACTCTACAGTTATGGTATAAATACGTATCATAACTGTAGAGTCAGGTGCAACATGAGAGTAATTGACGCAGAAAAGGCACTCCGATCTTTCAAAGGAAAAAAGAGGGCATTTAAGTCGCGAGAGTTGGGTCGATTGTTCGATGAGCGGGGAAGCACGCTGCGAGGCACCATCAAACGGCTCGTTTCTGAAGATGTTCTCATGCACGTGGCTCGGGATCTGTACTGGTTCGATGCCGCCTCGCCGAACAGCGTCCCGGCCATTGAGGAAATTGCCGCTGCCCTGCGCGTTGGCGAGTTCAATTACATCGGCATGGAAAGTGCCGCCTCCCTCTGGAGTGTCATTTCACAAATTCCTACCGGCCGTATAACCGTGGTGACCACAGGACGAGAAGGGGAGTTCGACACGCCGTTCGGAACGATTGAATTTGTGCATACCGGGGCGAGTGCCAATGAGATCATTGCGAATACCGTTGACTACCCGGGGCATGCCTTGCGCTTGGCCACCAAGGCCTATGCCGTTAAAGGATTGCTCCGAGCGCGGCGTTCAACATATCTAATTGACTGGGAAGAGGTGGAAGATGGGGATTGACTTCAAAGAATTTGCCGTGTCGGTTGCCCGGGCGCAGGGGGTTGAATCCTTGCTGCCCATTGTCGAGAAGGAGCTTATCCACTACGACATTATCCAAGCACTTGATGAATCGAAATGGCTCGATAAGCTCACGTTTCAAGGCGGAACCTGCCTGCGCCTGTGCTACGGTGCCGTGCGCTACAGCGAGGATCTTGACTTTACGACTGACGAAGATTTAACAGAGGCTGACTTGGCTGGCTTTCGTGAACTGGTAAGCGAGCAGCTCAAGAAGAAATACGACGTTAACGTGCGCGTCAAGGAGCCGAGGAAGATCAAGCTTTTTGAAGGAGGTGCCACCATGAAGCGATGGCAGGTTGTGGTGGACACGGCTCCAGCTCGGCCGGATTTGCCCTCTCAGAAGATCAAAATCGAGATTGCCCGTGTTCCTTCCTACACGAGAAGCAAGCGCATCCTCGATGAAAACTATCCGGAGATTGAGGGTATGTACGGGATGGCCATTGTAGGCTGCCAGTCGCTTGACGAGATTCTCTCAGATAAAATCGTGTCGTTTGCCCAGCAGATACGGGCTCCGCGCTACCGGGATCTGTGGGATATGCCGTGGATCCATTCTCAACCCCAGCGAAACATGGATGAGGTGACTGCGCTTGTCAAATTGAAGTTGAGTGACTACGAAATCGACGTATCGGCTCGCGGTCTTCTTTTCGATGGGATGGAGCGAGCCGAGAGGATTTTGGCGGAGGATGTTTTCGCGGAGGAAATGAAGCGATTCCTTCCGGCTGACATTATTGCTCGGACGATTGCCCGTCCCGAATATCGCGAAGGGATGACCTGGAAGATTAAGGACATTTACCAATACGTGGCTGACCGTCTTTAGGTTGGTTCGATTCAAGAAGGGTGGTGTACAGTAAGTACTCATATAAGGGTACTTACTGTACACCGATCATTTAGCCCTGCTTCAGTTTCAGGGCGGCGGCGAGGCGGCGGCCCTTGCCGCATTTGGGCTTTGTGAGCGGGCAGTGCTTCTTGCAGCAGGTGCAATGGCTCAATTTGAGGGAGGCCTTGGCCTTGGCGCAGCCCTTGCAGCCGGCGGCGTTCTTCTCGCCCTTGCAGCCGGTGTGCTTCTTCTTGCGCTTGAGCTTGTCGGCCTTCTTGTCGGCGGCGGCCTTCTTGGCTTTCTTGTCCTTCATGGGAAACGCTCCTCTCGGGGCGGGGATGTTTCGTGGCGGTGCAGTGTACCATGGGTGCGCGGGAGAAATCAACCGAGGCTAACAGCTGCCCCGCCTTTTCCGGAAGATTCCATAGCTGTCCTCAAAATGGTACACATGGTTTTCAGTTCCGGCGTAGGATGTTCCCATCGCATTCAAGGAAACGGAGGACGCCATGGCAAACACAACATCATCGATCTGCGTCGTGGACAACACCACGGTGGCCGGCACGCGCCATGTGGCCGGCATGGCCGAGATGGCCGAGGGCTACCGCATCGGGGAGTGCTTCTCCCTCGTGCGCGATGCGCACAACCGCTTCGACCCCTGGGCCGTGGAAGTGCGCGACGGGCAGGACCGGCGGGTCGGGTACGTGTCCTGCGAGTGCAGCGAGTTCATCGGGCGGCTGCTGGACGGGGGCAAGTCGCTGGAGGGGCGCCTGACGTTCTCTGAGCAGATCGGCGCCTGGTGCCGGCTGGTGATGGGGGTGTATCTCAATGACTAGCGCCGTTGCCGTGGCCGGCCGCCGGGCCGAGGGGGTCACGTTCATGCAGCGCACGGCCCGGGCCGTGTTCGGTTCTCCCAGCGTGCGCCGGGCCAACGGCGGCGCCGAGGCGAGCTTCGTGCCGCAGGTGCTCCGGGGCGCCCGGTGGCGTCGCCGGCAGTCGGCGCCCGTCTTCGCCGTGGACCGCCGCGGCGGTGAGGACGCCGAGCGCCTGCCGCGGCTGTGGGTGAGCGAGCCGGCCCCCATCGGGGGCGCGGCCCGCACCTT
>CANPHS010000110.1 GCA_947573925.1 uncultured Enterorhabdus sp. | reverse complement strand
CCCGCCGTCCAGAAGGTCGGTGGCGAAGGAGTGGCGCATGGCATGGGGGGAAAGGCTCTCATCCAAACCGGCCGCCCGCAGGGCCCGCTTGAACATCTTGCGTATGGCGTCGGGACTCATCGGGTTACCCCGGTTGGAGACGAAGAAGTAGTCGCTCTCCCTCTCGCCGAGCAGCGCAGGCCGTGCCTCACGCAGATAGCGTTCCATGACCGCCGCCCCGGTGCGCGACAGGGGCACGATGCGCTCCTTCGCCCGTTTGCCGAACACCTTCACCTCGCGGGCCGGGAAGTTCACCCACCGCGCCAACAGGCCCGAGGCCTCGGACACGCGGGCCCCGCAGGAAAAGAGGAACTCCAAAATGGCCTGGTCGCGCATATCAGCCGGCGTCTGCTCGCGGGGGCATCCGAACTCGTCCTCGTCGCCGAACACCCCCAAAAGCGTCACCATGTCGGCATTCGAGATGGTCTTCGGCAAGCTGCGCGCCCCCTTGGGGGCCTGCACCACGCTCACCGGATTGCCCGTAGCGCGGCCCGTGCGGTTCAGCCAGCGGAAGAACGAGCGCAGGGCCGACAGGTGCCGCTTGATGGTGGTGCGGGCGTAGCGGGCCTGGTCGAGCTCGGCCAAATAGCGGCGCAGCTGTCGATAGGTGGCCTCGTAGGGCGCCACCCCTTGGCGGGAAGCCCAGCGCAGGTAGGCCAGCACGTCGTCGCGATAGGCCCGCACGGTGTGGGGCGAGGCGCCCCGTTCCGCCGCCAGCGCCTCGCAGAAGGCGTCCACATCCGGAAAACCCGGCAGGTCGGCGTCTTCCATCAGGCCATCAGTCCCGCGTCTTCCAAGGCTGCGCGGTAGCCTTCCAGGGCGGCGTTGGCCCGGGCGGCGTAGGCCTCGTAGCGGGCCCGCTTGTTGCGCACGGGAGGATCGAGCGGCCGCAGAATGCCGAAGTTCACGTGCATGGGCTGGTAATCTGCCGTGGCCTCATCGGTGGCATAGGCCAGAAGCGCCCCGTACACCGTGTCGACAGGCAGCGCCGGCAACGCGACCCCCCTCAGGTCGGCCGTCACGGCCAGGGCCACGTGCTGGCCCGAGCGAATGGCCTCGCAGTAGCCCTCCGTACCGGCGAGCTGGCCCGCCACGTACACCGGCGCAGCCAGGGCCTCGGCGGCGGCCGTGCGCAAACGGCCGTGGTCGTCCAGCAGCCGCGGCGCGTCGATGAACGTGTTGCGGTGCATCACGCCGTAGCGGGCGAACTCCGCCTGCTCCAGCCCGGGAATCATGCGGAAGACGCGCCGCTGCTCCGGGAAGGTGAGGTTGGTCTGGAAGCCCACGAGGTTGTAGCTCTGGCCGCAGGCGTCCTCGGCCCGCAGCTGGAGGGCCGCCCAGGGACGGCGCCCGGTGCGCGGGTCGGTGAGGCCCACGGGCTTCAGCGTGCCGAACCGCGGGGCGTCCCGCCCGGCGCGGGCGATCTCCTCGATGGGCTGGCAGGCCTGGAAGAGGTCCCGGCTCTCAAAGTCCTTGGCGATGACGCGCTCGGCTGCCAGCAGCTCGTCGACGAACCGCTCGTACTCCTCCCGGGTGAACGGGGCGTTCAGGTAATCGCCGCCGTCGGCCGCATCCTCGTAGCGGCTCTGGCGGAACACCTTCCCGTAGTCGATGGAATCGGCCATGACCACCGGTGCCGCCGCGTCGTAGAAGGCCAGGGCATCTCTCCCCGTCAGGGCCATAAGCGACGACGACAACCCGTCGGAGGCGAGGGGGCCGCAGGCCAGCACCACGGCGTCGGATGCCGCCGCCAGGGCCGCCACATCCGTCGCTTCCTCCCTCGCCAACTCGATGAGGGGATGTCGCTCCACCCGCTCGGTGATCGCCTCGGAGAAGAGCACGCGATCCACAGCCAGGGCTCCCCCCGCCGCCACGGCGCACTGCCGAGCCGCCTCCATCAGGGGCGAGCCCAGCGTCGCGAGCTCCTGTTTCAGAAGCCCCGCCGCGCTGTCGGGTTTCATGCTCTTGAGCGAGTTCGAGCACACGAGCTCGGCGAGCCCGCCGGTGTGGTGCACGGGGGTCTGCCGGTGCGGGCGCATCTCCATCAAGCGCACCGCAATGCCGCGCTCCGCCAGATCGAGTGCCGCCTCGCTGCCCGCCAGGCCTCCGCCTACTATGGTTACATGGTATGTCATAGTCCAACAGGATACCAAACAACGGCATCGAAACCCCCGTCAATCGGGGCGCGGCGCCCCACGACGCTGAAACCGCACGATTCATCGGCCCCTCCTCTCGCATAGCGGCGCCGCCACCCGCGGGCCGTAGCGGCCGTCCGGATACTGTGCGATGAGCCCGTCGCGCTGGGCGCGGGTGAGCCACACCATGAGCCACGTGAGGGCATCGCCCTTCGGCCCGTGGGCCTCGGCCAGCCCGCGCAGCGCCTCCATGCCGAGCGGCTCGGCCCGCAGCGCCCCCAAGATCACCTCTTCGGGCGCGGGGTCTTCTCCCTCGCCCCCGTCGGGCACTTCGGGTGCAGGAGGCTCTTTCAGGCAGCCGAATGTTCCGAACAGGGCATCGGCGAAGGCGTCGTCGTCCACGATGGGCAGCGCCCCCTGGTACAGCAGGCGGTTCGCCCCGCGCGAATGCTCCGACGTGATGGAGCCGGGCACCACCCACACCTCCCGGCCGGCCGCCAAAGCCTCGTCGGCCGTGGAGAACGTGCCCGAAGGCAGCCCCGCCTCCACGATGAGCGTCGCGCGGGCCAAACCGGCGATAAGGCGGTTGCGCTCGCGGAACGTGTAGGGCTGGGGCGGGAAGTCCCAGGGCCGCTCCGACACCACCGCCCCGCCCCCGTTCACGATGCGCTGGAACAGCCCCGCGTTCTCCGCCGGGTACACCTGGTCGCAACCGCCTCCCAGAAAGGCCACAGTGGGCACCCCCGCAGCCAAGGCCGCCTCGTGGGCCACGGCGTCGCAGCCCCGGGCGCCTCCCGAAATGACGGCGATGCCCCTCTCGGCGGCCAGGGTGGCGAAGCGCTTGGCCGCCCCGCGGCCGTAGGGCGTGGCCCGCCGGGCCCCCACCACGGCCAGCCCTGCAACCAAGGCTCCCGGCTCGCCCACCCCGTACAGTCTCTCCGGCGGCTTGGGTATGTCCCGCAGCGGCCGGGGAAAGTCGTCGTCGCCGAGGCCCACTTCGAATCGGGGCCCCTCCAGTTGCATGTATTTCACGGGCATGTCAGCACCCTCCTATTCCGTCGCGAATCCGATAGCCGACCGCCTCGGCCACGTGTCCCTCTTCCACCACGGCCGACTCGGCCATGTCGGCGATAGTGCGTGCCACCGACAGCGTGCGCACGATGGCCCGGCCGCTCATGGAGTGCAGGTCGGCCACCGACAGCAAAAATGCGCGGGCATCGTCGCTGAGCCGGCATCCCTCCACCGCCGAACGCCCCGATTCGGGCGGACAGCCCGCCTCCGCCTCCCGGGCGGTGCGCCACGAGGCGAACGCGCGGCCCCGCAGCACTTCTTCCCGCAGGGCCGCCGAGGGCGTGCCGCTCCCCGAGGCCAGCACCTGGGCCGGTGGAATGCGCCGCACGTCCAAGTGCAAATCGATGCGATCCATGAGCGGGCCGCCGATGCGGTTCTGATAGGTACGTATCTGGGGCACCGTGCACGTGCAGGGATGCTCGTCGTCGCCGTAGTAGCCGCAGGGACACGGGTTGGTGGCTGCCACCAACATGAACTGCGCCGGGAACACCACGTTGCCGTCGGCCCGGGTCAGCGTCACCGAGCCGGTCTCCAGCGGCTGACGAATGCCCTGGAGCACCGAAGCCTTGAACTCGGCGAGTTCGTCCAGGAAGAGCACCCCGTGGTGAGCCAGGGATATCTCCCCGGGCCGAATGGGGCTGCCGCCGCCTACGAGGCCCGCCAGCGAGGCGCTGTGGTGCGGGCTGCGGAAGGGCCGCGCCCCGCCGATGAGCCCGTCGATGGGCTCGCCGGCCACCGAGTGCACCACGGCCGCTTCCAGCATCTCGTCGGGAGCCAACGGCGGCAAAATCGAGGGCATGCGCGAGGCCAGCATGGTCTTGCCGGAGCCGGGCGGCCCCATCATGAGCAGGCCGTGATTGCCCGCGGCCGCTATCTGGAAGGCCCGCTTGGCCACATCGTGGCCGGCCACTTCCCGGTAGTCCGGCTCGGCGCCGGGCACTGCGCCGCCGCCGGCCCGATGCCGTTCGAGCACCGCCGCCGCGCCCCCTTCCCCGAGCGCCTGGCCCAGGCTCCCCATGGCGAAAATGCGCACGTCGTCCAGGGGCACCGGGTCGCTGTCGGGAGCGCACACGAAGTCCAGCCCGAGCGACCGGGCGCAAATGGCGCAGGCCAGCGCCCCCGGCACCGCCCGCACCCTCCCGTCAAGGGACAACTCGCCCACGTACAGGGCCCCTTTGGCCCAGGCCGGATCGATCTGCTGGGTCGCCGCCAGAATGCCCAGGGCCATGGGCAGGTCGAACCCGGATCCCGCCTTGCGCAGGCCGCTCGGCGCCAAGTTCACCACGATCTTCTCGCTGGGCATGGTGAAGCCCGCGGCCCGAATGGCCGCCCGCACCCGCTCCCGGGCCTCCTGGATAGCCGCATCCGGCATGCCCACGACGGCCATGCCGGGCAGGCCGGCCGACACCACCACCTCCACCGTCACGGGAATCACCTCCACCCCGCGCACGGTGGCGCTCGTCACGGCGCACTGTCCCATCGCCATGACTACACCACCGGGAAGGCGCCCCGATGGTGGCGCACCAGGGCACGGTCTTCCGACACCGCCACGATGGCGATGACATCGAAGCGCACGACCACTTCCCCCATGCAATGGCCCTGCACGTAGGCGAGCGCGATGCGCTCGTAGCGCTCCTGCTTGGCCCGATCCACCGCCTCGCTGGGAAACCCCCGCTTGATGCCCCGCCTCGTCTTCACCTCGGCGAACACCAGCGACTCTCCGTCGGTGGCGATGATGTCGGCCTCGCCGGCGAAGCACGTCCAGTTGCGCTCGACCACCTCGTAGCCGCGCTTTCGCAGAAAACGGGCCGCCGCCTCTTCGCCGCGGGCCCCGAGCGCCTTGTTCCTCTTACCCTGGGGCAGATCCACCGATCCCGCGGGCTCCATCGCGGACTTCTTTCCCTTTTTCCCCTTGGCCTTCCGGCTCTTCTTCGCCATGGGACTGCTCCTTTCAAAACGATGGGAACAGCTTAGCTCCGCCGAACCGTCAAATGGTCGCCGCGTTGTCCCGGTTTCAGCCGTCGCAGCGCCGCTCCAAAACCGTTCCCCAACCGTCCAAACGCCGTCGCGCAACCGCCCCAGAGCCGTCCCCGAACCGTCGCGGCTTCCCAGGGCAACAAAAAACCGCAGGTCCTACGTGCCTGCGGTTGCGAAACGACGAAAAACGAGACGAGGAGAAGCGAAAGCGGAGCCTGAGGCAGACTCCCAGAAGCCGGAGCGGGCGCCCCTCATTCGGCGTGGCGCAAACCTGTCGCGGCTGCATGCGCCCACGGCATCGCCGGAGTTACCCCCCCCCGATCCTAGAACCGCGACTCCTGGGTGAAGGTGGTGCAGAAGCTGCGCCGGGGAATGGGCGTGAGGCCCAGCTCGCGGATGGCCGCCATGTGCCCCTCCGAGCCGTAGCCCTTGTTGGAGGCGAACCCGTAGCCGGGGTACTGCCCGTCGTACTCCTCCATGAGGTGGTCGCGAGCCACCTTGGCCACGATGGATGCGGCGGCGATGGAGGCGCACTTCCCGTCCCCCTTCACCACGTTCACCTCGCGCTCGTCCAAATGCAGCGGGTTGCCGTCCAGAAGCACCACGTCGGGCACCACCCCGGCAGCCTCCACGGCGGCGATGGCCCGGCCGAAGGCTCCGCGCAGGGCCGCCGTCATACCCACGCGGTCGATCTCGGCGGGCTCCACGTACTGCACCGTCCAGGCGCGGGCCCCCTCGCGCACCCGGGCGGCCACCCGCTCCCGATCCTCGGGCGCCACCTGCTTGGAATCGTTCAGCCCCGCGATAGGCTCGCCAGGCCCGAGCACCACGCCGCCCACGGCCAAAGGCCCGGCCAAGGGCCCGCGCCCCACCTCGTCGAGCCCGAGCACCACCGAGCCGCCCCGCTCGGCGGCCAGGGCCTGCTCGAAGGCGTACAGGGCCGCGAGCCGTTCGGCCTCGGCGGCCTCGGCGGCCAGGCGGCGCCGGGCCACCTCCACGGCCTGGCGCACCCCTTTGCGGGTGTCGGCCACGAGCGAACGCTCCAGCACGGCGAACTCCTCAGCCGTGGCCGTTTGCAGCTTGTGGCGAATCTCGGGGACCGTCAGGTCGATCACCAGGGGCTCCTCTCGGGACGACGGACGCGCCCGCGGGCGTCGGGCCCGCACAGTGCCGGGGGGGGCACCGGGCGCACGATACGAAAAAGGGCCCCCGAGGGAGCCCTTCGCAATGCAGAAGGAAGTGCGGCCTAGCGGAACGCCTTCTCCTTGATCTTGGCAGCCTTGCCCACCTTGTTGCGCAGGTAGTACAGCTTGGCGCGGCGCACGTCGCCCTTGCGGGTCACCTCGATCTTCTCGATCTTCGGGGAGTGCACCGGGAAGGTACGCTCGACGCCGATGGAGAAGCTGATCTTGCGCACGGTGAAGGTCTCGCGGACAGAGGCGCCCTGACGGCGGATGACGTCGCCCTGGAACACCTGGATGCGCTCGCGGTTGCCCTCCTTGATGCGGTAGTGGACCTTAACGTTGTCACCCACGTTGAATTCGGGGAGGTCCTGCTTGATCTGCTGCTGCTCGATAGCGCGAATGATATCCATTGCCTTTTCCTACTCTATACTTCCAGTGGTCTTGCGATTCATCTTGTTATGGACGCGATTTGACAGTATATCGCCACCGCGCCCCCCGCGCAAGGAGAAATTCCCATCCATTCCGTGAAAATTCACGGGAACGGCAACGGGCCCGGGCCGGCGGCCGGCACCGGCGCTGCGGAACCTAGGCGCCCGCCCCCTCGTCCACGATGACGAACTCGTCGTCGCCCTTGCTCTCCTGGGCCACGAGCATCTGCTCGAACATGGACGCGGTCTGGGAGAAGTCGCTCGGCAGCACGACGGTGGCCTGGCGGCCGTTGCGGGCGAACTCGCTCATCATGTCGGTCCACTGCGTGAAGATGAACAGCTGGTTGGCCTCGGCGGCCGACACGCCCGAGCTCTTGATGACGGCCAGCGACTCGGAGATGCCGTCGGCGATGGCCTTGCGCTGGGCGGCGATGCCGCGGCCGGCCTGCTCCATGGCCTCGGCGCGGGCGCGGGCCTCGGTGACCACCTTGATGCGCTCGGCCTCGGCGAGCGACTGGGCCGCCTCCTTCTCGCGCTGGGCGGAGTTGATGCGGTTCATGGACTGCTCCACGTCGGCGGGCAGGTCGATGGCCGTGATGAGCGTGCTCACCACATCGTAGCCGTAGGCCACCATGAGGCCCGACACCGTCTGGTTCACATCCGAGGCGATGGCGTCCTTCTTGTCGAACACCTCGTCCAAGGTGTACTGGGGCACGCTGGAGCGCAGGGCGTCGATGAGGTAGGAGCGCATCTGGGCCGTGGGATTCGCCAGCATGTAGTAGCTGCGCCACACGCCCGAGGGCTGGCCGTTCGCAGCCGGCTGGGCGCTTACGCGGTACTGGGCGGCGATGGCCATGGTCACGGTCACGTTGTCGCGGGTCTTCGCGTCGATGGTGAACTGCTCCTGGCGCGTGCGCATGTCCACCTTGGCGGCCACGGTCTCGAAGAACGGGATCTTTATGTTGAGACCGGCGCCCACGGTGCGGTTGAACTTGCCCAGCCGCTCGATGATGTAGACGTTCTGCTGGGGCACGATGAAGAAGATCTGCGGCGCGAGCACGATGAGCAGCACGATGATAATGCCGAGTAAGATCACGGGGAATCCCCTTTCTCTAAGTTGCATGGTGAAGGTATTGGTGGCAGTATACCATCCTAGCAACTCGTCGCCGGTCGGAGCCACGCGGCGTTCTGATTCGCTCAGACAGTCCTGCTCGCGCGAACAGCCCACTGTGCTGTTCGGCTCGTGCGGAACTCGCTCGGTTGGAACGCCCCGCATCTCCGACCTG
>CANPHS010000109.1 GCA_947573925.1 uncultured Enterorhabdus sp. | reverse complement strand
GTGGTGATCTCGTCGTTGAGCCTGGGCTCCTGAGCAGCTATCGCGCTCACCTCCTTCTCGTGTTCTCACACATAAAAACCCGCCGGGCCTTGGGCACGCGGCGGGTTCCATTCGCAAGATACATTCTGCGGAAAACCCATCAGCAACCCGAAGGCGCCGAACCAGGTGGAGGGTTTGCACCCTCGCTTGATTAACAGCTTGCCTATTCTATACCTTATCTTCTGCTAGGGCAAGAACTTTTTTCACCGGTTCGCCCGAGGAAGTCAGCGAGGGTCCGACAGGTGCCTGCATCTGTGCTGAAGGGCGGCCGAGCAGCCTAAGGGCTGTGAGGGAAAGCCCTGAAGTGCAGAGGCAGGTGCCTGTCGGAGCCGCAGCGTCGGCGTTCCCGTCGTTGCGTCAGCAACGACGGAACCTAAGAGTTCACATATACAAAGATTGTTCTCACGGTGTCGGCGAGGTTGCCGGAGGCATTGGCCATGGAGTAGTCGTAGGACAGCACCGCCGACCAAGTGTGCGGCGCCCCGTCCACCTCCGAAGAGCCGGAGAAGGAGCAATACTCCTTGGTGATGGTCTTGCCGTCGGTGTCGTAGGTGGTGTAGGCGGCGGAATCCTCCGGCAGGGCCACGTCGCCGTCGGCCACGGTGACGCCGGCCTCGGCCAGGGTCTTCTCGATGACGTGCTCGGTGCGCACCGCGTCGGCAAAGCTCAGGGCGCCGTAGCCGAGGGATGCGGTGGAGGTGGAGTAGCCGGCCTGGATGATCTTGCCCTTCTTGTTCAGGCCCAGGAACACCGTGGGCGTGCCCGTGCGGCTGTCGGCGGGTTCGGCGGTCAGGGCCACGCGCAGCTCGGTCTTAATGGGGTTGCCCTCCTCGTTCACGGCCCGGGGCTCGCCGGTCACCTGGGCGCCGTGCTGCAGCAGCGCCACAGCCTCGTCCTGGGTGAGACCCAAAAGGCTCACCAGATCGGGCACGGTGGTGGTCTTCACTGCCTCGTTGGCGGCGTCGGTGGCGTCGTCGGTGCCGATGGCGTCCACTTGCTGCTCGGCGTTCTGGGCCTGCTGCACGGCGGTGGAGTCGGAGGTCTTCAGCATTTGGTAGCCGAAGTAGAACATGGCGCCCAGCAGCACGATGAGCAGCAGGATGACCACGATGAGAATGCGGCGCATGCGGCGGGACTTGCGCATGTACTCGGGCACGGCGGGCTTGCCGTCCTTCTCGGCGGGAACGCTGGCATGGCGGCCGTGGCGCGGGCCTGCGCCCTTCGCCTTGGGGGCCGGCTTGGTCACCGCCGGCTCCGAGATGACGGCCAGGGGCTTGGCCTCGGGAATGTCGCGCTCGTCGTGGAGGGGGCGGCCGGCGTAGAAGTCGTCGAAGGCCTCCTCGTCGCCGAAGGACTCCCCGGCAGGCAGGCCCTCGTCGTCGAGAGGGGCGCCGTCGGCCAGGTCCACTTCCTCGAGGACGCCCTCGGAGCCGGCTACGATCTCCTCGCCTTCCACCGAGCTTTCCCCGGAGCCGTCCACCGCGGCCATAACCGTGGTGAAGCCGTCGGAGGACACGGGGGGAAAGGCCTCAGTGAGGCCCATGGCATTGCCGTCGGGGGCGCTCTGCGAACGATCGGGGGATCCGGGTGCTTGTTTCTTCGCCATGGAGGTTCCTTCTACTTCGTTGGGGCTGCGTTCAAGGGGCGGAACGGGTGGGGCGCGGGGCGGCTAGCGGGCCAAAAGGTACCAGGCCACGAAGGCCGCGATGCCGAGCAGGGCCACCACGATGACCGCCTTCTGGGTGGTGGACATCTTCCCCTCGGCGAGGTCGTCCAGGGTGGTCTCCCGGTAGCCGTCGCGCTCGGCCCGGGGTGCCGCGGGCTCGGGCTCGGCCTCGGGCTCGGCCTTGGGCTCGGGCTCGGCCTCTTCCGGCACGTCCGACGCGGGCTCGGCCTCTTCTGGTGCATCCGCCGCATCGGCGGCCTCGTCGGCGGCTTCCGCACCTTCCGCGGCCTCGGCGGGGCCGTCGGCTATGCCGGCCTGGATGACCACATCGTCGTCATCGTCGGCGGAGACCGTGATATGGGTGAAGCCCGGGGTGTCGGCCATGTTCGAGTCCTTTCCGTTCGAATGTATCATTATAGCGGATCGGCGCCGTCGTTGAGGAGATCGATCACCGTAAGTCCACCGGCGGCCGCCTCGATGATCTCGCGGTTGCCGAACACGCAGGTGCAGCCGGCGCCGGCCACGGCGTCCACCGCCGGGCCCAAGGCCCGCACCTCCTCGGCCGTGGCGGCGGCCACCTCCGCCCGCACCCGGGCGCGGTCTTCTAAGCTGTAGCCGGAGAAGTACATGCCGTCCTGACGGCGGATGAGGTCGCGGGCCTTGGCCGGAGCGTCCAGGGAGGCCACCGAGGACACCACGTAGCCGTCCATCTCCGCCTCGTCGGGATCGAAGGCGCCGGCCAGCCACGAACCCGCGCCGCGGAAGCGCTCCACGGTCTCGTCGATACGCGGATCGCAGTAGGAGTAGAAGCGAGAGGTGCCGGAGCGGGTGGTCTGGAAGCCGGCCCCGTAGGCGCCGCCCTTCACGCGCACCTCGTTCCACAGGTAGTCGTAGGACAGGATGCGCGACGCGAGCAGCCAGGAGCCCGTGTAGGGCAGCCCCAAGAGGCGGCGATCCCAGGCCATGGCGGTGTAGGTAACGTCGGTGGGCACGGCGAAGGCCTCCCGGCGCACCTGGGGCGCGGGCACCACGAGCGCCGCCGGGGCCGCCGCGCCGGGCAACGCCGGCAGGGCGGCCGTGTAACGGGCCAGGTCCTCGTCGGTGCCGGTGAAGGACAGCGTGCAGTTTCCGTCGCGGAAGATGCGGCAGGCGAGCTCGGCCAGCTTGGCCGTAAGGTCGCCCGCCCGCTCGTCGAAGTGCTCGAGGACATCCTTCAGGAAGCGGTAGTAGTCCACCCCCGACAGCGCCTCGCGCACCACGGCGGCCGGCAGGCAGTAGGAGGAGGCCCGGGCCATGGCGCAGGCGTGGCCGTTGGCGGCGAAGCCCTGCTCCAGGCCGATGCGCTGCTGGCCCAGGATGTCCCGGATGCGGGCGGTGTCGGAGAAGTCAGTCTCGGCCAGCACCTCGCCGGGCAGCTCCGCGGCGGCCTCGGTGTTCTCGGGCAGGGCCGAGGCCGACACCACGAAGGTGGGCCGGATGGCGTCGCGGTCGGCGGCCGACTCGTGCACCTCGGCGAAGAAGCGCATGTTCCCGAGCTTGCCCTGGGAAAGCGTGTCGATCTCGGCGGCCGTGTGCCGGGCCGTGTCCAAGCGTCCGAGCACCCCGGCGAGCACGGTCACGTAGGGCAGCTCGTCGGCGGCCACGCAGGCCAGGTCGAAGTAGCGGTAGGCGTACACGATGCCGTGGGCGGGCACCCGGTGGCGGATGCAGGCCATGGACGCGGCCCGGCCCACCTCCCACGGCTCCTCGGCCGGCGCCTCCCCGATGTCGGCGCGGGTGAGCTGGGGCAGCTTCGCCAAATCCTCGGGGGCGTCGGGGGCCTCCTGGGCGGCGCGCAGCGCCTCCACGTTCGCCTCGATGGCCGCGGCCCCCTCGGGGGTCAGGGCCTCATCGGCGGCGCGGTCGCGGGCCTCCTCCGGGGCGTTCCCGTCGCCGGGCTCGGGCACTACCTCCACCGCGGCCCGGTGGTCGGCCTCCAAGAAGAGCTCGCGGAGCAATTCCTCGAAATAGCCTTCCTCCACCTTGGGGCGCAGGGCGGAGAAGACCTCACCCAGGCGGATGTAGCCGCAGGGGTCGTCGTCGGCGTACAGCCAGCCGGACAGGGCCGACATGGCCAGCACCACGCCGTCGGGGTAGCCGAAGTTGCGCTCGCGGAACACGAACTCGGCATGGGACAGGGCCGCCCGCACGAGCTCCCGGTCCAGGCCGCCCGCGGCCAGGCGCTCCCCTTCCGCCGCCACAATCTCGGCCAGGCGGGCCAGGGCGCCGGGCCTCGAGCCGCGCAGGGACACCATGGCGAAGGGCTGGGCCACGGCGTCCACCACGTACCCGCTCGCGTCGTCGGCGATGCCCGCATCTAGAATCGCCCGCTTGAGCGGCGCCTCGTTGGATCCCATGATGGCGTCCAGCAGGATGTCGGCCGCCACCACGCGTTCGCGCTCGGCGGCGGTGCCCACCACGAAGCCCAAGGCCACGCACGCGTTCTCGGAAGCCGTGCGCATGGCCACCGCGGCGGGCGGCGGCGTCACGGGCGCCTGCAGCGCCAGGGGGTTCGCCTCCAGGGGCCCGCGCTGCTGGCCGGCCAAAGGCGCCAGGTAGCCCTCGTCGATGAAGCCGAGGAAGCGGTCCAGGTCCAAGTCGCCGTAGAGCACGATGTAGCTGTTGTCGGGCCGGTAGTGGCGCCGGTGGTTCTCCAGGAAGCCCTCGTAGGTGAGCGTCGGGATGGCCGCCGGCGTGCCGCCGGACTCGAAGCGGTAGGTGGTGTCGGGGAACAGCGCCGCGGAGAGCGCGTCGAAGAGCACCGAATCGGGCTCCGAGAGGGCGCCCTTCATCTCGTTGTACACCACGCCGTTCACGGCCAGGGAACGCGCCTCGCCCTCGCCTTCCAGCTCCCAGTGCCAGCCCTCCTGCTCGAAGATGGCCGGGCGCGTGTAGATGTTGGGGTGGAACACCGCGTCCAGGTACACGTCCATGAGGTTCAAAAGGTCACGCTCGTTGGTGGAGGCCACCGGGTACATGGTCTTGTCCGGGAAGGTCATGGCGTTCAAAAACGTCTGCATGGAGGTCTTCAGCAGGTTCACGAAGGGTTCCTTCACGGGGAACTTCGCCGAGCCGCACAGCACCGAGTGCTCCAAGATGTGGAAGACGCCGGTGTCGTCGGCGGCCGGTGTCTTGAAGGTGATGGAGAAGGCCTTGTTCGCATCGGCGTTCTCCAGGTACAGAAGGCGCGCGCCGGAGGCCGTGTGCGCCATGAGGTGGGCCGCGCCCTCGATGTCGGGCACCTCCTCGGTGCGCTGCCAGGCGAACCCGTGGGCCGCTGCGATGTCCTTCACGTTGTCCATGGCATTCCTTTCTCGGTTTTCTCGAGGGCTATTCTACCCAACTTGGGCCTTGCGCCCCGCATCTATCATGGTGTCGTTATTATTTCTCCGCGAGGAGAAAATATTCGCTATAATCGGCCCCAGACTAAAACGACTCCCGAGACGAGACCAAAGGAGCATCATGCTTGAACTGAAGAACCTGGTGTTCGAAGTGCCGGCCGACGACGGCGGCACCAAGCGCATCATCGACGACCTCACCCTCACCATCCCCGACGACCGCTTCACGGTCATCACCGGCCCCAACGGCGGCGGCAAGTCCACCCTGGCCAAGCTCATCATGGGCATCGAGGAGCCCACGAGCGGCACCATCCTCTTCGACGGCGAGGACATCACGGGCATGTCCATCACCGACCGCGCCAAGCTCGGCATCGGCTACGGCTTCCAGCAGCCGGCCCGCTTCCGCGGCATGAAGGTGAAGAAACTCTTGGACATCGCCGCCGGCAAGAAGCTGCCCATGCTCGCCTGCAACGAGTACCTGTCGAAGGTGGGCCTGTGCTCGGCCAGCTACCTCACCCGCGAGGTGGACAAGTCGCTGTCGGGCGGCGAGGTCAAGCGCATCGAGATCGCCACCATCCTGGCCCGCGACCCGAAGCTGGCCATCTACGACGAGCCCGAGGCCGGCATCGACCTGTGGAGCTTCGACCGCCTCACCGAGACGTTCCGCGACATCCACGCCGCGCGCGACGGCCGCTCCATCGTCATCATCTCGCACCAGGAGCGCATCATCCAGCTGGCCGACGAGATCGTGCTCCTGCGCAACGGCCAGGTGGTCGAGACGGGCACGCCCGAGGAGCTCATGCCCAAGCTCGGCTTCGCGGCGCGCGGCCTCGACGACTACGGCTGCCCGCTGTCCACCCCCACCGAGCTGCACCTGACCGAGATTCCCACCACGTGCTAGCGGACGCCCGCGCACGCTTCCCCCTAGAAGGAGACAACCATGGCCGTTGACCTTTCCCCCATCGACGAGGGGCTGCTCGCGGAGATCGCGAACCTCCACGGCATGCCCAAGGGCGCCTTCAACATCCGCAAGGACGGCGAGCTGGTGGAGCGCCACTCCTCGGCGTTCATCGAGATATCCACCAAGACCGACGTCCCCGGCATCGACATCCGCATCGCCCCGGGCACCAAGGGCGAGACCGTCTACATCCCCGTCATCGTCACCCAGTCGGGGCTCAAGGACGTCGTGTACAACACCTTCTACATCGGCGAGGACTGCGACGTGAAGATCGTGGCCGGCTGCGGCATCCACAACCACAGCGACCAGGCCTCCGAGCACGACGGCATCCACAGCTTCTACTGCGGCAAGAACAGCCGCGTGGTCTACGTCGAGAAGCACTACGGCGAGGGCGAGGGCACCGGCGAGCGCATCCTCAACCCCACCACCAACGTCTACCTCGAGGAGGGCGCCTACTGCGAGATGGAGATGGTGCAGCTGCGCGGCGTCACCTCCACGGTGCGCGACACCAACGCCGAGCTGGGCGCCGACGCCAAGCTCGTGCTGGTCGAGAAGCTGCTCACCCACGACCGCCAGACGGCCGAGTCCAACATGAAGGTGGAGCTCAAGGGCGAGGGGTCGTCGGTGCAGGTGATCTCGCGCTCGGTGGCCCAGGACGACTCGGTGCAGGTGTTCAACCCGCTCGTCATCGGCGAGGCGGCCTGCCGCGGCCACGTCCAGTGCGACGCCATCATCATGGGCAACGCCAAGGTGAAGGCCATCCCCGGCATCGAGGCGGCCAGCGAGGACGCCATGCTCGTCCACGAGGCGGCCATCGGCAAGATCGCCGGCGACCAGATCGTGAAGCTCATGACGCTGGGCCTCACGGAAGAGGAAGCCGAGGCCGAGATCCTGGACGACTTCCTGAGCTAGGCGCGGAACACAACTGAAAGCAAACGGGGGCGGTGCTGCGGCATCGCCCTTTCTTATGGGCGCGGCAGACTCGCACGGTAACGGCCTCGCCCTTGCCGTGCCGGATAAATACGCTGGCTACGTGTTCGCCGGAGCCGCGCCCTCGGCCACCAGCAGGCAGGAGGCGCGCCAGACGGAGCCGTCGGCGGCGCTTTCGAAGGTGCCATGGTAGCGTTCGGCAATGTCACGCAGAATTTCCAAGCCCCAGCCGTGGTCGTGCACGCCCCGAGATGGGCCCTGGGTGCGGGGTCGGCGGCCCGCAGAGGCAGCCTCGGGCGCGAAGCCGTTGTCGACCTCGACGGCCAACATGGAGCCCTGGCACTGGGCCCGCACTTCCACGAAACGGGCGTCGCCCGATGCTCCGGCGGCGGCCCGCAGCCCGTTGTCGATGAGGTTCGACAGCACGGCGCACAAATCGATATCGGCCACGCCCGTCTCGTCGGGAATGGCGGCCGACACCGTGAAGCGCACCCCCGCACGGTCGGCGGCCTCGGCTTTCAGGGCCAGCAAGGCGTCGGCCACGGCATGGGCGCAGAACCGCCGCGACCCGCCGACCCGCGCTTCCGCAGCCTCCAGGTGCCGCCGGGCCTCTTCAGCGGGAGCCTGTTCCACCAGCGCCGCCATCTCGCGCAGCTGGGCGGCCATCTGGTCGCGCAAAGCCGCCGCCTCGCGCACCTCGCTTTCCAACTGCCGCGCACTGCGTTCTGCCGCCGCCGCGTACACGGCCGCCGCCTCGGCCCGCTGCTCTTCCAGCTCCTTCCGCTGGGCCCGCTGGAACAGGGGCAGCGCCACGCCGTCGGCCACCAGGCACACAACCGCCAGGCCGACGGCCGCCCAAAGCGCGTTGACGAAGAACGGGTCACGGAAGGTAAGGCCCACATAGAAGAGAAGCAGCAGGCACTGGCTGAGCGGCACGGCCGTGGCCAGCAGCCGCAGGAGGCGCGGCCACGGCCGCAGGGCGCGGGCGTACACCGCCGTCATAACCAGCAGAGCCGCCAGCACAACCCCAGCGCACAGCAGGTTCATGGGCGATCGACCTCCCCCTCCGTCGCGTCGGCGCCCTCGCACCGATCGGCCGCCTCCCGCAGCAGGGCCGCCGCGCGGGCACCCTGACCGTGCGTTGCCAAATGTAATGCGGCGCTCACCTCGTTGCGCACGTCGTGACGCACTGTGGCGACCCTGCGAATCACCGCCTGGGATTCACTTTGGCGCGTGGCGTAGCCGGCCAAGCGAGACTCCTGCAT
>CANPHS010000108.1 GCA_947573925.1 uncultured Enterorhabdus sp. | reverse complement strand
CTAGGCAAACCCCTTCCGCGCCCAGCCTCTCGCGGCGCGACTTTCTGGCCGGGGGCGCCCTGGCCGCCACCGCCGCGGCCGCCACGGCCCTCATGGGCCCGGATGCGGCCCTGGCCGCCGAGGGCCGCATCGGCGACTGGGCGGCCGACGGCAGCGCCCGCGCCGACGCGCCCGACAGCGCCCGGGCCAACGCCAGCGCCGCCGACGGCACCTACCGCGACCACAACGCCGCAGCGTTCCCGGCCAACGACGCCACGCCCATTCCTCCCCGTGCGGTGCCGGCGACGTGGGACTACGAATGCGACATCTGCGTGGTGGGGGCCGGCGGCGGAGGGCTCAACGCCGCCGCCCGGGCTTGCCAGCTCGGCGCCGAGGTCATCTGCGTGGAGGCCATGGGGCTTCCCGGCGGCAACGCCCAGGAGGCGGGCATGTGCGGCATCCTCGGCGGGTACTCCGGCCAGGAGGAGAAGCAATTCGCCTTCCCGAGCTACCCCTTCGACCCCAAGGCGCTGACCGACTGGGCCATGGACGAGTACCACTACGCTGCCGACCCGAAGCTCATCTACCGGCTGGCCTGCGAGGGCGGCAAATCCCTCGATTGGATGGCCGAGTGCGGCGTGCACTGGCGGCTCGGCGAGGTGCCGGTGTACGTGGCGCCGAAGCGCTCCACGCTGGACCACCACGTGCTGAAGATGAAGGACGCCACCGACGCCATGTACAACTACGGTTACAAGCACGGGGTGGACTTCCACTTCCAGAGCCCGGCCGTGGCCCTCGTGCAGGACGACGAGGGGCGCATCGTGGGCGTGGTGGTGAACGAGGACTACCAGGCCGAGCGTTTCATCCACGCGCGGAACGCCGTCATCCTCACGGCCGGCGGCTTCTGCAACAACAAGGCGCTCTTGGACAAGTACATCCCCACGGCGGCCATGGGCTGCGCGTCGAGCTACCTCACGGCGGGCGAGACGGGCGAGTGCTTCCGCATGGGGCTCGGCGTCGGCGCCGACGTGTCGGGCTTCAACAGCTCGGCCTCCTTCGACGGCGGCGTGGACTGGCAGGCCGAGGGCGGCCAGTGGGCGCGGTTCCTCTACGATGGCATGACCCAGCTCTCGCGCCAGCCGTGGCTCACCATCGACCGCTGCGGCAACCGCCTGCGCTACATGGACTCCCGCGTGGGCGAGGACGGCGCCAACGCCATCTACGCCCTGGGCGACCTGGCCACCATCCAGATGACCCCGCCGGGCCACCGCTCCTACATCATCTTCGACTCCCACTACGAGGACCACCTGGCCGGCTTCGCCCAGGAGCACTGCCGCAAGCTCATCACGCCCGACCTCGAGCAGATCGACAAGGTGCCCGAGCACTACCGCGACTGGCATCACGGCGTGCAGGACGCCATCGACGCCGACGTGCTGAAGCGCCGCGACACCCTGGAGGAGCTGGAGCGCGACCTGGGGTTCGCCGAGGGCGTGCTCACCGGGGCCGTGGCGCGGTGGAACGAGGCGTGCGAGGCCGGCGAGGACGATTTTTTGTACCCCATGCCGCCCGAGTGGCTCCACGCCATCACCGAGCCGCCCTTCTACGGCTGCCGCATCGGCGGCAACTTGTACGGCACCAAGGCGGGCCTGCTCATCAACGACCAGATGCAGGTGGTGGGCACCGACGGCCGCGTGATTCCGGGCCTGTACGCCGGCTGGCACACCGCCGGGGGCGCTTGCGGCGAGAACAGCTACATCGGCGACCCCATTCTGGGCTCGCTCATGGGGGATGTGGGTCTGGCCTTCTGCGGCGGCTACCTCTGCGGCACCTCCGCCGTGGAGAACGAGATGGGAGCGTAAGATGAACGACATGAAGAAAATGGCGCGACCCTTCGGCTGGCTGTTCGCGCTGGCACTGGTGGTGGCGGTGCTCGGTCGTATCGGCCTGACCATCGCCGGGAGTACCGGCGTGCTCGCCTTCGACTACATCTCGGCGGCCGGCGTGCCCGTGCTGGATGTGATCTGCTCCATCCTCACGGGCTCGGCCTTCGTGGCCTTCCTGTTCGCGGCGGGGCTGGCACTGGCGGTGTCCACGGCGGGGCCGGTGCTCTACGGGGCGCTCGTGGCCCGGGGCGATGTGAAGGCGCGGCCGCTCACGGCGTTTCTCGCCGGTTGGGCCTGCGCCCTGGTGGCGCTGCTGTGCCTCGTCGTGGTGGTGCTCGGCATCCTGTCCGCCGTGCAGGTGGGCTCCATGTCGTCGAAGTTGCCGGGGGCGGCGGCGCTGGCGCTGGGCGCCATCGGGTTCGCGGCGTTTCTGGGCACGCTTCTGGGCGCGGCTTCCCTGGTGGTGTGCGCGGCCGTGGCCCGGGCCCGGGCCGGCCACAGCCTGGGGCTCTCCCTCGTGGTGGCCTGCGCCGGGTGCGGCGCGGTGGTCATGGCGCTTACAGTGGGCACCTTCGGCGCCCTGAACGCGGCGGCCGTCAGCCTACCGGCGTTGGGCGGGTGGCTTGCGGCCGATGTGGCCGTGAACCTGGGGATGCTCTTCGGGGCCGCGGCCTACCTGCGCAAGCTGGAGGGCGCAGCCGCGGCGCCGGCAACCGGCCCGGCCGCGTCCCGGGCCCACTCGGCGGCCTAGGAGGTTTCCGGCGCCGCATCCGCCGGACGGCTTCCCGGCCGATCCGGTCCTACACTTCCTGGAGCAGGTCGTAGGCGGCCTGCTCCTTTGCTTTGCGTCGGGCGTCCAGCTCGGCCACCACCACATGGCCCACCTTCTCGATGGCCTCGCGCTGGCCCGGGGTCAGGTGCGCCCACAGCTTCGTGGCCGCCAGCTCGTTCACCGTGGCGCTGATGAGGAACCCCTGGTAGACCCCCTCGTCGGTGAGGGCCACGTACACCGCCTTCTTGTCCGCGGGCGATTTCAGGCGCTTCGCCCAGCCGCGCTGCACCAAGCGCTCGCAGGCCCGGGCGGCGTTCACGGGCGACAGGTGCAGGGCCTCGGCCAGCGCGCCCACGCGCTCGGGGCGGTCGGTCTCGCCCAGGCGCTGCACGATGCGGCACTCGTTGAACGAGGCGCCGGTGGCCTCCCTCAGCACCCGCTCGGTCTCGGCGCGGATGAGCTCGATGGACACGAGCGAGCGCGTGGCCGGGAAGCGGTCGGCCGCCTTCGGGTTCAGCGGCGGCTCGATCTGGGCCGCGGCCGACACGGCGGCCTCCAGAATGGTGCGGTAGGTGGGGTTCTCTGTGGGGAAGGTGGTGTAGAGGCTCTCCACGAGTGCCTCGTTCACGGCGGCCACGTGGGCCCGGCCCTCCTCGGTGACGGCCAGGTAGCGGGTGCGCCCGTCGGCAGCGCCGGCCGTGCGGGTGACGAAGCCGGCGCGGTTCAGCGCGTCCACGGCCTGGGTCACCACGTTGGGCTTCATGCCCAGAAGCTTTCCCAACTCGCCCTGGTTCACCGGCTCGCTCGCCTGGGCCAGCTTGGTGAGCACCCGGTATTGGGTGATGTTCAAATCGCTCGCCGCCGCCAGTCCGCGCTTCAACGCCTCGTGGGCCATCTCGAAGGCCACGAAGTAGGTGGAGTCCAGGTTGAACCGGTCTTTGGCGCAGGTGGCGGTCATGGGATCCTTGCTCGCGGGGAATTAGTTCATTGCTGCAATAATTGTACCGCGCGATTCTCGGATTTCACCGCGCCGGCGTGATCTTCCCCGCGCCATCCACGAAAAAAGCCTGCAAGATTTCCGGGTGGCGCTGCACGAGGGCGCAGCCGCGCTCGGTGCCCAAAGCGAGCAGGGTGGTGGAGAAGCCCTCGGCGTCGATGGACCGCTCGCAGATGACGGTGACGCCGCCCACGTCGGTGGCCACGGGCATGCCCGTGCGCGGGTCCAGGATGTGGTGGTAGAAGGTGCCGTCGGGCGCGGTGAAGCAGCGCTCGTAGATGCCGCTCGTGACCGCCGAGCCGCCGGTGAGGGGCACGGCGCCGATGAGCTTCTCGGGGTTGCGGGGGTCGCGCACGCCGATGCCCCAGGGCTCGCCCGAGGGCTTCGCGCCGCGCACGGCCACGTTGCCGCCCAAATTCACGATGAGGCCCGTCAGCCCGTGGGCCCAGGCGGCCTCCACGAGGGCGTCGGCGATCCAGCCCTTGGCGATGCCGCCGGCATCCACCGCCGCCTCGGGGTCGGCCAGCTGGGCGAAGCAGGTGGCCGTGCCGTCGGGGCCGGCCTCCTCCCACAGCTGCACCTGATGCCAGTCCACATGTTCCACGGCGGCCGCCAGGGCCGCAGGGTCGGGTACCGTGCCCTCGTGGAAGTTCCACAGGCCCACGGCCGGCCCCACGGTGATGTCGAAGGTGCCCTCGCTGGCCGCGCAGTAGGCGAGGGCCCGCGCAAGCAGGTCGTAGGTGCGCGCATCGATGGCCACGGCCGCGCCGCCCGCGCCGTTGATGCGGGCGATGTCGGAATGGGGGAGCGTCCGGCTGAACAGCCGCTCGTAGGTGCGGCAGAGCGCCCGCGCCTCCTCGAAGGCCGCCCGGCACGCGTCGGGCTCGCCGTAGGCCTCCAGGTCGATGACGGTGTTGAAAGCCAGGAACCGCACCCCGGCCGGCTTGCCGCCCTCGGCCTCGCGCCACTGCGCGAAACCTTCGTCGGGGATGGGGTCTGTGAGTTGTCCGTTGCCGTTTTCCATGGGCCCAGTATAGACCAAGGGACGGTGGTATCATGGGCGGACGGAAAAACAACGCGCAGTGGGGCCCGGGGGCTCCCGCAAGAGAAAGGCTCGCAGATGAAGGCTCTCATTCCCGCGGCGGGGCTCGGCACCCGCTTCTTGCCGGCCACGAAGGCCCAGCCCAAGGAGATGCTCTTGGTGGTGGACCGTCCGGCCATCCAGTACGTGGTGGAGGAGGGCCTGGCTTCGGCGGCCGACGAGGTGGTCATCATCAACAGCCGCGAGAAGAAGGCCATCGAGGATCACTTCGCCCCCAACCCCGAGCTGGTGGCGCTCCTGCGCGAGCGCGGCAAGGACGCCTACGCCGACGCCGTAGAGACCGTGGGCAACTACCCGGTGAGCTACGTGTACCAGGAAGAGGCCCTGGGGCTCGGTCACGCGGTGCGCTGCGCCGCCGAGAAGACGGGCGCTGAGCCCTTCTACGTGCTTCTGGGCGACGTGCTCGTGCCTGGCAACGGGATGCTGCCGGCCATGCAGGCGGTCTCCGACGCCCATGGCGGCGCGAGCGTGATCGCGGTCATGCCCGTGCCCGACGATGAGGTGAGCCGCTTCGGCGTCATCGCCGGCGCCGAGGTGGAGCCGGGCGTGTGGAAGGTGAGCGAGCTCGTGGAGAAGCCGGCCCGGGAAGACGCGCCGAGCAACCTGGCCGTGTTCGGCCGCTACCTCTTGAGCCCGCGCGTCATGGAGCTGCTCGCCAACGTCGCGCCCGGCGTGGGCGGCGAGATCCAGCTGACCGACGCCCTCGACGCCGTGCTCGCCGAGGAGGAGATGTACGCGCTTGTCGTGGACCCTGCCGACGGCTTCGACACCGGCACCGTGGAAAGCTGGCTGGAGACGAACAACGTGCTGTTCCAGCGGAAGCGCGGGTAGGGGAAGGATCGGGGGAGCGGCGGCGGCAGGCGGCCGGCCGTGCGCGGGTGCCCTGGAACTCTCGAAATCGGGGGTGACAGGGTGTCAGCGGACGTGCTATCATAACGGCTTACCGCCGCGTTGCCGCAGGTGGGAATTCTTCTCAATGCTGAAGAATTGTTTAACGATGACCCGTTGAATCCACAAGTTCCCCACCTTCGCGTCATAGGGAATTCAAGGGCGGCTGTTATACTGACGTCAGCAAGTGAGACAACCCCCTCCGATCACTTGCCTGCTTTGTCTCTGAAAAGCAGAAAGCGGCTCCTGAGAGAGTCGCATCCCCCCTCCTTCTGGCCCGGCGGCCCCCTCCGCCGGGCCCTTCTTTTTCCTCTGTTTCGTCGTTGCTGACGCAACGACGCACGTGCCGACGCTGCGTGAAAAAGAGCAAACATTTGTTTTACATACGGTTGTTCGTGTGGTACCATGACGGCCATGGATACTTTGTTTACAGAAATGGAAAACGAGCGGCGGGCCACGGTGGCGCCTTTGGCGGTGCGCATGCGGCCGCGCACGCTCGACGAAGTGGTGGGGCAGGCCGAGGCCGTGGGCGAGGGCAGCTGGCTGCGGGCCGCCATTCAGAATGACAGCTTAAGCTCCGTCATCCTGTTCGGTCCGGCGGGCACGGGGAAGACCTCGCTCGCCCACGTCATCGCGGAATCCACCAAGGCCACCTTCGTGGAGGTGTCGGCCATCGGGGGCACCGTGTCCGACCTGCGCCGCGAAATCGCCGAGGCCGAGCGGCGGCTCGTGTCGGGCGGCTTGCGCACCATCCTCTTCGTCGACGAGATTCACCGCTTCAACCGAAGCCAGCAGGACGCGCTTTTGCACGCGGTGGAAGACCGGCTCGTGGTGCTCGTGGGGGCCACCACGGAAAACCCCTTCTTCGAGGTGAATTCCGCGCTCATCTCCCGCTCGCGGGTGGTGGAGCTGCATTCGCTGTCCGATGGCGAGATTGCCGAGCTGGTGCGCCGGGCCGTGGCCGACGAGCGGGGCCTGGCTGCCCTGTACACGCTGGAGGATGACGCGCGGGACGCCATCGTCACCCTGGCCGGGGGCGACGGGCGCGGGGCCCTTACCACGTTGGAGCTGGCCGCGGGCATGGTGCCTCCGGGCACGGCCGACGCCCCGGTGGCCATCACCGAGGCCATGGTGCGGGCGGCCACGCCCCACCGGGCACTGCCCTACGACAAGAACAAGGACATGCACTACGACATCATCTCCGCGTTCATCAAAAGCATGCGCGGAAGCGATCCCGATGCCGCCGTGTACTGGCTCGCCCGCATGATCGACGGGGGAGAGGATCCGAAGTTCATCGCCCGGCGCATGTACATCGCCGCCTCCGAGGACATCGGCAACGCCGACCCCCAGGCGCTGCTCGTGGCCGAGGCCGCCTTCCGCGCCGCCGAGGTCATCGGGTACCCGGAATGCCGCATAAACTTGGCCCAGGCCGCCATCTACCTGGCCCTGGCGCCGAAGTCCAACGCCGCCGAGGCCGCCATCGACGCGGCGCTGTCCGAAGTGAGAAACGGGCCTGTGCGCAAGGTGCCCGACTACCTGCGCGACCGGCACCGCCCCGGTTCCGAGAACTACGGCACGTACCGGTATCCCCACAGCTATCCCGGCGGCTGGGTGGACCAGCGCTACCTGCCCGAGGGGCTGGAACGCGGTTGCTTCTACCAGCCGAGCGAGCGCGGTTGGGAAGCCTACCGCACCGAGGCCGCCGCCCGCGACCGGAAGCCGGGCGCCTAGGGCCCCGCGGCCGCACGGGCCCGGAGGCGATAGCCGGCCCCATTCCACGCGGGGTTCGGGTCCCGACGGGCCCGTGCTCGCCTCCCGGGGTGACGAAGCGTCAACTTCCGTTTACGGAATGGCTACTGTGTGGGCGGCTTCTGTGGAAAGCCCTCGGGGGCTTATTAGAATGGGCTGGGTAATAGTATAGTCTGGTCTTCGGAATCATAAGGAGGCTCATCATGGATTTCGCCCAGATCGTCGACATCGCCTTGCCGGTTGTCTATGTTCTCGTCGGTGCGGTGCTCGTCTGGTTCGTCGTGGAACTGGCGCTCACCATTCGCTCCACCCGTTCCACCATCGACGACGTGCACGAGGAGCTGACCCCCACCCTGCAAAACGTGGAGAAGATCACCGCCGAGGTCACCCCGCTCGTGGGCAATGTGAACACGCTCATCACCGAGCAGGTGAACCCTCTCATGGAAAAAGTAAACGCCATGGCCGAGGAGGCCAAGCCCGCCGTGGGCCGGGTCGATCCGCTGGTTGAGCGCCTGTCGCTCACAGTGGACGCGGCGAATTTGGAACTCATGCGCGTCGATCAGATTTTGGAGGACGTCACCCAGATCACCGACTCGGTCTCCAAGGCCGCCGGCGCCGTGGACACGGTGACGAGTGCCCCCATCGATTTGGTGAACACACTCACGGGCAAGCTGCGCAGCAAGTTCAAGCCCCGCTACGCCTCCGACGAGTCGGTGCGCCTCGGCGGCGCGGCGCCCGCCGAACCCGAGCGCTCGGCCACCGTGGCCGACGCCGTGGGCGCCATGGGCGATGCCGCCCGGGCCGTGGTGAGCGAGCAGAAGGCCACCCGCGCGGCGAAGAAGGCGTCGAATGCCGCCCGCCAGGCCCGCAGCGAGGCCTTCGAGGACCAGCTGGGCGACTTGTCCGAGACCATCGGCAACGCCGCCGTGGCCGCCGCCGGCACCGACGCGCCCGCCGC
>CANPHS010000107.1 GCA_947573925.1 uncultured Enterorhabdus sp. | reverse complement strand
ATGCCTGACAGTGCCGGGCCCCATCGGGGCCCGAAATGCTAGCTTTGGCTCGGGAAGTACAGCTCGATGTTGGAGACCTTCCAGCCGATGCCGTCGCGCACCATGGAGATCTCGTAGGTGACTTCCCCGCCGCCTTCCGTGGCCGCCGTGGCGTAGACGGTGGAATCGGCCATGGACTTGTTCACGCCGTCGATCTTCACGTTGGGGTCAGCCACCACCGGATCCACCATGCCGTCGATCTTGCTCGCGTCCACATCGGGGGCAAACACCGCGGTCTTGGCAGCCGCGGGATCGGCGAACAGGGTTTTCACCACGTCCTGCTGGGTGGGCCAGCCGAAGCCCTGGATGTAGGCGAACACGCCGGCCGCGGCGGCCAGCACGATGACGGTGACGAAGAACAGCAAAATCTTCAGGCCCACGTTGCGGCGCTTGCGGTCCTGCTTGGCGAGCCCCCGGCTCCACTGCTCCAACTCGGCGTCGGTGGCGGTGAAGAAGCGGTCGTTGTCCACGTTCTCGTAGGCGCCCACGTAGCCGGGGAAGTTCGCCGGATCGGCCTCGTAGGGCTCGTCGTAGTAGAACGGCTCGGCGGCGTCGCCCTCGTAGACGTCCACGTCGTAGACGCTCGTGCCGTCGGCGGCCACATCGAGCCCGGACATGTCGGCCAGCTGCAGCACCTGGGTAGCCTGGTTCTGCTCGGAAGTGCCCTGGGCCACGGCAGCCACGGCGCGCTGGTAGTCGACGCTGGCGGAATCGGACAGGAAGTAGGTCTTGTCGGCGATGGCCTCCTCGAAGGCGTGCACCGCCTTCTCCATCTGGCCGCAGGCAACATAGGCCTGGCCCAGGGAGGCCTGCAGCTTGTTGCGGGTGGAAGACAGCATGTCGAACTGCATGGCGCTCTCGTAGGAGGCCACGGCGTCGGCCGGGCGGTTCAGCGCCATGAAGCACACGCCGAGGTTCAGCAGGGCCTTGGTGGGATCGGGGTTGGCCTCGTCGAGCGCGGCCTCGCGGAAGGCCACGCCGGCCTCGGCGGACTTGCCCAGCTTCATGAGCGCGTTGCCCATGCCCATGTAGGACTTGTAGGGCGTGGGATTGGCCTCGTCGGCCACGGACTGCTCGAAGTAGCGGATGGCATTCTGATAGTCGCGCAGCGAGGCATAGGCCATGCCGAGGTTGCATTCCACCGTGCCCATGGCACCGTAGGCGGCGTCGGCCGTGGCCTGGCTGTAGGCCTGGATGGCCTCACCGGGATTCTTCAGCTTCACCAGGCAGTTGCCGATCTGGTGGTACAAAAGCCCCATTTCGCCGGGGGCCAAAGGAGAGGTCGTGTCCTGCAAGCATTCCGTGAACGTCAACAGCGCACCGCGGTAGTCGCGCAGGCGGTAGCGCTCATTGGCTCGATCGAATAACTCGTTGTTCATAGACTTCCTTCGCTTCGTTCAACGGACGGGCACGACGGCGGGGGCCGGCAGTCCGAACGGCCCCCGATCTTTCCGGGGGCCGCGGGTTGCGGTGGGCCGCTCGCTTAGGCGGCGTTCTCGATGGTGATCGACTCGATGACGTCGCCGGCGCGGAGCTGGCCGATGACGTCCTTGCCCTCGATGGTCTGGCCGAACACGGTGTAGCCGGAATCGAGGTTGTGCTGGGGGCCCAGGCACAGGTAGAACTGGGAGCCGGCGGAGTTCGGATCCATGGAACGGGCCATGGCCAAGGCGCCGTCCTCGTGCTTGTTGTTCGGGTTGGTGGTGAACTCCTCCTTGATGGAGTAGCCCGGGTTGCCGGTGCCGAAGGGGGCGAAGCCCGGGGCGCGGCCGGCGGCCACCTGCTCGGGCGTGGCCTCGCGGGTGTTCGGGCAGCCGCCCTGGATGACGAAGCCGGGCACGTAGCGGTGGAACTTCAGGCCGTCGTAGAAGCCCTTCTGCGCCAGCTCGACGAAGTTGCCCACGTGAATGGGGGCGTCGGCACCGGCCAGCTGCACGCGGATGGTGCCCTTGGAAGTGTTGATGACGGCGACCTCGTCGCCGGTGGGCTGGTACTCGGGAGTGTAGAGAGCCATGGGGCCCCTCCTTTTTCTTAACGGGACGGCACTGCCGTTCGCATTGAAGCGCGCGCGGCGTGCATCTTCACATACGGTGATTGATTTTAACAGGTTAGCGGAAGCAGCGCTCGAAAATGCTAACCACTTCCACATGGTAGGTTTGGGGAAACAGGTCGACGGGCGTTGCGAGGGCCAAGCGGTAGCCTGCGGCCTCGAACAGCGCCGCGTCGCGGGCCCAGGTCGCCGGGTCGCAGCTCACGTAGGCCACCCGCTGCGGCGCCGCCGCGACGATGGAGTCCACCACGCCGGGGGCGAGGCCGGCCCGGGGCGGATCCACCACCAGGGCGTCCAGACTTCCCAGCTCGGGCAAGATGCGGGCGGTATCTCCGCCCACCACATCCACGTACACCCCGGCCCGCTCGGCGTTGCGGCGCAAATCGCGCACGGAGGAGCCGGCGGCCTCCACGGCCACCACCTCGGCCCCGGCGGCCGCCAAGGGCACCGAGAACGTGCCGCCCCCGGCGTACAGGTCGGCCACGAAGGCCCCTTCCTCCAAGGCGAGGCCCTCGGCCACGAGCGCGATCAGCTTCTCGGCCTGGGCCGTGTTCACCTGGAAAAACGACGGGGCGCTCGTAAGGAAGCGTTCGCCGGCCAGCTCCTCTTCCCAGCAGCCCTTGCCGGAGATGGCCTCCACCTTCTTCACCTTGCGGGCGCGGCCCGGCTCGGCCACCACCCGCACGAGCGACGTGTTCTTGCAGGCGCTGGCCAAAGTTTTCGCCGCGGCGGCCCGGGGGAAGGGGCCGGGGGCCGTCCACAGGGCCACCTCCACGTCCTTCGTGCGCAGGCTGCCGCGCACGCCCACGCGGAAGATGCCAAGATCCTCGTTGCCGGACAAAAAGCGCAGAGCGCCGCGCAGGGCCTTGGGCGCCCCCTCGATGAGGCGGTTGGCCAACGGGCAGCGATCGAGCGGTACGAGTTCCGCGCTTCCCTCGGAGCGCATTCCCAAGGTGAGGCGGCCGGCACCATCGGCACCGCAGGCCAGCTCCAACTTGTTGCGGTAGCCCCACTGCCGCTTGGAAGGCACGCAGGGCGCCACGAGGGCCTCGGCCCGGGCGGCGTCCATGCGCCCGGTGCGCACGAGGGCGTCCACGACGTTGGCCCGCTTGGCGGCGAGCTGGGCCGCATAGGACAGGTGCGCCCAGGGGCAGCCGCCGCAGCCGGCGACGCAGGGGGCGGCCACCCGGTCGGGGCCCGGCTCGGCCACAGTCACGAGCCGGGCCCGGGCGAAGCGGGGCTTGTCCTCGACGATTTCCACCTCGACGGTGTCCCCTGGCGCGGCGCCTTCCACAAAGACGGTCTTGCCGCTGGCCAGCCGCCCCACGGCGGCCGACCCGTAGCTCATACGGTCGATGGCAACAGTCTCGGTCATAGCGCGTCCTTCCCCATGCTTCCCATTGGGCGGTCAAGGCCCCACGGCCGGCCCTCCCGCGAAGTGGGACACCATACCGGGTAAACTGTCCCACTTCCGGCCAGAGCGGTCCGATGTCCACGGCCAACAAAAAGGGAGAACCGAAGTTCTCCCTGATGATTCATGGTGCCCTCGACAGGATTCGAACCTGCGGCACCTTGCTCCGGAGGCAAGTGCTCTATCCCCTGAGCTACGAGGGCGGCTCATGGTGCCCACTTCGGGGCGCAGGCTATTATAGGCCAAATATGGCCGCCGTGCCGCAAAACTTCAAAATACCCCACGGATGGCACGGCATGGGCGCCTCCGATACCGTCGGCCGGGCCGCAGCGCAGGCCGCGGCCGCACCGAGACGGCGGGACGGCGCGGCCGCGTCAACGACCGCAGATAACGGTGAGGGCCCGCGGGATGCAGTCGATCTCGAAGTGGGTTCCCGTGATCTTCTCGCCGTCGATCTGGGCCGGCGGCTCCACGGCGAAATCCAGCGTGAGCGCGGGGGCGCGATCGAGGTGGATGTGGGAGTTGCCCGTATGGTGGCCGCCCTTGGCCGCCAGCAGCACGGCGAGCGCCTTCCAGGGGCCGAGGGACGGCGTGGCCCAGCACAGGTCGAACAGGCCGTCGTCAATGGCGGCGTCGGGGGTGATATGGAAGTGGCCCCCGTAGGTGGGGCCGATCTGGACGGCGAACAGGTAGGCCTCGCCCTCGACGACCCGCGGCAGCGCCGACCCCGCAAGATCGCCGGGGTGCCCAAAGGGCGCCGAGACGCCGTCACGGTTCGCCCCGTCACCCTCGACAACGGCCTTGAACGGGTAGAGGGCCAGGTGGTGGAACAGCTGGTCCACGGCAGCCTCCAGGTACAGCCGCGTGCCGGCCTTGCCGGTGCGCACGCGGCGCTCCACCGTATCCAGGGCAATGGCGGCGTCCAGCCCGAAGGAGAGGGTCTCTACGAAATAGCGGCCGTTCACGCGGCCCACGTCGGCCGAAACGGTGCGAAACTGCAGGATCCGGTCGACGGCCTTGGGAAGACTGCCGTTCATGCCGAGGGTCTCGGCGTAGTCGTTGCCGGAGCCGGCGGGAATGACGCCGAGCGGCGGCCGGTCGGCCGCGGGCCGCTCCATAAGGCCTGAGGCCACCTCGTTGATGATGCCGTCGCCCCCGAGGGCCACCACGGCCCGCACCCCCGACGGAAGGTCCCGGGCGATGGCGGCGGCGTGGCCCGGCCGCTCGGTGAGCACCAGGCGAAAGCCGTTCTCGCCCACCCGGGCCGAAAAGAGGCTCGCCGCCTCCACGGCGGCCCAGGAGCCCCGGCCGTTCTGCGCCGCCGGATTGGCTATGAGGACGATGGTTCCCGCATCCATGGGCTCGCTCCCCTACTCCATGAGCCCGGCGGCCTCGGTGACCGGGGTGTCGCCCGCGTCCAGGAACTTCTTGCGCGTGACGAAGTTGTACACCATGACCACCGCCGTGGCGAACACCTTGGTGATGAGATAGCTGATGCCGAGCAGCGTGGTGCCCACAAACATGAGCGCGTCGTTGATGAGAAGGCCGATGACCGACAGCACCACGAATATGACGAACTCGCGGCGCCGCGACATCCCTTCTTTGTGGGTGAACACGTAGCGCATGGAGGCCAGGTAGTTGAACACCACCGACACCGTGAAGGAGATGGTGGCCGACAGCAGGTACTCCACCCCGGCGAGCTCGGTGAGGATCACCATGAGGCCGTAGTCGATGAGGAAGGCGACGACGCCCACGACGCCGAACTTCATAAGTTGTTGGAGAAGCTTCTTCATAGCCCTTTTTTCGTGCGGGATTGACGACACCCTGCCATTCTCGGCATCGGCGGCCCCTTTGGCAAGGCACCGGGCCAAGCTGATAAAAAATTCCCAAATTCCCCCTTGCACCATGGGGGAAGGTCTGCCATACTGTGAAAGCTAATTTTGCACGTCCCCATAGTCTAGAGGTCAGGACGCGGCCCTTTCAAGGCTGAGACACGGGTTCGATTCCCGTTGGGGGCACCATAAATGACCAGGGCGAACCTTCGGGTTCGCCCTTTTTCGTACCAGCTGCCGGCAGCCATGAGCAGCCATTGCCGGCCGGCAACGGAACACGTTCGCCGAAGCCGGGGCCGACAATGCGCACGGGCTACTGCAAAGTGAATCGATCGCCGTACATGGTCCAGGCAAGGGGACGGGCCAGCTTCCAATTCCCGGCAGCGATGAGCTGCCGTTGGACCCGAAGGCGCGAGAGGTCGGAATGGGCCTCTTCCTTCAGCATGACGCGCTCGCGCTGCTTGAGAAACGTTTTCAGGTACGTCGCCTCGCTGCCGCCTTGGGCCGGCGTCTTCGCCTTGCGCTTGGCGGCGGCCCTCATGCCATGGAAGCTGTCGCCGTCGCTGCCGGGCCCGTGCACCACCAGCGCGTCGTAGTAGACGAACTGGCCGAGGGGGCTCAGGCCGTCCTCGTTGGCGGCGCGGATGACCGGTTTCAGGTACTGCTCCTCAAGCACGGCATTCTGGGCCTGCACCATCTCCTTGTCGCGGCAGGCCCGCTTCCACGCTTTCTCGAACCCGGCGCCGAGCCCTTGGTGGGAATCGGTGCCGTTCACGGCCTTCAAGGCCCCGACGTACTTCTTCAGGGGGTTGTTCGCAGGCTTCAGCGCCCCGTAGCGCTGCACCACGTCGAGCAAATCGCCCGTGGCCGAGGTGAACCCGATGATGCCGCAGGTGTAGCCGCGCCCATCGCCGATGTCCTCGATGTAGCCGTAGGTGCTCCGGTAGTCGGTCGTGGAATTCTCGGCGCTGGCCACGAGCGAGAACGCCGTGTCGCGCCGCTTTCCCTTGGCGATGGAGCCCGTGGCGTTGCGCACGGACACCTTGCAGGTAAGAGTGCGCTTCCCCACCTTGGCGCGGATGGTGCAGCGGCCCACCGACCGCGCCCGCACGCGGCCCGTGGCACTGACCGTGACCACCCGTTTGTTCGACGACGACCAACGCACCTTCTTCCCGGCCGCGCCCGCCACCTTCAATGAAACCGATTGCCCCCGGGCCAAGGTTTTGGAACGGAGGTTCAGCGCGGGCTTCTTCGCCAGCGAGGGAGCGGGAGCCGCCTGGGCGGGCAGCGGATCGGCCGCGACGGCGACGCAGGCGGCGACGGGAACGAGGGCGCAGCACAGCAGCGCCGACAGGGCCAAGCGGCCGTATTTCATAGATCCTCCTTCAAGAACATTTGTTCTTACTATGATAGGAGGAACCGCACCAAAGCGCAAGACGGCACCCGGTCATCCACCGTATGCACTCATGGGGAGTACGGTCAGCGTTGGGACTGCTCGTCCATGACCCGGTACACGTCCAGCTCCCACTGGCGGCGGTGGGACTTCGCCACCGTGTCCAGGATGAGCCCGGCTGTGAAGGAGAGCGCCCCGCACAGCACGAAGGCGATGGCGAGCACGGCGCTCGGCAGCTTCGACACGTAGCCGGTGTCCAGGTACTCGCCCACCACCGGCACCCCGGCCACCAGGCCCAGGGCCACCAGCGCCAGCGCCAGCCACCCGAAGAAGGCCATGGGGCGGTAGTCGCGGAACAGGCTCGCGATGGCCCGCAGCACCAGAAGGCCGTCGCCCACGGTGGAGAGCTTCGACTCGGAGCCCTCGGGGCGGTCGCGGTAGTCGATGGGCACGTCGGCCACGCGCCAGCGCCGGTCCACGGCCCAGATGGATATCTCGGTCTCCACCTGGAAGCCCTCGCTCATGACGGGCATGGTCTTCACGAAGGCCCGGGAGAAGGCGCGGTAGCCGGTCATGACGTCCTCGAAGGCGAAGCCGTAGAGCACCTTGATGAGCCGGCGCACCAAATTGTTGCCGAAGCCGTGGAAGGGCCGGTCGTTCTCGTCGCCGTAGGAGCCGTTGGACAGCCGGTCGCCCACGGTCATGTCGGCCCCGTCGGCGGCGATGGGGGCCACCAGGTCCCCGGCGGCCTCGGCCGGGTAGGTGTCGTCGCCGTCCACCATGAGGTAGATGTCGGCCTCGACGTCGCGGAACATGGAGCGGGTGACGTTGCCCTTGCCCTGGCGGCTCTCGCGGCGCACCACGGCGCCCGCCTCGGCGGCGAGCTCGGCGGTGCCGTCCGTGGAGTTGTTGTCGTAGACGTAGACCGTGGCCTCGGGCAGGGCGGCGCGGAAGTCGCGCACCACCTTCTGTATGGTGACGGCCTCGTTGTAGCAGGGGACGAGCACGGCCACGCCCGCGCCCCGTCGCGCGGCGGCGACGGCCTCGGCGGTGGCGGCCGGATTCGATGTCGTGGCGATATCGGTCATGGAAACTTGCTCCTTGGCGGTTCGTTGACGGCACTGCTAATCGTAACGCAAAACGGCGCCGACGTTCGCGAGATCAAAATCTTTGCGACAGGCCGTCAACTTCAACGGTACCGTTTGCGGGTAATACGTCGAGTCCCGGGCGGCGGGGCGCAAATGCGCTATGATGATGTCCATGAATACACATGATACGAAACAAGTCGGCGACGCCGAAGCGGCCTCCGCAGCCGCAGCCCCCGTTGATCGGGCCGCCGCCGATTCCCCCGCCGGCCGCAACGCCGCGACCGGCGACTCCCGCGCCCCCGCCGCCGCGGCGGAAACCGCGCTGGCCGCTCCCCTGCCGGGGGAGCTGGCCGCGCCCGACGCCATTGCCGCCACCGAGGCGGCCCTCGCGGCGGCCACCGACGCCGGCGACCCGGTCATCCTCGTGGTGCACGCCTCCGTGGGCAGCGGCCACCGCAGCGCCGCCCTCGCCATCGCCGAGGCCGTCGAGGACGCCGGCGCTCGGGCCCGCGCCGAGGGCCGCGCCGACTCCCCCGAGGCCCGCGCCCGGGTGGAGGTGCTCGACATCCTGAACT
>CANPHS010000106.1 GCA_947573925.1 uncultured Enterorhabdus sp. | reverse complement strand
CGGCGGAGGCGGCGGCCATGGCCTGCTCCAGGTAGAAGGCGAAGCCGGCCGCCGGGCGGTCGCCCCCGTAGGCGCCGATCATGCGGTCGTAGCGGCCTCCGGAGCCGAGCGGCGCCCCCAGATGCGGCGAGGCGGCCTCGAAGACGATGCCGGTGTAGTAGTTGAAGGAGCTGACCACCGAGAAGTCCACGAGCAGGCGCCCCTCCAGGCCGGCCGCGGCCAGGCGGTCGCAGGTATCCTGGAAGTCGTCCAGGTCGGCCACGCAGCCGAGGGGAGCCACGAGGGCCCGTACCTCGTCGATGGCCTCCCGGCCCCCGCGGATGCGGGCGAGGCGGCCGATGGCGTCGGCATAGGCCGGGGCGGCCGGGCCCGGGTCGGGCAGCTCGGCCCCATCCTCGGGGCGCACGCCGGCCACGAGAGCGCACAGGCGGTCCAGGGCCACGAAGTCGGAGTCGTGGTAGGCGTCCAGCACCGCGGCCTTCCACGGCCCGGCGGCACCGGAGCGGTCCAGCAGCGCCCGCAGCACGCCCACCGTGGCCACGCCCAGCACGAAGTCGGTGGCGCCGGCCAGGGCGAGGGCCTCGGCGAACAGGGCCACCAGCTCGGCGTCCACGGCCGGGCCGCGCTCGCCGATGCACTCCACGCCGCACTGGGTAAGCTCGCGGGCCTGCACCTGGTTGTCGGTCTCGGCCTCGCGGAACACCCGCTGGGTATAGCGGAAGCGCAAAGGGCCCTCCTCGCCAGCCATGCGCGTGGCGCAGGCCCGGGCGATCTGCAGGGTGACGTCGGGGCGCATGGCCAGAAGGTCGTCGTGGGAGTCGAAGAACTTGAAGGGAGACGCGGGCACACGCCCGCCGGCCCGCATGACGTCCATGACCTCCAGGGTGGGGGTCTCGATGGGCACATAGCCGCGGGCGGCGAACAAATCGGCCACGGCCCGGGTGATGGCCTCGCGGGCCAGGGCCTCCTCGGCGAGCACGTCGCGGAAACCCGATGGCGTTACTGCGTTCACAGGCGAACCTTCCTCAAATCCGTTCGGTTACGGAGCTTCTCATATTATGCGCCCTGGCACGCCCGCGGCCCGCAGGCCCCAGGCAAAAGGCGACGGATTCCCCGAGACGGTCGTTCGAGGCGGTTTCACTTTATCACAGTAGAGTACTAAAGTATCGAGAATTTACGGGAGCGGTTCCACGATCATGGCCCGCAGGATGCCCGGAGTGTCGTAGGCCCGCTTGCCGGCCCCCATGCCAATACGGCGGATGGCGAAGCGCTCCGGCAGCGCCGCCTGGGTGCGCAGGGCCCCGGCCACGGCGGCGCCGGTGGGGGTCACCAGCTCCCCCTCCACGTCCACGGGCGCGAACACGAGCCCGCAGGCCTCGGCGATGAAAGCCGTGGCCGGGGCCGGCACGGGAATGAGGCCGTGCTGGCAGCGCACCGTGCCGTGGCCGCAGGGCAAGTCGCCCAGCACCACGCCGTCGGGGGCCAGGTCGTCCACGGCCACGGCGATGGCCACGATGTCGGCAATGGAGTCCACCGCGCCCACCTCGTGGAAGTGCACCTCGTCGAGCGGCACGCCGTGGGCCCGGGCCTCGGCCTCGGCCACCAGGGCGAAGATGCGCCGGGCCCGGGCCTTGGCGCCCTCGGTCATGGCGGCCCCCTCGATCAGCTCCTCGATATCCCGCGGCCCGCGATGGTGATGGCCGTGATCGTGGTCGTGGGCGTCGTCGTGGCTGTGCGTACGGGCATGGTCGCGCGCGTGCCCATGCTCGTGATCGTGACCGCTCCCGTGGGCGTGCCCGTGCTCGTGGCTATGTGCGTGGTCGCAGCCCTCCCCTTCCCCATGGCCGTGGAGGTAGGCCATGTCATGGTCGAGGTTCTCGTGGGCCGCGTACAGCACCACGTTGAAGTCGCAGACGACGAGCGCCCCGCCGTCCCCCCGCGGCACCCCTCCCCGGTGACGCCCACCACGTCCAGGCACCCCAGGGCCCGCCGCACGGCCTCCTCGCTCGCCCCCAGATCGAGCAGGGCCGCCGCGGCCATGTCCCCGCTGATGCCCGCCGTGCATTCCAAGTACAGCAACCGCGTCACCGATTCCTACCTTTCCCCGCGCCTGTTCAGATGGTTGATGGCGCTCGCCTGGAAGGCGGCGCCGAAGCCGTTGTCGATGTTCACCACCGACACCCCGCTCGCGCAGGAGTTCAACATGGCCAGAAGGGCCGTGACGCCCCCGAAGGAGGCCCCGTAGCCCACCGAGGTGGGCACGGCGATGACCGGGCAGGCCACAAGACCGCCCACCACGCTGGCGAGCGCCCCCTCCATGCCGGCCACGGCCACCACGGCCCGGGCCCGGGCCAGGTCGTCGGCCACGTCCAGCAGCCGGTGGATGCCGGCCACCCCCACGTCGTAGAAGCGCTCCACCTCGTTGCCGAGGAACTGGGCCGTGAGCGCCGCCTCCTCGGCCACGGGCCCGTCGCTCGTGCCGGCGCAGACCACGGCCACCACGCCATCGCCGTCAGGCTCGGGCATCCCGCCGAACACCAGAAGCCGCGCCGTCTCGTAGTAGGTCACCGCCACGGGCCAGGCCGCCAGCACCGCCGCCAGGGACGAAGCCTCCCCCGCCGTCGCGCAGCGCTCGCGCTCCCGCGCCTCCCAGAGAGCGGTCGCAGCCGCGGCCTTCTCGGCGTCCACCCGAGTGGCCAGCACCCGGTCCTGCCCGCCCTCCAGAAGCGCCGCCGCGATGGCCGCGATCTGGTCGGCGGTCTTCCCCTCGCCGTAAATCACCTCGCCGGCCCCCTGCCGCGCCGCCCGATCATGATCGGGCCGGGCGAAAGCGAATCCGGCGGCGTCGCCGCATTCAACCAACTGCTCTTTCTGCATGTGCTCGTCCTTGTCCACGGTCGTTTTGCATCATGTAGGCTCCGTCATGACAAAAAAGTCCGTTTGGAGGTCTCCCAACAGAGGTCCAAAGGCGAAAATCAGGGGAAATCGGGGACTTTACGCCAGAAAAAACCGGAAATTGCCCCTATTCAGCCGCTTCAAGAACCTCCAACCGAACTTTTTCGCCACAGCGCAACGGAAACGATGCATTCTCTTTGTGGGGTACATGATAAAGGTTGAAGTCAGCTTCATGTCCAGAGAGCAAATCAGGCTACGGAAGATATGCACGGTTCGAGGGCGTGGCGGCAGAACGGCCACTGAAAAGGGAGCACCCACAGAAGCGTTTCAGTCGCGAGAATTGGAACGATCGCGAGAGCCTGCGGGAAACGGCGGGCGAAACTGCCCGCAGAAGCGTTTCAGTCGCGAGAACTCAGGGAGCGGAAATGCGAACGCGAGACCGGCGCTACTCGCCGCTGCGCAGGGCGCGTTCGGAGTCGGCCATGATGTCGTCGTAGTGGTCGATCTTGTACTGAAGGCGCGTGAGGGCCCGCTCCAAATCGGCGATGCGGGCGCGGATGGCCTCGCTCTGGCGGCTCAACAGCTCCTTGCGGGCCTCGCGGGTCTCGTCCCCGCGCTCGATGAGCTCCATGTACTCCACGAGCGACTCGATGCTCATGCCGGCGTCGCGCATGCACTTCACGAACTCCACGACGTTGCAGCTGGCCTCGTCGTAGTCGCGGATGCCGCTGCCGTTGCGGGGCACATGGCGCAGCAGCCCGATGCGCTCGTAGTAACGGAGCGTATCGGTGGAGATGCCGTAGCGCTTGCTGACTTCCGCGATCTTCATGAAATCCCTTTCAGGCCGTGCAGCCGTGCCCGGACACGTCTAACAGACTACATGTCAATTAGACCATATGGAGTAGGCTATAAGTCAAGTGCCTTTGTCAGATTCAGGAAGAAAAGCCCGTCCACGGCGGCCGGCGAGCGGGAAGGAGACCCCGCCCGCAGCCGTCGGCGAACCGCGCGAACGCCTCCGCCCCATCGACCGCGCGAACCTGCAGGCGCCTGCGCCCCGCAAGGCCGGCGACCCCCGGCGCGGCCCTGGGCCCTAGGCGCTCAGCGCGTCGCGCAGGGTGCGCAGGGCGCCGCCGCGATGGGAGATGGCGTTCTTCTCGGCCTGGGACACCTCGGCCAGGGTGTGCGCGCCCCCGAAGGCCTCGGGCAGGAACAGCGGGTCGTAGCCGAAGCCCTCCCCGCCGCGGGCTTCGCGGCCGATGGCCCCCTCGATGGTGCCCCGGGCCACGGTCTCGGCGCCGTCCTCGTCGATGAACACGAGCGTGCACACGAAGCGGGCCGCCCGCTCGCCGTCGGGCACTGCCGCCATCTCGGACAGCAGCTTCGCGTTGTTGGCCCCGTCGTCGCCGTCGGTGCCGGCGTAGCGCGACGAGTACACCCCCGGCGCCCCGCCGAGGGCGTCCACCTCGAGCCCCGAGTCGTCGGCGAGCACGGCCACCGGCCGCCCGAGCACCGCCTCGGCCGCCTCCCGGGCGGCCCGGGCCTTGATGCGGGCGTTCCCCTCGAAGGTGCCGGCGTCCTCCGCCGGGTCGGATGCGATGCCCGCCTCGCGCAGGGTGGCGAACTCCCAGTCCTCGAAATTCAGCGCCGAGCGGATCTCGGCCACCTTGTGGGCGTTGTTCGTGGCGATGACGACGGTTTTCATGGGGCATCCCTTCTACGAAACGATCAGCTCGGGCAGATCCACGTGGGCCACCACGTCCATGGGGCGGGCGAGCACGCGGCTCCCGAAGCGGCGGAACTCCGCGGCGTCGGCGGCGGTGGTGAAGAACTCGAAGGTGGGGACGTGGCCGGGCCGGGCGAAGCCGTGGCGCCGGCGCAGGATGTGGTCCACGTCCCGGGCCGTCTCGTCGGCCGAGGACACGAGCGTCACCCGGCGCCCCACCACACCCCCGATCAGGGCCTTCAGCAGCGGGTAGTGGGTGCACCCGAGCACGAGCGTGTCGATCTCGCAGCGGCGCAGGGGCTCCAGGTACTCCCGGGCGATCTCCTCGAACTCCGGGCGGATGTAGACTTTCGAGGCCCCGGACAGGTAGTCCTCGATGGGCCCGTCGGCCAGCTTCAGGCCCATTTCCGCAATCTCCACGAAGCGCGGTGTGGCCGTGGAGAACACGGTGATGCCGGCGTCGATATGGCGGATGGCGTCGGCGTAGGCGTTTGATTCCACCGTGCCCTTGGTGGCGATGACCCCCACCCGGCGGTTCAGCGTAGTGTGGGCCGCGGCCCGGGCGCCCGGCTCCACCACCCCCACCACGGGCACGTCGAAGACACGCTGGGCGTGGGCGAGCCCGGCGGCGGTGGCCGTGTTGCAGGCGATGACGATCATCTTCACGTCGCGGCCCACGAGCCACGTGCAGATCTGCTGCACGAAGCGATCCACCTCGGCCTGGTCGCGCGGGCCGTAGGGGCAGCGGGCCGAGTCGCCGAAGTACACGAGGGACTCCTCCGGCAGCCGTTTCTGCAAGGCCCGGGCCACGGTAAGACCGCCATAGCCGGAATCGAACACGCCGATGGGCCGGTCGTCGAACGCCTCGACGGCCGCTGCCTCGCAAGCGTCGTTCGGGACGCAATCATCGCTGGCGTCACAGGCATCGCGCACGGCGCGGGCATCGCCCGCCTTCGGGAAAGTCATGGCGCTTTCCTACTTGTGGACGACGACCACGTCGCCCACCTTCAGCACTTCGTGAAGCTCCTTGGCCTTGTCGGGGGGCAGGTTCACGCAGCCGTGGCTGCCGTGGGTCTTGTAGCGCTTGCCGCCGAACTTCTCCTGCCAGCCGGCATCGTGGAAGCCGATGGAGTTGTCCTTGAAGGGCATCCAGTACTGCACCTCGGTCTCGTAGTCCTTGCTGCCGTCGGGCTTGTAGCCCCGCAGCACCGACTTGCCGTCGTTGGTCTTGATGTAGTAGGTGCCCTCGGGGGTGTCGCGGCCGTCCTTGGGCAGGCCGCTCACGATGTCGCTCTCCCACAGCACCGACCCGTCCTCGTCGAACAGCCACGCGTGCTGCTTCTTCAAGTCCACGTCGATGTAGCGGCTGCCGAAATCGCGCCCGAACTCGTCGGGGCTTTGGGCCGCGTTCTGCTTCATGGTGATCTCGATGGTGCCGCCCTTGCCCGCCTCCAGGGCTTTCTTCACCGCCTCGGCCGTGGCCTGGCTGTCGGTGATCCAGCCGTAATCGCCGCCCTTCACGGTGAACTGCTTGCCGTCGGGACGCGTGTAGGTGCGCGTGGCGCCCACGGTGTCCATGACGTTCACCTTCTCCTGCACCATGGAGACCAAGGGCGCGGGATCGAAGGACACCGACAGGTCGTCGGCCACCTTTACCTGCTCGGCGATGTCGGCGGCGCTGATGGAGAGCACGTCTTTGCCGGCCATGGTGAGGGTGAGCGCCCCCTCCAGGTAATCGTTGGCCTGCTCGCGGGCGGCGGCCAGGGCCGGGTCGTCCTCGGTGACGGTGGGCTTGGCCAGCACCGCGTCGGTCAGCGTCACCTTCGGGGCGAAGTTCACCGTGCCCCGGGTCACCTGGTCGAGCACCACATCGGCCAGCAGCGTGTCGCCCTCCTGCTCGGGCACGATCTTGAAGGCGTCGGCGGCCTCGTCGAAGGCGAGGCTCGCGTTCTTGGGCGCCTCGCCCTTGCTGTTCACCTCGTCCACGGCGGCCTGAATGGTGTCGGCCAGCACCCCCTCTTCGAAGGTGGAGACCAAATCCTCGGTGTCGTCGTGGGTTTGGAACACCTCGTAGGGCCACGCCCACGGATTCATCTGGGACAGCAGGTTGTCGGCGATGGCCTGGCTTTCCAGGGACATACCCATGTCCTTCGCCGCCAGAGTGAGGTTCAGCCCGTGGCCCTCCACCTTGAAGGTGTAGTCGCCGAGCACGCCGTCCAGCATCTCGTGCACCTCCTCGGGGGTCATGCCCGAGATGTCCATGTCCAGGATGGAGGTGTGGGGGAAGAAGCGCCCCATGAAGATGAACACGCCGACGAAGTAGACGAGCGCCACCACGCCCAGCAACGAGGCCACGGTGATGCCGAAGATTTTCAGGGCCCGGCGCTTGCCGGAGCCGGGCGGGTTGGGATTCACCTGGTAGGAGGGCACGTAGCCGGCAGCTCCCTGAGGCGCGGGCGCGGGCGCCATGACGGGCACCGTGCGGACCGCGGTGGGCTGGACCGCGGTAGGCTGAGCCGCGGCGGGCTGGGCCGCCGGTGCCGCCATGCGGCGGGGGGAGCCGGGCTGCTGGGGCGGCATGGCCGCGGTGGGCTGGGCCGGCGGGGGCACCGGAGCACCCCGGGGCACCGACACCTTCGCGCCGCGCGGCGACCGGGGCGCGGGCGTGGGCGAGGCCGCCCCGCCCTGGGGCTGCGAGTCCGTCGATGTTCCGTGTTTTCCCTGAGTATGTTTGGCCATGGCGTGCTTCCGTGACAGTCGTTCGTTTGCAGTGCGTTTGAGGGGCCGCAAGGGGCCTTCGCGTTTCAGGGAAATTATACGACACTCCCCACGTCGCGGATGGCACGGGCCGCCTCTCGGCGTTACTTTCACATACGAGCGCCCCCGGAACGCCCGCGGCGGCCCATTTACCACGCCCCTTCCACGAAACTTACGCGAGTTTCAGAAGTATTCCCTGAACATGACTGGTTTTCTTAAGAATTGGCGCAGGGGCCGGCCCCCTATGCAGCAAAAAGGCCCGCGCCGGCAGGTGTTCGGCGCGGGCCCTGAACTCGAGTTCCGCGGGCGGCGGAGTTCGAGCTGTGTCGATTGGTGGAGGCGCGGAGAATCGAACTCCGGTCCATACTAAATTGTCCACAAGGCGCTACAGGCTTAGTCAGCGATCGGGCTTCGGAGCGGATCGGTTCGCAGACCAACGTGGCCGCTCCTAGTCGGTTCGGTCTTTCCCGCGGCCATACCGACTACGTGCCGCGGGGCATTCCCCTCAAATGACACCTTGCCCGGTTCGGGGAAGCACCGGGGTCGGTGATCACCAAAAACTGCTGTTAGGCAGCCATGGCGGCCGGCATGTAGTAGCCGGTCTTAGAAGTGTTTTTGCCAATTAACTTGACGGTACCCCTGTTTAGCGTGGCGAGGAGACCACGGCCTGCTCCTCGTTTCGAACTTACCATGTCGAAACCAGTCGCCCCCTTAAGGGTTGTCGATTTATTCTAGCGGCCGCGACGCTCCTGTCAAGAGCCGCATCATCGGCCCCGCTACCGCGGCACGCCCGTGCTGCTGCGGCGCTAGGCCGCCACGCGGATGAGCTCGGTGCCGTTCAGGTCGTAATCGTCCATGCACACGCTCTGGCGCGCCGGCTCGTCGTAGGTGCACCAGTAATAGGTCTTGGTGGCCGCCGAATAGCCGTCGGAGAACATGGTGTACTCGAAGCGCCCGTCGGCCATCTGCGCCCCGCCCTTGCACATGGACGCGCCCTCAAGCGTGCGGAACAGGCG
>CANPHS010000105.1 GCA_947573925.1 uncultured Enterorhabdus sp. | reverse complement strand
GGGGGGGGGGGGGGGGGGGGGGGGGGGGGGGGGGGGGGCGGGGGAGGGGGGGGGGACGGGGGGAGGGGGGGGGGCCGAAAGAGGAGCGACCCCGCGAGCGACGGGGAAGGGCGCGGGGGTTGTCCGGCGCGTAGGCGACGAAGGCAGCCGCCCAGGGGGCCACGGCGTCCACCATGGGGCGCCAGTCCTTGTCGGCGAGCACGCCCATGGCGAAGGTGACGGCGCCCCGGCCCTCCGCGCCCAGCAGGTCGGCCAGGGAATCGGCCAGGGCCCGAGCCCCCTGGGGGTTGTGGCCGCCGTCGATGATGGTGAGCGGGCTTGCGGCCACCACCTCGAAGCGCCCGGGCCAGCGGGCCTCGGCGATGCCGGCGAACTGCGCCTCCTCCGGAATGTCCCAGCCGAGGCCGGCGAGCACCCCCGCGGCCTCCAGCGCCACGGCAGCGTTCGCGGGCTGGTAGCTGCCGAGCAGCCGCGTCTCGAAGGGACGCCCTCGGTAGGTGAATCGCCGCAGTGCCACGCCGGCCAGCGGCTCCACCGCCAGCTGCGCGAAGTCCGGCACCGTGAGCGCACAGCCGCGCTCGGCGCACACCGCTTCGATGACCGCCAGGGCCTCCCCCTCCTGGGGCCAGCTGACCATGGGGCGAGCCGCCTTCACGATGCCGGCCTTCTCGCCGGCGATGGCGGCGAGGGTGTCGCCCAGAAGGTCGGTATGATCGAGCCCGATGCGGGTGATGACTGACACCTCCGGCGCTTCGATGACGTTGGTGGCGTCCAGCCGCCCCCCGAGACCCACCTCCAGCACCACGATATCGCAGGCCTCGGCCCGAAAGTGTTCGAAGGCCACGGCGGCCATGAGCTCGAACTCCGTGGGGTGGTCCCCCGTCTCGGCCTCCATGGCCTCGGCAACCGGCCGCACCGCCGCCACGGCCCGCTTTAGGCCCTCGGGTGTGATGTTCTCCCCGTTCACACGGATGCGCTCCTCGAAGCAGAGGATGAACGGGCTCGTGAACAGCCCCACCCGGTAGCCGGCCGCCTCCAGCATGGCGGCCAGATAGGCGCACACCGACCCCTTCCCGTTCGTGCCCGCCACATGCACGAAGCGCAGGTCGTCCTGGGGCCGCTCCAGCCGTTCCAGCAAATCCGCCATGCGCTCAAGCCCCAACCGCGACGCCTGCCACCGCGGCGTGTTAATCCAGGCAACGGGATCGAAGGACACAGGAACCTCCCTTTCCGTCCATCAACAATGGCAACTGGTAGAGGGGACGCGGGGTGTTCCGACCGAGCGCAGTTTACCCCAAGGGTACTTGCTCGCTCCGCTCGCAGCGCCGACACGCGAACGGAACAGGACCGAATGTCCTGTTCCGCCGAGCGAGGACTGTCCGAGCGAATCGGAATACCCTGCGGCCACAACCGGCGGCGAGCCACAAATACGTGACAGATCGCCCCATCGAATTCCTTACTGCGCGGCTCATTCTATACTAGCGGGGAGAGTCCGTGCCCGGCGAGAGGAGGAAACGTTGGCAACCGTCTATGAATTGAAACGCGCCCACCCCCTCGACGCGCCGAGCGAGAGCGACAACCCCCAGCCGCCCCTCGTGAAGGTCATCACCTCCCCCGAGTTCAACGCGCTGCCCAACATCTCCCAGGAGGGCCGCAACGGCCTGGCGGCGCTGGAGCCGGCCGAGATGAACTTCGTGGAGCTGTACCCCTCGTTCATCATCGGGTCCTTCGCCGTGCCCGACAAAACCGATCCCACGGCCGACCCCGATCGCATGTCGTTCTACCTGGACACCGACCGGCTCATCTTCATCGACGACGGCACCGTGACCGCCGACATGCTCAAGAAAGTGGCCGCCAGCGGCATCCTCACCAAGGGCACCACAGCCCACTGCCTCTACGCCCTCATGAAGACGCTCATCGCCGACGACTTCACCTGGTTCGCCCTCATGGAGGACTCCATGGAGCAGATCGAGGAGTCCATGCTGGACCACAGCGAGACCGTGTCCTCCCAAACCATCATGAGCTACCGCCGGGCCGCCATGCGCATGAGCTCCTACTACCAGCAGATCGCCGTCATGGCCGACCTCATCGCCGACAACGAGAACAAGGTGATGAGCCGCGAGGAGGCCCGCACGTTCAGCCACGTGGCGGCCCACGCGAACCACCTGGCCGACCGCGCGGAGACCCTGCGCGAGTACAGCCTGCAGCTGCGCGAGCTGCACCAGACCCAAATCGACTTGAAGCAGAACTCAACCATGCAGATCCTCACCATCGTCACGGTGATGTTCGCGCCCCTCACGCTGGTCACGGGCTGGTTCGGCATGAACCTCACCGTGTTGCCGGGCCTCGACTGGCCCTACATGGCCATCACCATCATCGCGCTGGCGGCCCTCATGATCGTGACCATGATCCTGTTCTTCAAGAAGAAGAACTGGCTCTAGGCCCGCAGCAGCTCCCCCAGGGTGGCGAAGTCGTTTTCCAGGGCCTCGCGCTTCTTGCTGTCGTACAGGGCGGCGGCGGGGTGGAAGATGGGGAACACCTTGAAGCGGCCGGCCCGCTGCAGGGTGCCGTGGAGGCGGGTGATGCCCACGTCGGTTTTCAGGATGAACTTCGTGGAGAAGTTGCCCAGGGTGACGATGAACTCCGGGTCGATGGTGCGCGTCTGCTCGCGAAGGAAGGGCGTGCAGGCCTGAATTTCCTCGGGGCGCGGGTCGCGGTTCGAGGGCGGCCGGCACTTGAGCACGTTGGCGATGAACACCTCCTCGCGGGTGAGGCCGGCGATGGCCAGAAGCTCGCTCAGGTACTTGCCCGCGGCCCCCACGAAGGGCTCGCCCTGCAAGTCCTCGTTCTTGCCCGGCGCCTCCCCCACGATGAGCACCCGTGCCTCGGGGTTGCCCGCGCCGAACACCGTCTGCGTGCGCCCGTCGCACAACGGGCACCGCCGGCAAGCTGCCACATCGGCCCGCAGCTGATCCAAGGGAATATGGGGGTGCTGCATGTTCATTGATTTCTCCTAAATGTAAATTCGAGGCATGCGGGAGCAGCCGAACCCGATGGCCACCTCATGTTGGATGGTGCCCAGGGTGTCGGCCATCTCGTCGATGGTGATGGCGGCCTCGCCCTGCTCGCCCACGATGACCACCTCGTCGCCGATCTGGGGCTCGAAGTTGTGGCGCTGGCGCAGGTTCACCTCGAACATGCACTGGTCCATGCAGATGTTGCCCACCTGGTGGAAGCGCTGCCCGGCCAGAAGCACGTCGGTGCGGCCCGAGAGCCCCCGGCGGAACCCGTCGGCGTACCCGATGGGCAGCGTGCACACCTTCACGGCCCCGGGGCTGCGGTAGTGCAGCCCGTAGCTCACGCCCTCGCCCACGGGCACGGTCTTCACCTCGGTGATGCGGGCCTTCACGGCCATGGCCGGCTTCAAGTCGATAAGCGGGTAGGCCTCGGGGCACGGGTAGAAGCCGTAGAGCGAGATGCCCAGGCGCACCATGTCCAGCTGCACCTCGGGGTAGCGGATGGCCGCGGCGGAGTTGGCCGCATGCACGATGCCCGGGTTGATGCCCGACGCCCGCAGCGCGTTCACGGCCTCGGCGAAGCGCTTCACCTGGCGGTCGAAGTCGATGGTGCCGGGGCAGTCGGCCGTGGCGAAGTGGGTGAAGGTGCCCTCCAGATCGAGCGCCCGGTGGAAGGAGATCTGCCGGGCGAATTCCGCCGCCTCGTCCCAGCGCACGCCGATGCGGTTCATGCCCGTGTTCACCTTCAGGTGGAAGGGGGCCCTAAGTCCCATGGCGTCGGCTGCCTCGCCGTAGCGGATGGCGAACTCGGCGGTGTACACGCTCGGCATGATCTTGTAGGCCAGAAGCAGCGGGATGGCCGTGGCCGGCGGCTCGCCGAGCACGAGCACCGGGGCGTTCACGAAGGCCTCACGCAGGGCGATGGCCTCGTCCACCGTGGCCACGCCCAGATACTCGGCACCGGAGTTCAGGGCCGTCTTCGCCACCTGCACGGCGCCGTGGCCGTAGGCGTCGGCCTTCACCACGGCCATGAGCCGGGTGCCGGGCCGCAGCCGGTGCTTCACCGTGGAGGCGTTGTGGCGGATGGCGTTCAGGTCGATTTCCACCCAGGACCAGCGCCGATCTGTCTCGGGAATGCGGGCGAGCTTCTCGGGGTCGAACCGGAGCTGGCCAGCGCCCGTGCCGTCCTCGGCAAACTGGAGCACCTCGGGAGCCGCCACGGGGCGCGGCGCCGAGGCCGCATAGCCCGGCGCGGCCGGGGCCGCCGGTGTCCAGCCGCCCGTGACGCCCTGCTCCTGCTTGCGCGTCGCGAAGGGCGTCTCGTCGTAGCGAGAGCGCCGCAGGGCGTCGCCTGCCGATACGAAGTTCGGGTCCCGGTGAGAGAAACCTGTGAAACCGTTGGGAATATCTGCCATAGCGCTAACCACCTCGAACGGCCGCGCTCGCACCGAGCGCGGCCGCATTCGCAAACACGTTCTACGAGAGTATACCGCAAACCAGCCGCGGGCTCGCCCTTTATCCGAGTTCGCCCCTGGCGGCGGCAGCAGAGAGTTTTTTCGAAAGATCACCCTGCACGTCATGGCCCTCGCCGGCCATCATCTTCACGGCATGGGGCAGCGCCGCCACGATGCCCTCCCAGTTTTCGGTGGCCGCCTTGGTGGAGCCGGGCAGGTTGATGATGAGCGTGCGCCCGCGCTGGGCGCAGATGGCCCGGGACAGCATGGCGAAGGGGGTGATGGCCAGGCTGTGCACCCGCATGGCCTCGGCGATGCCGGGCACCTCGCGGTCGGCCACGTCGCGGGTGGCCTCGGGGGTCACGTCCCGTAGGGACAGGCCGGACCCGCCGCAGGTGAGCACCACGTCGGCATCGGTGTGGTCGCAGGCGTCCAAAAGCGCCCCGGCGATGAAGGGCCGCTCGTCGGCCTCCACCACGCGGCGGATGCACTCCCAGCCCTCAGCGGCGATGAGCTCTTCCAACTTCTGTCCCGCCTCGTCGGTTTCCAGGGTGCGGGTGTCGGAGCAGGTGATAATGGCGAACTTGATAGTTTCGGACATGAAAGGCCTTTCTCGTTCTATCCGTCACAGAGCGCGAGGACTCCCCGCCGACGCGCCTCGCGAGGTTATCGTCTACAGGCACACTTCCTCGGGCACGTCCAGCAGAATGCAGTCTACCACGGAACCGGCCGGCTGGGGCTCGGTGCCGTCGGGCATGATGGCCATGCAGTTGGTCTTCTGGATGGGCCCGAATAGGCCGGAGCTCTGGTTCTTGGCCGGCGTCACCTCGAAGGCGCCGTCGGAGGCGCGGGTGAGCACGCTGCGCAGGAAGATGCGGCGCGGGTCGCGGTTCTTCTCGTCGGCGGTCAGGCGGGCCCGCACCACCGGATGGTCCATGAAAGTGTAGCCCTGCATGGTGCGCAGGGCCGGGCGGATGAGCATCTCGAAGCCCACGTAGGCCGCCGCCGGGTTGCCCGGCAGGCCGAACACCGGCGTCCCGTTCACCAAGCCGAAGGTCTGGGCCTTGCCGGGGCGCATGTTCACCGTGGTCATCAGAAGCTCGCCCAAATCGGCCACGACGGGCTTGATGAAGTCGTAGTCGCCGTTGGCCGCGCCCCCCGTGGTGACCACGAAGTCGTACTTCTCGGCCGCAGCGGCCACGGCGTCGCGCAGGGCCTCGTAGGTGTCCTCCACGATGGGCTGGATGAAGGGCACGGCCCCGGCCCGCTGGGCGCAGGCGGCCATGGCGTAGCTGTTGGAGTTGCGGATCTTGCCGGGCCCGGGCTTCTGGGAGGGCGGCACGAGCTCGCTGCCCGTGGCGATGACGGCCACGGTGGGACGGCGGTAGGTGGGCACCTCCAGCACGCCGCACCCGGCTAAAAAGCCCACGCCGGCAGCGGTGATGACCTCGCCCGCGTGCACGACCACCTCGCCGGCCCGGGCCTCCTCGCCGGCGGCCCGCACGTTGGCGCCCACCTTGGCCGGGGCGGCGAAGGACACAAGCGAGCCGGTGCGCCCGTCGCCCTCCACCACGCCGACGATCTCGTACTTCACCACGGCGTCGGCGTCGGCGGGCAGGCAGGCGCCGGTCATGATGCGCACGCACTCGCCCGCGCCAATGGAGCCCTCGAACACGTCCCCCGCGCCGATCTCGCCGATGACGCGCAGGACCACCGGAGCCTCCTTGCCGGCCGCGGCGATTTCGGCGGCCCGCAGGGCGAAGCCGTCCATGGCCGAATGGGCGAAGGGGGCCACGTCCATGTCGCTGGCCAAGTCCTCCGCGGCCACGCGGCCCACGGCGTCCAGCAGCGGCACCCGCTCCACCTCGGTGGGCGCCACGGCCCCGCACACCAGCGTCCGGGCCTCCTCCAGCGAGATCATGTCCTTCACGAGCTTCCCCTTCCCCGGGCCGCGCAAGCGGCCCCGCGCCCACCGCCGGGGGGGCCCCCGGGGACGTTGTGGAATACGCGTATTTTAGCCGTTCGAGAATATATTGAAAGCGCCCCGACGCGTTACAATGCACCCAACGACATTTCACGGAAGGACACCGCCCATGCCATTCGCCCCCACGCCCTACACGCCGCCGGACTTCACGCTCCCGAACCTGGCCGCCGCGCCGGACGTGACCCTGGTGCCCGCGCCCAAGGACTTCGTGGCCCCGGAGGGCTACCACGCCATGTCCATCTACCCGGAGTACCTGAAGCTGGACGGCCAGTGGGTGCTCGCCCGCGACTCCCGCATGGACTGCGTGGCCGTGGTGGAAGGCGGCGAGGTGTTCGTGCGCGAGTTCCGCCACATCCGCGAGGGCGACCTTATCGCCGTGGGCCGCACGGAGAACGGTGAGGAGGGCATCCTCGTGTACACCGAGGGCTTCCGCAGCCTTGCGGTGCCCGAGGAGATGCCGCCGCACCCCGGCGGCCATGACAACTTCGCCTTCCGCCTGGGCCGCTCCCGCGAGACCGCCTTTTCCCGCGATTACGACGAGCTCTACGAGCTTTTGCGCCATGACCGCGAGCACGGCTCCATCGTGTGGGTCATGGGCCCGGCCTTCACCTTCAACGGGTACTCGCGCGACGCCTTCACGAAGATCATCGACGCCGGCTACGCCGATGCCGTGTTCGCTGGCAACGCCCTGGCCACCCACGATTTGGAAGGCGCCTACTTCCACACCTCGCTCGGCCAGGACATCGATACCCAGGAAAACCGCCCCAACGGCCACTACCACCACCTGGACACCATCAACCGCGTGCGCTACTGGGACTCCATCCCGAAGTTCATCGAGAAGGAGGACGTGCATGACGGCATCATGGAGGCACTTGTGCGCAACCGAGTGCCCTATGTGCTCGCCGGCTCCATCCGCGACGACGGGCCGCTGCCCGGCGTGTACGGCAACGCCTACGAGGCCCAGGACGCCATGCGCGACCATATTCGCAGCGCCACCACGGTCATCTGCATGGCCACCATGCTGCACACCATCGCCACGGGCAACATGACGCCCAGCTACCGCGTGCTTCCCGACGGGACCGTGCGCCCCGTGTACTTCTACTGCGTGGACATCGCCGAGTTCGCCGTGAACAAGCTGGTGGACCGCGGCAGCCTCGCCAGCCGCGGCATCGTCACCAACGTGCAGGACTTCATCGCCAACATAGCCAAGGGCCTGGGGCTTTTAAGATAGCGGAAGGCGGACGATCATGAGGCGGTCGTCCCGCGTCCAACCGCGCATGATTCCGCATATTCTTGGCCTTACTGCACTTTGCGACAGACGCTACCGTGCCAGCATGCCAATGGCTTCTTCCAAGGTGGCGGCGAAAAACGCGTCCTTGCCCTTGTTGCTCTCGTAGATGAAGTCCTTCAGCGGCTTGCTGGTATAGCGGGAATAGTCGCCGTAAATCGCGATGCGGCCCTGGTAGTTCACGTACTTTTGCAGAATCTCCCCCGCCAAGCCCGTGCTCAGAATGAAGAAGTCGTCGGCGACCAGTTCCTTCGCGATGACGATATTCTGCGTTCCAATGTCGTACTTCGCAGAAATCAGCACGTCCAGGGCAGATTGTGCGTCGGCGATGACAACCTCGTCGCCCTCAACGAGCGCACAGACAATGCCGTTCTTCTCGATTTTAGTCAGTTTCACTTTCGTTCCTCCGTTCTCATACTTGCACTCGCTTTAAAACTTGCTCCCGAGCAGCGCTGCCACTTCCAACCCTCGCGAGCCCTTCGACAGAGGCCGCAGCGACGGGACCCGTCGACCCGTGCCCCAGCTCAACCGCACTGCTCCCTTCGTCGTAAATTGTCTACCCCAATGGCTCACGCAACCATAAAACAAAGCGGGCGCCCTGCCGAGCGCCCGCCTCAATCTTGCTGCTAACTGGCCGTTAGCGCTTGATGTTGTAGAAGGCGCTCATGCCGGCGTAGACAGCCTGAGAATCCAACGACTCCTCGATGCGGATGAGCTGGTTG
>CANPHS010000104.1 GCA_947573925.1 uncultured Enterorhabdus sp. | reverse complement strand
CCATGCCGCCGGACAGCTGCATGGCCCACAGCACCAGGCCGATCACCGTCACCACGGCGCTCACGCCGATGGCGACATTCAGCGCCGGACTCTTCACAGCCGCACGCGCACCGGCCGCCTCATGGGCGCGATCGCGCTGGCGAGGCGCCGAGAAATCGAAATCGTCGTCGGCGATGGCGCCGCCCTGCATATACTCAGACATAGTTCAACTCCCTTCCCGTTACACGAGATAGTAGGTAGAAGGCTCGGTGCCGCGCTCTTCGAGCAAGCGCTTATGGGACCGGGAGGCGATAAGCTGGCTCACCTCGGAATTCGGGTCGTCCAGATCGCCCCAGAAACGGGCGCGTCCCACGCACAGGTGCATGCAAGCGGGCTCGATGCCCTGGGACGTGCGGTGGTAGCAGAAGGTGCACTTCTCCACCACGTGCCGTTGATGTTCCGGCGCGTCCTTGCTGCCCGTGGCGTAATCCATGTGGAACGCCGGTTCTTCCCAGTTGAAGGAGCGCACGCCGTTGTAGGGGCAGGCACTCATGCACATGCGGCAACCGATGCACTTGTCGTAGTCCTGGCGCACCACGCCGGTCTCGGGGTCCTTGTAGGTGGCGCCCACGGGGCACACCTTCACGCAGGCCGGGTTCTCGCAATGCTGACAGGCCACGGGCATGTAGCCGAATTGCAGGTTGTCGGGGTAGGAGCCGCCCACCATGTCGAAGCCCGCGTCGCCGCCGTTGTCCGTGAAGATGCGGTTCCACCACACATCGTTGGGCAGGTTGTTCTCCATCTTGCACGCCATGGCGCACACATGGCAGCCGATGCACTTCTTGGTGTCGATCACCATTCCGTAGCGAGTCATTTACTTCACCTCTCCCTCATATTTGCGCACTTCGACGAGGGTGTCGTCGAACGACGTGTTCATATGGAGCAAATTCAGATGGTCGTTGGTCAGTTCCTGATAGCTGCCGGACACATAGGCCTTGCGGTGCCAGCCCTTGGGCGAGGACACCATGCCGGGCCGCACGCCCTGGTCGAACTTCACCTTGCACACGCAATGGCCGCGATCGTTGTAGGCCTCGACGTAGTCGCCTTCCGCAATGCCGCGCACCTCGGCATCCACGGGATTCATGCGCAAGTAAGGTTCGGGATCCAACTCGCGCAGGATGGGCGCGTGGTTGTACTGGGTGTGCAGGTGCCACCGGGTGCGCTCGCAGTAGTGGTACAGCGGGTACTTCTCATGCTGCTCGCTCTCGTCGAAAGCCTCCGAGGGCGTGTGGTAGGTGGGCATGTGGTAGAAGTCCTTGTCGATGGGCTTGCCGATGTTGATGCGGGCACCGGGATTCTCGACGTAGAATTCCAGACGGCCGGAAAGCGTGGGCCAGCGCTGGTCCTCCCAGTGGATCCAGTTCTCGTCGCGGTCGGCCAGCACGCCTTTTTCCTTGAGGTTGTCGAGGTTGATGCCCAAGGGCTCGCCCAACTCGGTGTCGACCACCATGCGCATCATTTCCTCGTTGGTCTTGGCATAGAACGCCTTGGCGCCCTCGTTGTCCATGCGCTCGGCGATGGCGCGGAAGATCTCGACGTCCTCCTTGGCCTCGCCGATGGGATCGGCCACCTTGTTCGCCATGTACAGGAAGGGCGTGTGCGAGCTGGCCTGAATCCAGTCGTACTCGAAGTAGTGGGCGCAGGGCAGCACGATGTCGCTGTACTCGCAGGTCTCGGAGAATTCCATGTCGTTCGTCACGATGCAGGGAATCTGCGGGAGCACCTCCTCGATGGTCTTGCGCTGGGCCGCGTAGCTGCCCACCGGGTTCGCCCCGATGTTGTAGAGAAGGCGCACGGGGAAGTCCTCGCCCTTCAGCTTGCCCGTCTCCAGCAGCTCGGGCAGATGAAGCCACGGAATCTCGTCGTTGAGCGTCGTCAGCCCCGTCGGGAAGGCGAGGCCGGCCATGTTGATCGTCGGCTTGCTCTTCCCCAAATGACCGATGGAGGCGCCGCGCTTGCCGATGTTGCCCGTGAGGGCGGCCAGGCAGGCCCAGGTCATGCCCATCTCCTCGCAGTTATCGTAGAGATGGTAGCCGGCGTAGATGGTGGACGGCGTGTCCTGCGAGTACATGCGGGCCAGTTCCACGATGGTGTCGGCCGGAACCTCGGTCAGGCCCTCGGCCCACTCCGGCGTGCATTCCGCCATGTGCTCCTTGAACAGGGTCCAGGCCGTGGTGACCTTCACCCCGTTGACCTCGAAGCTGCCCTCCATGGCGGGGTTGGCCACCTCGTTGATGAGGCCCCAGGCGTCCTTGTCGGCGTCCCAGACCACGTAGTGGGCCGTCTCCTCCAGCGTGGGCACCTTGCCGGCCTTCACGCCTTGGAGCAGAAGCGTGCCGAAGAACGGGTACTCGGGCAGCTCCGCCGGGCCCGCCTCGCCGAAATCCGTCGCGCGGAGGAAATGGCCGTTGTCCTCGCGCACGAGCAGGGGCGCGCAGGTCTTCTCGCGCATGAAGTCCAGGTCGTACCATTCGTTGGCGATGATGGCGTTGAGCATGGCCATGCCGGGCACCCACTTGGTGGCCTGCTGGGCCGCGATGGTGTAGGTGGGGTCGATCACGACCAGGTTGGCGCCGGCGTCCTTGGCTTCCATGCAGAAGTGCCAGCTGTGGGGCTGCGAGTTGGGCGGATTCGTGTCCCAGATCAGAAGCGTCTTGGCGTAGCGGTAGTCGCCGGCCATGTTGCGCTGGTTGAAGTCCCAGCCGCCGCCGGTCACCTCGCCGATGCCGACCAAGTCGCCGTAGTCCAGGCACACGTCCATGCCCTGGAACCCGAAGGCGTTGGCGAACCCAAGGCCGGCAATCAGGCCGCCGTAGGCGGCGAAGGAGTTGCCTGCGGACACGAGCACGCAATTCGAGCGCACCCCGTAGTTCTCCGTGTTGTAGGTGAGGGTATCGGCGACAAGCTGGGTGGCCTCATCCCACGACAGGCGCTCCCACTCGTCGGTGCCGCGGTTCTCGACATGGGGCTCCTCCAGACTCCAGGTCTTCCGCTTCATGGGGTACAGCACGCGGTTGAAGTCGTACATGCGGTTCGCATGGCTGAAACCGCGCATGCAAATGCGCTCGTAGGACGGATAGGGCAGATTCTCGTTGGATCGGATGTTGACCATCTTGCCCTCGCGCACCGTCGCCACCATGGAGCAGTTGCCCTGGCAGTTGCAGCCGCACACGCAGACAACTTCGCGCTCGTCGGCCTCAGTACCCTCGTCGTTGGCCGCCAGCGCCACCGTCGTGGTGCCTGCCACCGCTGCCGCACCGGCCACTGCCGCCGTGGTCTTGAGAAAACTTCTGCGGGAAATGCCCTTGACCGGGGTTTTCAGTTCCGCCATTGTTCCTCCTCTTTCGTTACCCACGGGGAAGATCAGCCCTTCCCCTCCTGGTGCGGGCGCCATGCATGAGCGCCCTTCCTCTCTCGCAGGGTTGGCCCCTCCCTGCTTACACAGCGCAGTATAATCCCTTTGTTCCTTTGTCGCAATACATTGTGACAAAATATTTTCAAGATATTGGCGTGATGTCAAAAAGATTCGTCGGAAGCGGCGCAACCCGGCACGGGATAGTGCTGGAGACACAGGGATGCCCGGTCCCCCTCGCCGGTCACGTCTTGGCACTGCGCGGCCCCGCATCCGGCCGGCTCCAGGGGCTCTACTTTCAATTCCCGCAAGCGGACGCCGCCTTCGTCGCCCACCGCAATGTTTACAGACACGCAAAGGCGCCCGGGATCCCCTACGGCATCCATGGCCACCGGCAGCCAGCGCGGGTGAAACGAGAGGGACTGGGCCGCCGCATCTTCGCGCAGGGCCGTGCAGCCGGCCCTCACCAGGGCTTGGCGCACCGGCTGGCGATCGTCGCCGAACGCAAGCACGGTCTTCAGGAAAAAGTCGTCGTAATCGAACCCGTAGCACGGATGCACGGCGCAGTGGGGCTCGTTGGCGTTGCGCACCTGGGCCCGGTGCTTGTTCTCCAAGGAGCAGTAATGCAGCCCCAGACCAAGACCCCGGTCATGGGCCCATAGCATCAGGCGCAGGCAGGCCTCCTCGCTGCCCTGCACCGCAAGGGCCCCGGCGTAGGTGTAGTCGAACAGCACCCGCCACGGCGGGTTGCGCAGGGTGAGCCCCAAGGACTCGAAAACCGGCCAATTCCACATGGCATAGGCGAATTCCAACAGATTGACGCCGTCCACCCCCAGATCATCGAGCTTGACCAGCAGCCGCTCCATAAACTCATCGGTGCCGGGAATGACAGGCATCTCCACCATAACCGTGGGAACCACCTCACGTGCCCAGGCCATGCGCTCGAATACCCGGGCGAGCGACGACGGCTCGTCGTCCTGTTTGACCGAGAAGCGAATCTCATCGAGGCCCGCCGCAGCCAAACGGTCGAGCATATCGCGCGTCAGCAAGTCGCCGGCCGTGTACAGACGCAGGTGAGCCCGGGGAAACAGCGCCCGGGCCCGGGCGAAGAAGGCCACGGCCTCGTCGGCCATGAGCAACGGCTCGCCGCCGGTCAGGGCCACGCAGGCCGGCGCTTCGGGTTCGGCGGCCAGATCATCCAGTTGGCGACGCCAGGGAAAGGGATGCTCGCACCAGTAGGCGAAATCCTCCTGGTTGGGATTGAAGCAGAAGAAGCAATCCCGATGGCAGTTGTTGGTGAGGGCGAAACTGCGACTGACGCAGGAGCCCGTGCAGGCAATGCAGGCAACGCTCATGGGCCCCAGCACGACACTCGCACCCCCGTTGCGCACCCGGGCGCCCCGTTGCTCCAACGCGGCCAGCAACGCCGCCCGCTCGACCCGCTCCGTATCGAGCGGCGCGAAGGCGATGCCCGTGGCCTCCAAGGTGGCGAAGTGCTCGTCTTCGATGGCGCGGTACAGGTCGATGGCCTCCTGCCGCGCGTCGCCGTCTCCCCGCCGCGCCCGTTCCTTCTCGCTCGTCATCATTCCCCCCGACAACGCCGATGCCGTGGCCGTGCCACGTTCTTCTTGTTGGGAAACACATTATCACAATATATTGCGACATTAAAGACTTTACGGGAGAGAAAAAGGGCCCGGCCGCCTCACCCCGGCCATCGCACCCTCCCAATTAACTAAACGGCGAGGGAGCACCCTCGCCAATCTGAAACCCTCGCACGTTACCGTGCTCCGGCGCATTGCGTATATCACGTCGCGCTATTTTTGGGAAGGCGAAACCAAAGTGAGGCAGAGGGCGTTACTTCTGGGCACCAAACCCCAAAGCGTAACGAATACCGTCCGTCTCTCGCACTTTACAAAGAAGCGACCTGCGGTTTCACACTTTTCCGAGGGAACTTTTTGTCAAAACTCGCACTTTTCCGAGGGAGTTTCTGGCTCAATCTCGCACTTTTCCGAGGGAGTTTCTAATCCCGCATGTCGCGCCAGGCGAGTCTTGCCTCTACCATGGCGACGATGTCGTCGTCGGCGAGGCCGGCGTTGGTGCACACGCGGATCATGTCGTCGATGACGAGCTCGATGGGGGAATCCGACGCCATGTGCGCCCCCAGATCGTGGCGCTCGGCCACAAACGTGCCCCTCCCCTTGCGCGTGGAGATGTAGCCCTCGCGCTCCAGGTCCATGTAGGCGCGATTCACCGTGTTGTAGCTGATGTCCAAATCCACGGCCAGGGCCCGCACCGTGGGCAGGCGGTCGCCGGGCACGTAGGCACCGGAACCGATGAGGTAGGCGATGCGGTTCTTGATCTGGATCCACACGGGCAGGCCGCTGCTATGGTCGATGGCGAAGGATTCAAGGGCGCTCATAGGTGTTCTTTCTCACGTTTGGGGCTATCGCTATCCTATCAGACCTTCGCGCCCTCGCGGTAAATCCCTACCGCAAAACCATCGCTCACGGCCGTGGGCACGGTGACCACGGCGCTGCCCGATTCCTTCACGGTCTCGTACTGCATGAGCATGGTGCGCAGCTTCAGGGCCGCCTCCGCGTCGCCGTAGATGGACGCCGCCTCGGTGAGCATCTCGGCCAGGTCGGCCTCGGCGGAGGCCACGGTCATGCGGGCGTTGCGCTCCCGGTCGGCCTGGGCCTCCAGGGACATGACCGCCTGCAGCTCGGCGGGGATGACGATGTCGCGCACCTTCACGGCGATGACGTCGACGCCCCAGGCGGCCGCGTCCTTCTCGATGTCGGCCTTGATTTCCGCGTCCAACTGGTCGCGGCGCAGGGCCACTTCCGCCACGGTGGAGCGGCCCACGGCCTCGCGCAGCGACGTTTGGGCGAGGTAGGAAATGGCGGCGTAGTAGTCCTCCACCTCCACGCAGGCCTTCTCGGCATCCCACGCCACCCAGAACAGCACGGCGTCGATGTTCACGGGCACCAGATCGGCCGTGAGCGTGCGCTCGGCGCGGAAGGGGGTGGCGATGGTGCGCTGGTCCACGCGGATGGTGCCGTATTCCAGAATGGGGATGGTGGCGTAGAAGCCCGGGCCCACCACGCGGTTCAGCTTGCCCAGGCGCAGCACGACCACCTTCTCCCAGCCGAGCGCGATGTGCAGCGATGACGCGGCGATGAGCCCGGCGGCCAAGGCGGCGAGGATGCCCAGAAGCGAGATGCGCCCCTCTGCCAGCACGCCGGCCGCCAGCACGAGGGCCACGGCGGCGAGGAACACGGCCACGCTGAACACGAGCGCCCCGTTGCGGGATGATTTGCGCGGCACGTAGGAGGTGGCCGCGAGCATCTCCGCCTCGTTGTCCGAGAAGGGGGCGAAGGCGTCGGCGCCCCCGAAGCCGTCGCCGCCGCGCCGGCCGCGCCTGTTCCGATTCCTGGCCATAGCCGTATCCTTTCTTTTCCGCGCCCCGTTCAGGGCCGATCCGTCAGTTCATTGCAGCAAGGCCGAAGGCCAGCTCCGGCATCTGGGTCACGTCGAAGGCCGCCAGGCCCGTCACGCACAGGCGCAGGGCCGCGCCGCCCAGCAGCACGCAAGCGGCGATCCAGAGGCCTTTCACGCGATAGTCGCCCGCCGGATAGCGCCGCTCCACCATGAGCGGAACGATCAGGCCGATCGCCACCAAGAGCATCCAGAAGGGCACCGCCAGACGTCCCTGGGTGAGCCCTGCCGCGGCCGCCTGGGTTCCCGGGGCCGAGGCGAGCCAGAGAGCAAAGACGGCCAGGGACGCTGCTTCAGCGAGGATGAGAACGCCGTCGATGCGCACCAGGTTCCGCAGCGCGTGCCCGAACGGATGCCGCGAGCCCACGAACGAGGCCATGGCAACCACCACGGCCACCCCGCAGGAGAGCGACGAGAGCGTGAACAATACCGGCACCAAGGCCGTGTCGAAGGCGAGCACCGAGGGCAGCGTGCTGAGGAGCAGCCCCGTGTAGGCCGCCGTGACCAGGCCCGCGGCCACGGCGGCGACGGCCGCCGCGAGCACGGCCGCCAGGGGCAGCGCTCCGAAGTCGGCATTGGAGGCCACAGCGAAGAAGGTCGCCAGCGCCATGGCCCCGAAAAGCGCCCACGCCCCCACGGTCATCACCGAGAAGTGCGGCGCCAGGTACAGGGCGAGCACCCGTTCGGGGCGGCCCAGATCGGCCGCAAGGCAGAGCGCTCCGGCCCCGAGCAGCACCAGGGCCGCCGGCCATGCCCGGGACATCAACTCGTGGGGCACGGCGAACGGCGCGGACACGCGGCAATGCCAAGGCCGCGGGTCGCGTGGAGCGGCGGCCGGCGAGGAGCCAGCGGAACGGGAGCGGCCCTGGCCGCAGGACCGGGCATTTCCCGCGCGACGAGTGCGAGCCGTCAGGACGCCGTAGCGGCCGATGTTGGCGCACTCCAACAGGCCGAGCACCACGCACGCCCCTGCGCCGGCCCCGCCGAGGAACAGATAGGCCACGACCAGTTCGCTGAACAAGCGGCTCCCCTTCCTCGCGTTGCGGCCGCCACCCCGATCCCCCTGGGACGCCGGCCCTTCATTCAGGCACCAGTGTATTCCCTCCGTCCCTTTATCGCAAGCTATTACGATAAGAATCTGATTGAGTCTTAAAGGAAATCTACCACGCCGCAGTGGGTGTGGTAGACGGCGCAGCGGATTTCCAGGCCCTCGTCGGCGGCAAGGCGGGCGAGTTCGGGGCTGGCGGTCAGCTCGGCTGCGGCGGCACGGGCGTTCACGACGCTGGCCTCGTAGGGGTCGCTGGTGCCGCCCAGGGCGCGGGCGATGCGCTCGGTGATGGCCGCCACCGGCCCCGCCTCCCCGTCGAGGGCCGCCTTGATGGCACCGCAGTGGGTGTGGCCGAGCACGAGTACCAGGCGCGTATGCAAGTGCTCGCAGGCGTACACGGCGCTGGCCAACTCGAGGGGCCCCACCACGTTGCCGGCCACGCGGATGACGAACAGCTCGCCCAAACCCGTCATGAAGATGTGCTCGGGTACCACCCGGGAGTCGGCGCAGGTGATGACGCAGGCGAAAGGCCGCTGGCCGTGCT
>CANPHS010000103.1 GCA_947573925.1 uncultured Enterorhabdus sp. | reverse complement strand
TTGGTACGACGGCTACCGATTCGGCAACGCGGACATCTACAATCCGTGGAGCGTGCTGAATTACTTCCATTCGGATTGCGTTGCCGACGTTTATTGGGGTAACACGTCGGGCAACGCCGTTCTCGGCGACATGGTGCGCGATGCCGATGCCCGAACCTTTGAGGATCTGTGTCGCCTGATGCAGCCCCGCGGGACCATTGAGGCGCCGCTGGATCTCGGCATTGTCTTTCCGGATATCGGCATTCGGCCCGGAACTCTCTGGAGCATGCTCTATTTGGCCGGATACCTCACTACCGATGACACGACCTTTCCCAATAACGCCCACCTGCCCCGTCCTTTGCGCATTCCCAACCAGGAGATTGCCCAGCTGTATCGCGGCGAGATCGTCGAGCGGTTTGCAGCGGTTGCCGGTAATGTGGGGCGCCTCTACGACTTGCACCGCGCTTTTGCGGAAGGCGACGGCCCTCGCGTTGAAGAGGCGCTGTCGGATATCCTGCTGAACTCTGCCAGCTATTTCGATCTTGCGAACGAGAACGGCTACCATATGCTCATGATGGGCTTGCTGTTCGGTATGGCGGGCTACGGGGATCCCTGTTCAAACCGAGAAGCGGGTCTCGGGCGCTACGACATTCAGCTGATGCCGGTACGGCCTGAGGCGCCGGTCGTTACGCTGGAGTTGAAGTACGCCGCACCGACCGAGGCGGTAGATGCGCCTGGCGAGTGCCTGGCGAAGCTTGCGGCTGAGGCTCTCGCGCAAATTGCCTCGCGCCGTTACGACGACGGTGCCCCTGCCGCCCTGCGCTACGGCATCGCCTTCAGTGGCAAGCACGTTGCCGTGGCTGTGGAGAAGATGACTCGATAATCTTATCGGGGGGGGGTTGCCCGTCCGAGCGCTTTATCGATTTCTCTCACGAGTTCGTCGACGGGAATGCCCAGGGCGACGGCATATTCGAACGCCTCGCTGAAATGAAGGCTGCGCTCGCCGGATTCTATCTTCGAAACGAACGACTGCGGACGCCCCAGTGCTTCGGCTAGCTGGCTCTGGGTGTGCTCCTGCTGTACCCGCATATCCCGCAGGCATCGCCCAATTGCTCTGTTCATCCCGATATTCATCCCTATTCACGATACGTTAACCATGATAATATCCCAATTTAGGATATTGTCAATTTCACTATTCCGTAAAAGACAGAGAAGGTGAATGGAGAGAAAGAGGAAACAATGAAGATGACGCTTGAAGAAGAGGTCGTCGGATCGGGCCGGTTCGCTTGTGTGATAGGGGGCATGACGCTACTTGTTGGCAGTCTAGTGCTCTTTTCGGTATGGATGCCTTTGGCGGCCATGGGTCTTACGGATCTAATTTTGTTTGCGTTCGGATGCTTGTACCTTGTGGCGAGTCTGACTGCTATCCAAATTTTTATCGCCCTTATGAAGAGAAAGGGCCATTCGTTTGAACACGGGATTGGTTGGCTCTGGTTCGTGGGGATTTTTGCAACACCAATTACGTTGGGGATCTTAGTGTTGGCATTGCCCGAAGCGAAAGATGATCAGCCGCTTGTTGATTCTGTTGAGCTTCCCAACTTTTAGAGGGGGCAGAGATGGAATCCAACTTCAAGGTAATTCTCAGGGATTACTTCGGTTCTGAGAGCTCTTTTCTGAAGTGGGAAGAGGGACGTCCCGTCATTCCTGTAGCGGTTCAGGTCTCACGAAACCGGGAAACAAGTGAAGAGCATTTGCAACTGCGTTTTCGCAATATTTCTGCAAAGGTTGTCGAAGAGTTCGCATGGCAAGCGGTGGTGACATTTGATGATGGGACGACGGAAGAAGTAGGGGATCGCTATCTTGATGCCGATATTGCTCCCGGGGGCGTGTACGGCATCAAGCCGATTGTTCTCGCTGGTGTGAAGACATCTGGCGTGGAAGTGCGTATTCTGGACGCAGAGTCGGAAGACGGTCGTTGGGATTCCGAAAACTGCCTGGTATCTCTTCTGCCCCGAATTGAACTTGGCTGGGGCGAGGAATTGCTTTCCGGAAGGCGTTCTCTCCTTTTGCAAAAGGGCGTGGGAAAGGAGCGTGCGGAGACCCGGTGGTTTGCCCGTGCGGCGGTTCCGGCATGGGGCTTGGGCGATGCAAACGCTGCGGAAAACACTCGCCGCTCGAAGCAATTCCTGCCGATGGCAAGGTTCAGGAAAAAGATCGGTTCTGGATTTGCGCTTGCGGGCAGCCCAATGTTGGTCGGGATAAATGCTGGTCGTGTGGGTGCTCGAAAGAGTTGCTTCTCGATACCGAATCGGCGGATGATGTTCAGGCATTTATCGACGATCGGGCTAAGCGAGAGCAAGCTCAAGCAACCCGAAAGAAAAAGACCATCATAATCTCGTCTGTTGTCGTGGCCCTTGTTGTGGTGCTCGTGTCCGTTGCCTTAGCGGTGAATTTCTTGTCTGAGAAGGAGCGCTCCTATGCTCAGGCGCAAGAATACATCGCGCAATCCGATTACTTTAACGCTGAATATGTGCTTCGCGACTTGGATTGGCGGGATTCAGGTGAACTTCGTCGCATGTGCAAATACCATCTCGGTCTCGACTACATGGAGAAGGGCTTATACGAGAGCGCACTTAAAAACTTTCGGGAAGCGGGGGATTACGAAGACGCGCCAGCGCTTGCGGCGCAGATGGAGGAGAAGTTAAATGAGAGGGAGGCGGGAAAGGAAGAGACGCCCGAAGAGCAAGATCAAACTTCGCTGAGCGATACCTCTTCTGATGAAAGCGGGGGAGAGGCCCATGATAAAGCCGCGTCGCCGCATTCCGACGGCAAAACCATCGAGACACCGTACTATACGGTTGATCTAGGGGAAATTTTCTCTGATAGCGAACTTGACGACGTAACTTACGAGTATGCAGACGGTTATGCCTTCCAGACCCCTGGCGCAATGGGAATGGGTTATGAGGTGAGTGTTAGGAATGCCGAACGCCCACTTTTCCAAATAGGCTGCTTCAGTGAGGATTGGGGCCCGCAGGGAGACTATGAAACCATGGTGATGGGGTGGGTCAAATCGCCAGACTACGGGATCATGTCGGTATATTTGTGCGTTCCTCACGACTACGATGCCCCTGAAGGGACCGATCTTGCGCGACGGGCTGCGGATGAGCTGAATCGGTACATGAAGGGCGTGAGTGTCACGGGGCCGAAGGTGCCGGAAGGTGACTACATCCTTCCTGAGAGCGATTCGCGGAAGTACTCTAAGTCCGAATTGGCGGGGTTGTCGAATTGGGAGTTGTATGTGGCGCGGAACGAGATTTTCGCGCGGCATGGCCGTGGGTTTAAGAGCGAGGATCTGGTAACCTACTTCAATGCGAAAAGCTGGTATAGTGAATTGATGGCACCGGAGGATTTTGACGAGGTGTTCTCGCCGAATAAATACGAGAAGGCGAACACGGATTTGATTATGGAGTTGGAACGCGATGGGAATTCACCGCATCTCAATTAAGGGCATGGCCGCTGCGCCGACGGACGGCGCGTCGGCAAGACGGCGGCCGTTGGGGCTTTCGCCCTCGCGGCTGGTGCTGGTTGGGGTGCTGGCAGCGGTGTGCGTTGCGGGCTCGGTGGGGCTGGCGGCGTGTGCGGCTTCCGGCAGCGAAGCCGGTTCCGGATGCCCGGCGGAATCGGGGGAGATATTCGCGGAGCCGGTGCGGGAAGAGACCGTGGACTCGTTGAAGGAGATTGCGGGGGAGGGCGGCGCCTCGTCTTCGGAGGGCGTCGGCGGCAACCGGACTTCCGGCGCTGCTGACCCTGCGGGTGCCGTCGGGGCCGATGATGCCGACGACGAGGAGGAGGCTGCCGCCCGTGAGTGGGCGGCCTCGGACCTCGATATCACCGAGGACTTCCGCGACAGCTTCGACCACGGGCCCAAGCCGGCCGCCAACCAAAAGTACATCGTGCTGCACGACACCGAGGGAGACTCCGACGCCGCGTCGGTCATCGACTGGTGGGACGGCAACGGCAACCTGGTGGCGGCCCACTTCGTCGTGAACCGCGACGGCAGCGTGTGGCAGTGCGTGCCGCTCGACCGCATCGCCCACCACGCCGGCTACGGCGACACGGGCCACAACGACCGCTACGGCATAGCCGAGGACGGCCGCGACGACATGGCCGGCTCCGCGCCCATCGGCGGCGACTTCGCCGACTACGCCATGAACGCCTGGTCGGTGGGCATCGAGATGGTGCACGTCGGCGGCGAGGGCGACTACCCCGAGGCGCAGCTCGAGGCCGTGGACGACCTCATCGCCCACATCGACGGCTACTTCGGCTTTGAGAGCGAGATCATCGACCACAAGGCGTGGCGCAGCGGCAACTCCGACACTTTGCCGGAGTTCGCCGGCTACCTGGAAAGCTACCAGGAGACGCGCCGCCACGACGGATAGGGCATACGGCTTCGGCAGCAAGGCCGGGGCCTTGTCCCGCGCTGCCGGAAGGTTGCGGCTGCGGCTCGCGGCAGCCGCCGCAAGCGGTGGGGAAACGCCGCCGCGCGGAGAGGCGTCCGCAACGCCGGCGCGTCCAATGGGGCCGTTTCATCGCTGAGCGGCCAACTTCGCGTTTTCCCTTGAATTCCCCGAAAACGAGGTTCATACTGCTCGCACCTCGTCGGACGGCCCCGTCCGGCGGGAAGGCTGGCAGACTCGTCTTCACGGAGGAAAGGACATGCACAAGGAAGAGCTTACCCGCGGCCAATCGCTGCGGGGCTTCGTTCTCGCGACCGTCGCGTTTCTGGCCATTTTCGCGGCCACGGCGGTGCCCATTCCCCTGTACGCCGACTACCAGGTCACCATCGGGCTCACCACGGCGGACATCTCGAACACCATGTTCACCTACCTCATTGCCGTGACGCTGACGCTGCTGTTCGCCGGCCGCATCTCCGACGCCTTCGGGCGCACTCCTATTACGAGCCTCACGCTCATGCTGGCCATCTTGGGCTGCGTGCTGTTCATGGGCGCGCGCTCGGGCGCCGATGTGCTTCTGGCCCGCTTCGTCCAGGGGCTGTCCGCCGGCCTCGGCATGTCGGCGGTGTCGGCGCTGGTCATCGACTGCGTGGGGGAGCGGCACCTGAGCTGGGGATCGGCCGTGGCCAGCTGCGGCTCCATGTTCGGCATCATGCTCGGTTCGGTGGGTGTGGGCGTGCTCTACGGCCTCGTTCCCAACATGGTGGTTGTCTACGGCACCATGATCGCCGTGCTCGCGGCGTGCCTGTTCCTCATGCCCGTCATCCACGAGCCCTTGGACCGCACGGTCTCGCTGCGGGCCGCCGTGCGCCCGCGCATCTACGTGCCCCGCGACTGCCGGCTGCTGTTCGCCGTGGTCTGCGTGTGCTACCTGGGCACTTGGCTCGTCAGCTGCTACTTCCAGTCCTTCGCGGCCCCCATCGCCTACAGCTGCTTCGGGGCCACCTCGCCTCTGGCCGGCTCCATCATCCTGGCCCTCGTCATGGCCCCGGCCATGGCCGGCGGCCCTCTCGTGCAGAAGATGGACCCGCGCCGGGCGCTCGTTCTGGGCATGGCCGCGGTGACGGTGTCGGCGGCGCTCATGGCCCTGTGCATCGCCGCGCGGCTGGAAGTGGCCTTCATGGCGGTGTGCGCCCTGTTCAGCGTCGCCTCGGGCGTGTGCGTGGCTGTGGCGCTGCGCATGCTGCTTTTGGAAGTGAGCGTGCTGCGAGTCTCGGCCATCCTGTCTTCGGTGAACCTCGTGGCCTATGCCGGCTCGGCGCTCACCGGGGCCGCCTGTGGGGCGCTTTTGGAGGCCACCTCCTACGCGACGGTGTTCGCCGCCATGGCCCTCGTGCTCGTAGGGGCCACCCTGTTCGTGGCCGCCTCCGTGCGGAAGCCGCGCCGGCATAGCGCGTCCAAGCGGCTCACCCTGCGTCGCTTCTACCGGAAGCACAACCCGGAGCTGGTGCCGGCCGACGAGCCGCGCCCCTTGGCCCCGGCCCCCGCGGCGGACGAGGCCGCGCCGGTCGCGAGCCTGTCCTAGCGGGAGCGCCCTGCGAAGATTCCATGGAGGCGAACAAAAGTTCCCTTTAAGGCTGGCGTTTCTGCGCGGACCCCACTACAATAACCTGCGAAAACAAGAAGCAATGCAGCGGGCCGTCCCACCGGGGCGCCCGCTGTGTTACGTCCGCGAAGGAAACCAGCAACCTATGGCCAATGAAATCGTGATCAAGGGCGCCCGCGAGCACAACTTGAAGGACGTCGATCTCACCATACCCCGCGACGAGCTCGTGGTCGTCACGGGGCTTTCCGGCTCGGGCAAATCGAGCCTCGCCTTCGACACCATGTACGCCGAGGGCCAGCGCCGCTACGTGGAGAGCCTCTCCAGCTACGCCCGCATGTTCCTCGGGCAGATGTCCAAGCCCGACGTGGACTCCATCGACGGCCTGTCGCCGGCGGTGTCCATCGACCAGAAGACCACGTCGAAGAACCCCCGCTCCACGGTGGGCACCACCACGGAGATCTACGACTACCTGCGCCTGCTGTTCGCCCGCGTGGGCATCCCGCACTGCCCGGAGTGCGGCCGCGAGATCAAGAAGCAGACCACCGACCAGGTGACCGATGACATCCTGCGCCTGGGCGACGGTGCCCAGGGCGAGGCCACCAAGGCCATCCTCATGGCGCCGGTGGTGGCCGGGCGCAAGGGCGAGTTCACCAAGCTCTTCGCCGATTTGCAGAAGGAGGGCTTCTCCCGCGTGCGCATCGACGGCGAGATCGTGAAGCTTTCCGGCGAGCCCATCACCCTCAACAAGAAGATCAAGCACTTCATCGACGTGGTGGTGGACCGCGTCACCTTGAAGGAGCCGGCCACCAGCCGCATCGCCGAGGCCGTGGAGCTCGCCTGCAAGCTGGCGAGCGGCCGGGTGCTCGTGCAGGTGCTCGGGCCCGACGGTGCGCCCCTCGGCGAGGCCGGCGGCACCTCCTCGGGGGCCACGGGCGGCCTCGGGGAGGGGGAGCACCTGTTCTCGCTGGCGCTCGCCTGCCCGGAGCACGGCCACTCCATGGACGAGCTGCAGCCCCGCGACTTCTCCTTCAACGCCCCCTACGGCGCCTGCCCCGACTGCCTCGGCATCGGCAGCCGCGACGAGGTGGACCCCTCGCTCGTGGTGCCGGACCCGTCCCTCACCCTGAACGAGGGGGTCATCGCCCCCTTCAAGAGCGGCAACTACTACCCCCAGGTGCTCCGCGCCGTGGCGGCCCACGTGGGCACCGACACCGACACCCCCTGGGAGGACATGCCCAAGAAGGCCCAGAAGGCCATCATGGGCGGTCTCGGCACCGAGAAGGTGCGCGTGGACTACCGCACTGTGGACGGCCGCGACACCTACTGGTACATCGAGTGGGAAGGCGTGCTGGCGGCCGTGAAGCGCCGCTACACCGAGGCCCAGTCTGACGCCCAGCGCGAGAAGCTGGCCGCCTACTTCGCCACGGTGCCCTGCGAGACCTGCGGCGGCAAGCGCCTGAAGCCGGAGATCCTGGCTGTCACCGTGAACGACGCCTCCATCCACGATGTCACCGAGATGTCGGCGGCCGAGTGCCTCGCCTTCTTCGAGGGGCTGCGCTTCACGGGCCAGGCGGCGGTCATCGCCCTGCCCATCGTGAAGGAGATCCGCGAGCGGTTGCGCTTCCTCGTGGACGTGGGGCTCGACTACCTCACCCTGGAGCGGGCCACGGCCACGCTCTCGGGCGGCGAGGCCCAGCGCATCCGGCTCGCCACCCAGATCGGCGCCGGGCTCATGGGCGTGCTCTACATCCTGGACGAGCCCTCCATCGGCCTGCACCAGCGCGACAACGAGCGCCTCATCGCCACCCTGGAGCGCCTGCGCGATTTGGGAAACACCGTCGTGGTGGTGGAGCACGACGAGGACACCATCCGCGCCGCCGACTTCGTGGTGGACATGGGACCGGGCGCCGGCGAGCACGGCGGCCATGTCATCGCCGCGGGCACCCCGGCCGAGGTCATGGCCGCGGAGGGCTCCATCACCGCCGACTACCTGGCCCGGCGCCGGCGCATCGAGGTGCCCGAGGTGCGCCGCAAGCCGAAGCGCGGTTCCGTGAAGATGACCGGGGCCTGCGAGAACAACCTGCAGAACGTCACCTTGGAGGTGCCCATCGGCACGCTCACGGTCATCACCGGCGTGTCCGGCTCGGGCAAGAGCTCGCTCATCACCGACACCCTGGCGCCGGCCCTGGCCAACCGCCTGAACCATGCCCACCGCCGCACGGGGCCCTACCGCAAGATCACGGGCCTGGAGAAGCTTGACAAGGTCATCAACATCGACCAGAGCCCCATCGGGCGCACCCCGCGCTCGAACCCGGCCACCTACATCGGCCTCTGGGACGACATCCGCGCCCTGTTCGCCAGCACGCAGGAGGCGAAGGCCCGCGGCTACGCCCCGGGGCGGTTCTCCTTCAACGTGAGCGGTGGCCGCTGCGAGGCCTGCAAGGGCGACGGCCAGATCAAGATCGAGATGCACTTCCTGC
>CANPHS010000102.1 GCA_947573925.1 uncultured Enterorhabdus sp. | reverse complement strand
GAGCAGGTACAGGTTGCTGGCTGACTCGTTGGCCAGGTACACCTGGCCGTCTACTTCGTCGATGCCCTCGGCCATGGGCGGCACGGTGAGCGTTTTCACCAGCGTGGCGTTATCGAGGAAGTACAGCGGGCAGTGGTGGCTTTCCACCAGGTAGCTGCCGCCGCGCTTGGCCTTCGCCGGGTCGTACACGCGCACCTCGGCATCGCCCAAACCCCAGGCCAGACTGAGGGCGATGTTCCCCTCGGGCGTCACGCAGAGCCCCTGCACGTTGCCGGGGATAGAATATACCGCCGCCGGATGCTCGCCGAATCCGAAAGGCCCCTTCTCGTGGGGCGCGTAGGCGAGCGCCAGGGCCGGGTTCGTCTCACCGGAGGGGCAGCGCAACCAGTGGCTCTTCGGCGTGGGGTAGAACAGGCGGCGCTGGAATTCGCCGATGTAGAGCATGCCCTTCTGCACGTTCATGAACGCCGGTTCCAGCGGCACGGTGCGGTGGTCGGTGGCCTGCAGGATGTCGCCGTCGGCCGCGGCGTCCAGGGCGGCGCGGCTCAGCACCACGAAGCCGTCGCGCACGGTGAGGAACACGTACGGCCCGGCGGCTGTGACAGCGGCGCCATGGCCCCGATACAGGGAGCCGTCGGGCAGCCGCACCTCGTGACGGCGCACGGTGCCATCGGCACCCACTTGGAAGAGGGGCGACGGGCGGCGATTCGCCATGTAGCCGCTGAACAGCCAGGTCTGCTCGTCGGCGAGATAGAACAGGTCCTGGGGCACAAAGCCGTGGTTGATGCCGGGAATGGTGAAGCGCTCCGTGGCCTCGGCGTAGAACGGCTTGCAGCTTGTGCGCACTGCCCGCCGCTTGGCCAGCACGGCCGCGAAGGCCACGGCGCCCCCAGCGGCTACCGCAACGGCAACGCGTCCGGCAGTGGCGATAGGCGCCGCCTGGGTTCTCGGGTGCCGCTTCGGTGCTCCAGTCATGAGTGCCTCCTCGTGGTTCGCTTTCGCCGGTGGCGGCGGGAATGTGCTTCAGGCTTGCCGACCGTTTCCACGTCGCAACGGTTCCATCTCCATTGTCGGGTGACCATCCCCCATCGAGTTTCCGGGCCGGCCGTTTGTTACGCGCAGGTCAGCAAAATGAGAGCCGACCTTGCTATTGGCTTTCAAATCATGGGAGTTTTCACCCTGACAACATGAGGAAAGACCCTAGTCTCTCTTTGCTGTGGCCGTATGCCGGGTTAAGTAGTTGATAATTTCCTGTTTCGTATGGATGCCCAGTTTTCGATAAATTGACTTGCAGTGCGAGCGCACGGTGTCCAGAGAGATCACCAATGTATCGGCGCATGCGCGCATCGTGTACCCTTGGCTTATAAGGTCGAGGACTTCCATTTCCCGTGGAGTAAGGCCGCGACCCTTGGTAAGAGCGTCCAGGGCCTGGGTGCGTTTCTTCCCCGCCCTCCCGACAAAGCTCAGCAGTTGGGCGCGCGTTTTTATTTCGACACGACGGGTGTTCAACTCGTCCAAGATGACAGTGGTCGCGTAACGGGGGTAATTGGAAAGAGGAGCGATGGTGCCTATACGCAATTCAATGCGGCCAAGGGCGTGATCTTGGCGACGGGCGACTATGCGTCGAACCCTGAAATGGTGCAGGAAATGTGCCCAGAGTTGATGGATACGTTCAATTATTACTATCCGCCCGATAACACAGGCGAAGGCCATCAGATGGGGCTGTGGGCAGGTGGTGTCATTGAACGAGGAAATCATTCTAAAATGTGCCATCCTCCCAACGGTAATGACGGGAAGGAACTGACCGATTCCCCCATCAAAAGCGATGCGTTTCTCTGGGTGAATCAGCAAGGTGAGCGGTTTTGCAACGAAGACATGGATTATGTGCTCATCTGTAATCGAGTACTCCGCCAGCCGGGCCAAGTCTACTACATTGTGTTCGACGATGACTTCGCCGACCAGCGCCAAACGTTTCGCAACCCCTTTGGGCCGGTAGATGAGAGTCGTGTGGATACAGCTCGGGAACTGGGCTATTGGACTACCGCTGATACCATTGAGGAATTGGGGGCAGCCTTCGATGTATCGGGAGATGTGCTTGCGGCAACGGTGGCCCGCTATAACGACCTAGTTGACAACGGCGTGGACGATGATTTCGGTAAAAACGCTCTCGACCTGAAACCGATTCGCAAGGCTCCATTTCACATGGTGAGGACCTATGCGCCTTCTGACGTAGCATTGGGCGGCCTCATGGTGGATGAGCAGATGCGTGTCGTTCGAGATGACGGAGAGGCAATCGAGGGGCTGTATGCCGTGGGAAATTGTCAAGGGGGTACTTTTGGCGCCGTTGACTACGGTGCCGAGATCGATGGCTTCAGCCTTGGCCGAGCGGCTACCACGGGTCGTTTGGCGGGAAAGTACGTAACCCAGTAACATTAAGCGTTGAACGATGCGACAACGTTCCCTTGAGCCCAGGCGCACCCTCCCCAGCGCTTGGGCTCGCCTAAACGAAGACGTCGTTAAAGTTTTTGGCGGCTTTTATCGCTCTCATGGTGAAATCATACGCTCCTGTAACCCTCTCAGTATGATAGCCCTGGCTTGTCGACACTAAAATGGGACTTCCAAATGAGGACAGGGAAAGGCGGGTTCGATGCGTACTTGCAAGGTGGCGGTCGTTGTTGCGGCTGTCTCAACACTACTTACGATGTGTGGTTGCGGCGTTGGGGCGGCGTTGGACGATACGGCGGGGCCGGACCTCGCGAGTGGCGATGCGGTGGAAGAGCTTGCAGCGGAAACGGCTACGGAAGCGGCCGGAATACCCGCGACGCTCACCGTGGCCTCGACGCTGAGTCATGGGCCCTTCGAGTTCAAGACGGGCATGGAAGCCGAGGGGTTCGCGGTGGACGTGATGGAGCTGGTTGCCTTAGAGCTTGGCGCCGACCTGTTGTTCTCCGACCCGGTGCGCGACCGGTCAGTGTTGCCCGACTTGCAGCCGGGGCGTACGGAAGACGTATGCGAGAAAGTGGCTTCGGGCGAGGCTCTGGTGGGACTGTCCAGCATTCGCGCAAGCGCGCCCCTGGGCGAGGGGGTGCTGGCTACCGATGAGTACCTGTCGCTTGACCTGGCGCTGGTGGTGCACGGCGAGGGGGAACTTGCGTGCGTCGGAGATATCGGTTCCGGAGCGGTGGCGGTGCAGCGCGAGGGAGCGGCTTCCGCATGGGCGGCGGAAAACCTGCCCGAGTCCCATCGGAAGCTCTTCGACGATCCCAACGAGGCACTGTCGGCTCTGGTGTCGGGAAACGTCGTGGCCTGCGTGGTGGACAAGCCGGTGGCTCAGCGCTTCCGCAAGGTGAAGGCTCCCGGCCAGCTCGCCATCATTGAAACGGTGGCCACCGGCGACAGCTTCGTGATGGTGGTAAGCGCCGATAACGAAGAGCTCGCAACGCAGATCAACGATGCGCTGGCGACGCTCAAGGTCGACGGCCGTTACGACGAGCTTGTGGAAGCCTGGTTCGGCGAACCGTCCCAGCGCGGCGACTTCGGCCCCTATACCGCCATGCCCGACGGCCCCGGCGACATGGTGTTCCAGAACGGGTGAGAGCAGATTCGGCAGTTCTGCCGACGACGCGCGATGCCGCGGGCGTGCGATGGAGGATTGTCAGCGCTTCACCAGTGCCCGGTTCGGTGGGATGTTCTTCAGCAGGCGCGGGTTGTCGAAAAGCTCCGGGCAGAGCAGTGTTTCGCGGTCGAGGGGGTGGGCGGTGCCGCAGAGCAGGTTCTCGTGGAAAGCCTCCAGCGGTGCACGGTCGGGTAGGATGCCTGCCTCGTTGTTGCGATAGTTGGCCCGCACCAGGGCGTCGCGGTAGTAGCGGGCGTACTTTTGGAACGGCTCGTTGGTGGTGGGGAAGCCGAGCGACCCCAGGTACAGCTCCGAGAACACGGCCACGGTGCGGGTGTTGCCCTCCGCGAAGGGGTGCACCTGCCACAGGTGGGCGACGAACTTCGCGAGTCGGGAGATATCCGCGGGCGTGAACGCGGTGCCGTAGGGATCGCGGTTCTCTTCGCGGAACAGGTAGTCGAGGGAGGTCTGGATCATGGCGGGATCGGCGTACAGCACGCTGTCGCCGTTCAGGATATCCTCCTGCTTCACCAGACGGTCGGTTTTGAACTGGCCGGGCCGGTAGGCGTCTGCGTCCAGGTCTTGGAAGAGGTGCCGGTGGATGAGCGCCAGCATATCGGGCGCGAAGGCGAAGCTGCCGGCTGCCAAAAGCTCGGCGATGCGCTGGCTCACAAGGTCGGCTTCGACCGTGGTGTGGTTTGCGCCGGACGCGCCGGCATCGCTCCCGAGGCCGCCGTTTTCCCCGTGGTAGGTGCGGATGAGCTCGCCCGTTTCCTGCAACGTGTAGCGCCCCTGTTCGTAGCTGCGGGCCAGATCACGCAGGTAGGGGGACACTTCCAAGCCGTCCACAGACTGCAGCCCGATGGCCACGGCCCAGTAGCGCCGCCGTGCCGCCGCATCGGCCTTGCGGGTGTCGGCCTCATAGGGGAAGTCGTCGAAGCTGTCAGCGGACATGGAAGCTGCCTTTCGGAAACTGACACTGTGTTTTCCGAAGCAGCTTAGCGACCATGGTAAACAAAAACGCCCTCCGAAGAGGGCGCTTGTTTCAAATGGTGCGGGCGAGAGGACTTGAACCTCCATGGGGTTGCCCCCATACGGACCTGAACCGTACGCGTCTGCCAATTCCGCCACGCCCGCAGGTGCTGCTTCGGCCTTGCCAAAAGAGCGTAGTTGATAATACCCGACTTTCCGCACCGGTGCAAGAACTTTTTTCGGGAATCGCGAGAAATCATTCAGAGCGACCGGTTGCCGTGAGGGGTGCGGCGGGGCCGTTGCAACGATGGTTCCGCTCCGCGCTGGTGCCCCGCGCCCGTGCCGTGCAGTCTGGGCTGGGAGGCTATTCCCCGCGCAGGATGGTGTCGGCGGTCTCCGTCAGGGACGCGTCGGTCTCGTCCTGCTGGCGACGGTCGGCCTTTTCCTCGTGGGCTATCTCGTCCTCCAGGGGACGCTTGGCTTCCTTCATCTCACGGTACTCGCGGTCGGTCATCTCGTGGTACTCGTCGCGGATGCGGTCGGCGGCGTGGCGGTCCTTCTCCTCGATATGCTCGGCATCCAGACGCTCGTCCTCGCGCTCGTTGGGAATGGGCAGGCTCATGATAGGTCCTTTCTCGTGAATGCCTTTCCACTTTACGGCACCGCCGGGCGCTGCCCTTTGTCTCATCCCATTCGTCAACGAATTGCAATGGCCGACGCCGCAGCCCTTCCGGCCGACTTCCATGGGAGCGTGCCTCTTCTTCAACCGATGGAATACCGGCGGATAGCGAAGTTTCGCCCACGGGGCATGGCGCTTCTTGTTTACAGCATCTCATTGCTGATGTAGGCGCCGAGGCGCGGCACGATAAACGCAAGCTGTCCCCGCGCTGGAGAGTAGATGACTCCCGCATCCATGAGCCGCCGACGATAGGATTGCACATGGCCTTGGGAAACACCCAGTCTATCCTGCAAATCTGCAACATGGGATACGCGATCGTCTTGGGCCATGGCCTCCAAAAAGGCCCTATCGGCGGGTGAGAGGGGCCGAAGCATCGCCCCGAGGACATCCTGGTCGAAATCGTAGAGCGCCGCGTGAATTGCAGATTCGAGGGCCTCGGCGCTTACCGGCTCTCCCTCCGGGGAGTATTCCAGCAAGTAGAAGCCCAGAAGTTGCAAGAGGTATGGGAATCCCTGGGTGGCTTCGGCTGCCTTGCTCAAAAGAGATTCATCAATAGGACGATGTGCCCGCATGAAGGCAGAATGATAGTAGGCGCGTACCGCCTGCACCGAAAGGGGACCGAGCTCGACTTTCGTCGACCGGTGTAAAAAGGTGAGCGTGGCCTCATCAAGCACCTCCGAGATGATTGCGGGCAGACCGGCCATGACCACGGCGATATTGAATCCTTCGCCGGCCAGTTCTTGATAGGTCGTGGCCAGAAGCCGCATCTCAGGCAATTCGGGGCGCACTTCGTCGATAAGGAGCAGAACGCCCTTCCCCGCCTCGGCCAATCGTTCGCAGATCATCTCGAGTTTTACGCGAAATCCGTAGTTCGCGCGTGCCTCATCGGTGAAGGTGAGTCCAAAGGAAAATCCGAGTGCACCAGCGTTAAAGCCCTTTACCGGCGGCTTTTTCTCTGCCACAACAGGACCGCCATGGCGTTGCAAGAGATCGAGGATGTTGTCGAGCATTGAGGGGCCGCAGGTGGTGCGGGCCGTGATGAAGTTGCTTGTTCGCGCGAGGTCGGCCATTTCCAGCAAAAGGGCCGTTTTGCCCATGCCTCGCTGGCCTATGAGAAGTCGCGCCCGCTCGCGGTTTCCGGGCTGTTTTGACAGACCGGTCGCGAAATCCTCCATGACACTTTCGCGACCTACTATGCGATCGGGCCGGTTGCCGAAGGAGGGACGAAAAATAGATTGAGAGCTCATGGATTTCCTCTCTCGCGCAGGTCTCACCGGATATTCCGTTATTCTCCGTTAAGTTCCGTTATTCTCCGTTAAGTTCCGTTATTCTCCGTTAAATCTCTGGGAAAGGGAGAAATGCCACTGGCTGGAAACGGAATCTTCAGCCTGGTTGCTTGGGTGCGGGTGTGGCTATAATGGCGGGAAACGGAAGACGAGGCGAGGGGTGCTGCAGCCGATCTGGGACTGCGGGGCAATCATCCCTACGGAGAAAGGACGCGCATATGGCTGAGGAAACGCCGGTGGTGGGCATTATCATGGGGTCGGAATCGGACATGCCGGCCATGGAGCCGTGCATGGCCCAGCTGGACGCTTTGGGGGTGCCCTACGAGGTGAAGGTGGCCAGCGCCCACCGCAAGCCGGCCGTGGTGCACGAGTGGGCGGAAACCGCCGCCGGCCGGGGCATCAAGGTGGTTATCGCCGCGGCGGGCAAGGCCGCGCATCTGGGCGGTGTGGTGGCCGCGTTCACGCCGCTGCCGGTTATCGCCGTGCCCATGAAGACGAGCGACCTGGGCGGCCTGGATTCCCTGCTTTCCATGGTGCAGATGCCCTCGGGCGTGCCCGTGGCCTGCGTGGCCATCAACGGCGCGAAGAACGCCGCCATCCTGGCCGTGCAGATGATGGGCACGAATGACCTGGCCATGCGCCAGAAGGTGGCCGACCTGAAAGCGGCCATGGCCGAGTAGCCGCGGCGGCACAACGGGCAAGCCCGAGGCGAGTGGGAAGAGAGCACCTATGACGAAGAAACTGCTGATGGGGAATGAGGCGTTCGCCCATGCGGCCCTGGAGGCCGGGGTGAACGTGGTGGCGGGCTACCCGGGCACGCCCTCGTCCGAGCTGGTGGAGACCGTGGCGAAGCTGCATGCCGCCGGGGCGGCCCGGGACGTGCACGTGGAATGGTCCACCAACGAGAAGGCGGCCCTGGAGCTGTTGGCCGGTGCGTCCTACGGCGGCGCCCGGGTGCTGTTCACCTGCAAGCAGGTGGGGCTGAACGTGGCCTCGGACGCTCTCATGTCGCTGAACTACGTGGGAGTGGGCGGCGGTTGCGTGCTGTTCGTGGCCGACGATCCGGGCCCCATCTCCTCCCAGACCGAGCAGGACACGCGCCGCTTCGGGTCCTTCGCGAAGGTGCCGGTGCTCGATCCCGCCACGCCCGAGCAGGGCTTCGCCATGATGGGCGCGGCCTTTGAGCTGTCCGAGCGCTACCACACGCCGGTCATCATGCGCCCCACCACGCGCATCAACCACGCGAGCACCTTCTTCGACGTGGCCGACGAAACCCACGGTCGCCCGCTGCCCGAGGAGGGCTTCCAGAAGGACCCGAAGTGGGTCATCTTCCCGAAACGCGCCTACGAGGGTCACGGCGAAATCAACCGCCGCCTGGCCCAGATTGCCTGGGATTACGCCCATGACCCGGCCTTCGCCCAGTTCAACGCGGTGTTCGAAGGCGGCGGAAGCGCGACATGCCAGGGGGCATGTCAGGGGTCGGGTGCTTTGACAACCTCGGCGCCCACGGTGGGCATCGTGGCCGGCGGCGTGTCGGTGGCCTACGCCCAGGAAGCCCTGGCGTTGCTGGAGGCGGAAGCGGCCCGGGCCGGCGTGCCGGTGCCCCGCTACCGGTTTCTGGCCGTGGGCACGCCCTACCCCTTCCCGACGGAAACGGCGGCGGCCTTTGCGGAAGGCCTTACGGACGTCATCGTGTTCGAGGAGCTGGACTCGGTGCTCGAAGAGGAGCTGCTGAAATTGGCCGGCCAGCGCCACCTGCCCCTGCGGGTGCACGGCAAGCTGACCGGCGAGGCCAACGACCGCGGCGAGAACACCGCCGAGAACATCGCCGGCCGCCTCGGAAGATTCTTCGACCGCACGAGCGCAGTAAAGGTAGGGAAGTGGGGGGGGGGGGGGGGGGCCGCCGGCGCCGCGGGGGGGGGGGGGGGAACAAACAACAAGTGCGAGTTGAAAAGGAGGGGCTGTGC
>CANPHS010000101.1 GCA_947573925.1 uncultured Enterorhabdus sp. | reverse complement strand
CTGGCCGTGGAGATTGCCGCCCTGGAGGAGGTGGAGCGGGCCAGCGCCGCCGCCGACGGGGCGGCCCGGGCCTGGGTGGCCGAGCACGCCGCCGAGCTGCCCGGCATCGGCGAGCCGCTCTCCCACGTCATCCACGCCAAGGAGGGCTTCGAGGCGTTGGTGGAGACGCTGCTCGGCAGCGACGTGGCCACGCTTTTGGTGGAGGACGCCGCCGTGGTGGAGGTCGTGGCCGCCTCCCTGGCCGCCGCCGGCGCCGAGGGCGAGGTGTCCTTCCTGCTGCGCGACGACGGCGCCGAGCGCGGGGGCGCCCGGGCCCTGGCCTGGCACGCGCCCTCCGGCACCTCGGGCGTGCCCCTTCTGGCCGAGCTCTCATTCCCCGAGAATGCGCGCGGGGCCGTGGAGGCGCTCTTGGGCGATGTCGTGGTGTGCCCGAGTTTGGACGAGGCGCTGGTGGCCCACGGCGCCGATACGCGGGCCCTGCGCTTCGTGACCCCGGACGGTTCGGCAGTGTGGCCCTCGGGCAAGGTGTCCGTGGGCGGCACCGTGGTGGACGAGGGCACGGGCGCCCTGGCCCGCCACCGCCGCCTGGAGGCCCTGCGCGGCCAGCAGGCCGCCGCCATGGAAGCCGTTGACGTGGCCGAGGAGGCCCACCGCATCGCCGAGGAGGCCCTGCGCCACGCCCAGGCCACGAGCCTGGAGCTGTCCCAGGGGCTGGCGGCCTGCAAGGGCCGCAGCCAGGCCGCCCGGAGCGCCGCCGACGGGGCCGCCGAGAAGCTGTCCGCCTGCCGCCGCGAGCTGGAGGGGGTGGAGCGCCAGCGGGCCGAGGCCGAGGCCTCCATCGCCGCCGCCCGGCCCAACGTGGAGTCCTTCGAGGCCCAGATCGCCGAGCTGGAGACCAAGATGGCCGAGGCGAAGCAGCGCCAGGCCGCCATCCAGGAGGATCTGGCCCCGCTGCGCCGCGAGGCCCACCGCACCTCCGACGCCCTGGCCGAGGCGAAGCTGGCCGCCGCCACCCTGGTGGAGCGCGTCACCTACGCCGAGCGCGTGCGCGACGCCCGGGCCCGCGACCTGGAGGCTTTGGCCGCATCCCGCGCCGAGGCCGAGGCGAGCCTGAAGGTGAAGACCGTGTCCACCGCCCGCCTGGAGCCGCTGCTGGCCCTCTTCGACGTGCTGGCCGCCTCGGCGAGCGCCTGGACGCGCACCCTGGAGGAGCAGGCCACCGCGGCCCAGGATTCCTCCACGGGGCTGCACGCCTCGGTCACCGAGGCCCGCGCCCAGGCCAGCGCCGCCCACGCCGCCTTCGACGCCGTGACCGAGCGCCTCTCCGAGGCCCGGGTGCAGAAGGGGCGCCTGGAGCTGCAGGTGGAGGCCGCGGTGAACCACATCGCCCAGGACTGCGCCACGCCCCTGGAGACGGCCCTGACCCTGCCGCCCCTAGAGGGCCGCGCCGAGGTGGAGGACGAGCTGTTCAAGATCAACCGCCGCATCGCGAACCTCGGCGCCATCAACCCCGACGCCGCCGAGGAGTACGATGCCCTGAAGGTGCGCTACGACTACCTGGCCGGGCAGCTGGACGACCTGGACTCGGCGCGGAAGTCCCTCGCGAAGATCAACCGGGTCATCGACGCCCGCATGAAGGACGACTTCATCCGCACCTACGAGGCCGTGGACAAAAACTTCCAGGAGATATTCGCCACCCTGTTCCCCGGCGGCCGCGCGAACCTGTCACTCGTGGATCCGGACGATTTGGAGAATACCGGCGTGGAGGTGAACGCCCAGCCCAAGGGCAAGCGCATCGCGAAGATGATGCTGCTCTCGGGCGGCGAGAAGTCGCTCACGGCGCTGGCGCTCCTGTTCGCCGTGTACCGCATCCGGTCCACCCCGTTCTACATCCTCGACGAGGTGGAGGCGGCCCTGGACGACACGAACCTGCGTCGGCTCGCGGCCTACATCGACTCCCTGCGGGAGGAGACCCAGCTCATCATGATCACCCACCAGCGCCGCACCATGGAGATGGCCGACACCCTCTTCGGCGTCTCCATGCAGGGCGACGGCGTCACCAAGGTCATCAGCCAGAAGCTCGACCAGGCCTTGAAGCACGCGGAATAGGGGAGGGGCCTGCGCTGGCCGATTCGGCGGCGTGCCTGCCCGCAACGTGCAATCCGAGCGCCCCGGTTGCCCGGGGCGCTTTTTCATGCACGGAAGGCAGTTGGATGTGCGGCGCGGTCATGGCGTTCGGCTACGCCGCTTCCACGGTGACAGCGGTGCCGGAGGCGGTGACCATGAGCATGTTGCCCTGGCCCAGGACCTCGTAGTCCATGTCCACGCCGACGATGGCGTGGGCGCCCAGGGCCGCCGCCCGCTGCTGGAGCTCCTCCAGGGCCTGGTTGCGGGCCACCATGAGCTCCTCCTCGTAGCCGGCCGAGCGGCCGCCCACCAGGTTGCGGATGCCCGCGCCGAAGTCCTTCAGGAAATTGATGCCAGTGATGACCTCGCCGAACACGATGCCGTAATAGCCGGTGATGCGGTAGCCCTCGACGCCGGGCGTGGTGGTGACGATCATGGAAGTTCCTTCCTCTGGGGTTGCATTCCGTTGCGGCCAGTATACGCGTCTGCGGCGTCTCGGACGGTTTTTGGCTTGAAAACCACGGTTTTGCAGTCGGTGGCGGGCGTTTCAAGGGCGTGGTAACACACGACCAGGAGAAACGATCTTGATATATTACGTTTCTGGCTTGAAACTGACGGTTTTGTTCCACTGGGTCATGTTTCGGCTGCAAAACCGTGATTTCCAAGCCAGAAACCGCCGAAGGTTCCGGAAGATGCGCCTCGGTGTACCCCTTTTGGGGAATGTGGGGAATGATTCGGCGCGGGCCACCGTGGAGGGCGCGGAAACCGCGGAATGCGGCCTGTCGGGCGACCAGCTCCCCGTCGGCGTGAAAGTAGTCTGCGGCAAGACCAAGGCCCTGCCCGAATCGGAGTAGGCTCACCCCTCTCGTCCACGAGGAATACTCGCGTAAATTCCCCGCATTGGCCTTGTTGCGGCAGTTCTTCGCTACAATGGTGGCTGTTGGCGGTTGCGCAGGTAAGGACTGGTTGCCCATGGTGGATTACAACATCGAGGATATGGAGTACGCCTCGGGCTACGAGAAGATGTACGGGGTGACCGACGAGCAGCTGCGCTTCCTCGGATGGCACCAGGACAACCTGCGGCGCTTCGCCACTCTTCCCACCTATGACGGGAGTTTGGAAGCCGATCTGGAGCGGCTGGGGAAAAAGCGCGACGAACTTGCCCGCCATGGCTTCAATCCCGCCGAGGAGGTCGGTTCCATCTCGGAGGCCTTCCGCGTCGAGTTCGCCCATACGACGACGGCGCTGGAGGGCAATACGCTTTCGCTGGCCGAAACGGCCATGGTCATCGAACGCGACCTCACCATTCCCGGCAAATCCATGGGCGATCACTTGGAAGTGGTGGATGCCGATGCGGCCTTCGCCCGGGTGCGCGAGCTGGCGGCGGCCGATGCGCCTTTGACGGAAGAGGTCGTGCTGGAAGTGCACCGGGTGATCGCGGCCCACTTGCACGAGGCCGACGCGGGGGAGTACCGGTGGGACATGCGCTACGTCACCTCGTCGTCCATCTACCCGCCGCCGGCGAAGCGCGTGCCGGAGTTGGTGGCCGCGCTGCTCGCATCACCGCTCGCGAAACCCGGCGTCGCCAACGCGGCCCTGTTCCATCTCGTCCTTGAGGATATCCACCCCTTCGGCGACGGCAACGGACGTACGGGCCGGGCGCTACTCAACCTCATGCTCATGGAGGCGGGCTATCCCCCCATCGCCTTCAAGGCCGACCGCGAGAACGCGCGGCGCTACTACGATGCCCTCGCCTCCTTCGTGAAGGACGTCGACGGCCGCGACGGCACGGCGCTGCTGAAACTCGTCATCGAGTTGGAGGACCAGGAGCTCGGCAAGCGCCTCGCCCAGTTGGGGTAGGCCGGGTGCGATGTCTCTGCGGCCCCGTTGCCTTGGGCGGCGGGGCCGCTGCTATGCCACGCGGCTGAAGGTTTGGCAGAGGGCGGTCCAGGCGGGGTCGCTTTGGCGGAGCTTCTCGGTGATGGTCACGGAGCGGTAGCCGAGCTTAACGAGGCCGCGCTCTTCCATCTGGTGCAGGGCCCGGGTCACCGAGGCGCGGTCGGAGAGCACGCGGCTGGCCAGCTCGTCGTGGGTGACGCGCAGCGTGTCCAGGTGCGCCCCGCCCCGGGCCGCCAGGCTCTGCAGGCACAGAAGCAGCATGGCCAGCCGCTGGCCCAAAAGCGGCCGCGACGATATCATCGACTGGTACAGGGCCCCGGTGGACTGGTTGTACAGCGACACCGCCAGGATCTTCTGCTGCACCTCGCCGCCGAGCGCCTCCAGGTGCCGGCGCAGCACCTTCGAGGGCAGCGAGCAGATGCGCCCGGGCACGATGGCGTGCAGATGGTAGGTGCTCGTGTCCACGGAGGGCACGTACAGATCCGCGAGCCCCACGCCGATGCCGGCCCCGTACAGGGTGAAGGGGGCCTCGCCGTCGGGGTCCACGTGGGCCATGCAGGAGAGCACCCCCTCCCGCACGATGAACACGTGGCGCTCGTAGCGATGGTCGGTCCACAGAAGGTCGCCCTTGCCGTACTCCACCACGGCGGGCATGAGCTTCCCCTCGTCGCTGCCCGTGCCGCACACGAGCCCCACGGGGCACAGATGCCGCACCGGGCAATGGGCCACGATGGATTCCTCGGCCCGCTGGAAATCTTTCAACCGCATGGTAGCCCCCCTCGTCCTTGCGGGCGCGCGCCCGTTGTCCTTCCCATCCATTGTAGGGCACCGCGCCGCCGCATCCATTCCCCAAACGGGGAAACGGACGCCGCCGTGCACTTTACACAAAGTGGGGCCGAAACATTGTTGCGCAGGTCACCAAAACGCCCCGCGAGTTGGTGGCGGGGACACCTTTTCCGCCGGCCGTGCCCCACCGGCGCTCTGCACGTGGATGAAAACACCGGCGCCCGCGTCATCGACCAGGAGGTGTGCGTCGGCTGCCAGACCTGCCTCGCCGCCTGCGTGTTCGCCCCGGCCGCCTCGCGCATCAAGTACAACCCCGAGACCAACACCTGCATCAAGTGCGACCTGTGCGGCGGCGACCCGCTGTGCGTGAAGCGCTGCCCGCTCGGCGCCTCGCAGCTGTCCTGGGAAGAGTACACCGTCGTGCGTCCCGGCATCGACGACTACGTGGAGAAGTCCACGGAAGGCGCCCTGGAAGGCGTCACCTTCACCAAGGAGTACTCGGGCCCGCACGCCGGCAAGGCCATGGACGAGCAGGACTGGGCACTGGTGGCCGCCGACGGCGGCGTGCAGGTCAAGGGCCAGGTCACCTCGTCGGACGGCGCCGATTTGCGCGTGAAGATGCACTGCGACTTCAAGGACGCCTCGGGCAACGTGCTCGGCTCCTCCGAGGAGCACATGTGGTGCATGTCCATCCACGAGCATCTGCCCCTGGAGTTCAGCTTCGCCATCGACGACCCGTCCCAGATCGCCGAAGTGGTGCTCGTCGGCGACATCAGCTACTGGGTGAAGGGCGTCGACGAGGAGTACTAGGCGCCCCTGTTCTGTTCCGCACACTGATCTGAGGAGATTTTCATGGCAGATGAATACTACGGGTACGTCGGTACCCTGCTGAAGGTGAACCTCACCGACATGACCGTGGAGAAGATTCCCACGAACACCTACGACACCGACAAGTGGATTGGCGGCCGCGGCCTCGGCTCCATCATCCAGTGGACCGAGTGCGATCCCTCCGCCGGTGCCCTGGACCCGGGCAACGTGCTCACGTTCCTCACCGGCCCGGTGACCGGCACCATGCTCGACGGCGGCCGCACCTTCGTCCAGGCCGTGTCCCCGGCCGGCTACCCCGACACCGGCTCCTTCGCCCGCTCCAGCTTCGGCAGCTCCTTTGCCCCGGAGATGAAGTTCGCCGGCTACGACGGCATCATCTTCCTCGGCAAGGCGCCCTACCCGGTGTACTTCTACATCAACGACGACGTGGCCGAGATCCGCGACGCCCGCGACCTGTGGGGCATGGACAACTTCGCCGTGCAGAACGAGCTGTACCGCCGGAGCGGCAACAAGGCGAAGATCGCCTCCATCGGCCCGGCCGGCGAGCACATGTCCATGTTCGCCACCATCCTGTCCGACGAGTCCTCGGCCACGGGCATGGGCTCCTTCGGCGCCGTCATGGGCTCGAAGAACCTGAAGGCCATTTCCATCCAGGGCACCGGCTCGGTGAAGGTGGCCGACCCCCAGGGCCTGCTGGATCTGGTGGAGTACACCCAGAACCTGTGCTGCCGCAAGCTCTACGAGACGACCGAGGAGGCCCCGGCCAACTCCTACGTGGGCTCCTGGCAGGCGTCGCTGCCCCTCACGGACACCGACCTGTACAAGGAGGCCCGCGATCCTGAAGGCCAGCTGGACATCTGCTACACCGGCTGCTACTCCTGCCCCTGGGGCGGCTGCGGCTACGGCGTGCGCTTCAAGGACGGTTCCGGCATGAGCCTGGGCCAGCTGCGCTGCACCGAGGCCATCCCCGTGTCCGCCGAGTCCGCCGCCTGCGGCGAGTACGTGGGCCGCGCCCATATGCGCCGCCTCACGCTGAACGAGCGTCTGGGCCTGTCCGACTGCAACACCTGGTTCCAGGGCCTCGACCCCATCTTCCAGGCCGGCAACATCCTCACCGAGGAGAACACCGGCATCGACTGGAGCAACTTCGGCACCGAGGACTTCACTCGCGAGCTTTTGTACTCGGTGGCCTACCAGTCCACCGAGGTGGGCAAGGCCATCGCCAAGGGCTGGCGCTACTTCCTGGAGGAGTTCGTCGGCACGCCCGAGGCCAAGTACTTCTACCGCGCCATCCGCGGCATCCGCAAGAGCCCCAAGCACAACGGCGGCGGCGTGTGTGGCTGGTACATTCCCGGCGCGTACCTGGCCCCCGGCCTGCTCCGCTTCGCCACGTCGAACCTGAACGCCACCGACATCCGCTGCACCGGCGCCGAGACCTACCTGTTGTTCGGTTCCAACGGCGAGCTGCTCCCGCCCGGGTCCGACCAGTGGCAGGCGCTCGTTGACGGCAACTCCACCAAGCTCTTCGGCACGCCCCAGGTGTACGAGGACATCCGCAACTGGGATTGGGAGAGCGAGTACATCGCCCCGTTCTGCAAGTGGAACCACCAGTTCAAGGCTTTGGACGACTCGCTGATCTTCTGCTACATCGCCATGAGCGCCATGGGCATCTACTCCAACTACACCGAGGACCATGCCGGCGACTTCGACATCACCAAGAAGCTGTTCAAGGTGGTCACGGGCAAGGACTTCGGCGAGGAAGAGGAGGCGGCCTTCGGCGAGCGCATGTTCCTGCTGGAGCGCGCCATCCTGACCCGCCAGGGCTGTGGCCGCGAGGACGACGAGCTGTTCGACGAGGTGTACCAGGAGTACTCCGCCGAGAATCTGGAGAACAGCTTCTACCAGACCGAGACCGGGCTTACCAAGGAGCACTACGAGAAGATGCTCGACGCCTGGTACGAGGCCATGGGTTTCGATGTGGCCAGCGGCATGCCGAAGATCTCCACCTTCGAGGCCGCCGGCGTGCCCGAGATCGCCGACCGTTTGGTGAACGAGTACAAGGTGAAGCTGCCCGCGTAAGCGATGAACCGAACCGCGCAAGCGGTGAAACCGAGAAGGAGGCCCGCCATGGAATGCAACGTGATTGCCGCACCGCCCGCAGTGGCGGGAAAGCGCGAGGCGTTCCCGCGAGCCTCCTTCACCGTGGCCGAGGTGCGCGACGGCGCGGCGGCCGGCGAGGTGCTCGACGTGATCTGCGAGCACGAGCTGGCCCTTGCGGTGAACGGCGAGCCTCTGGCCACCCTCATGTGCTCCGATGCCAACCTTGCCGAGCTGGCCTGCGGGTTCCTGTTCAGCGAGGGGGTCATCGAGGGCGCCGATGAGATCCTCTCCCTCCAGGTCGGCCCCGGGCGGGACTCCCTTTCCCTCCGGTTGAGCCATCCCGTCCGGCGACCGGCCGCACCGGTGCGCACCTCGGGGTTCGGGGGCGTGGCCCTGGCCTCGCCCCGGCTCTCCGGGGCCGGCAGCCGCGCCGCGGCCGCACGGGGCGCCGCCGTCCCGCGCGAGTCCGCTCCCGGCCCCAGGCCCCGGGCCGGCGCCTCGCCCTTCCCCGAGGAGGCGCCGGCCCTCACGGCCGCCGAGGCCTCAGCCGTCCAGGAGGCGGTGACGGCCATGCGCGTGGAAGCCTGCGAGTACGCGGCCACCCGCGGCACGCACTGCTCGGCCCTGTTCGCCGACAGGGCCTGCGTGGCCCTGTTCGAGGACATCGGCCGCCACAACACCTTCGACAAGCTGGCCGGCTGGTGCCTGCTTTCCGGCGTTGACCCGGCGGGCATGCTGCTCGCCACCACAGGCCGCGTGAGCAGCGAGATGCTGCGCAAGGCCGCCCGTCTCGGCGTGACCACGGTGGCCTCCCTC
>CANPHS010000100.1 GCA_947573925.1 uncultured Enterorhabdus sp. | reverse complement strand
GCTGGGCCCCCCGGCGGTGGCGAGCCTGGCCCCGCACAGGCGGGGGGGCCGCCGGGGGGAGGGGGCCCCGCGGGGGCGGGGGGCCGCCCGCCGGGCCGATGCCGCCCGCCGCCGCGCCCGACGCCGCGAGCTCTTCGCCCGCTACGGGCTCTCCGAGGATGTGGCCCGGCTCTTCCCCCACGAGCTGTCCGGCGGCATGGCCCGCCGCGTGCTTTTGTGCTGTGCCCTCATGGGCGACCCGAAGCTCATCATCGCCGACGAGCCCACCCCGGGGCTCGACCTGCCCCTCGCCCAGGCCGCCCTGGCCGACCTGCGGGCCTTCGCCGATGGCGGGGGAGGGGTCATGCTCATCACCCACGACATCGAGCTGGCCCTCACCGTGGCCGACCGCGTGGCGGTGTTCCGCGACGGCACCGTGGTGGAGGAGACCGCCGTGGAAAGCTTCGCCGCCCCCGAGCACCTGACGCATCCCTTCTCCCGCGCCCTATGGCACGCCCTGCCCGAGCATGACTTCGCCGCCCCGGAAGCAGCGGCGGAAGATGCCGCCCGCGGTACGGTGCGTTCCGCGGAAGCCGGCGAAGGCGAGGCTGCCGTCGAAGGCGCCGGGGAGGTGAGGGGCGCAGACTTCGCCGCCCCGGAAGGAGGCCGCCCATGCTAGAGGCCCGCGACATTTCCTTCGGCTACGGGCGGGGGCCCCTGCTCTACGAGCGCTTCTCCCTGGCCGTGGCCCCCGGCGAGCGGGTGCACCTGAAGGCGCCCTCCGGCTTCGGGAAGACCACCCTGGCCCGGGTGCTGGCCGGCTACGAGCGCCCGCGGGCCGGCACGGTGCTCGTGAATGGCGAGCCTCTGCCCCGGCGCGGGCCGTGTCCGGTGCAGCTCATCGGCCAGCATCCGGAGCTGACGCTGGACCCGCGCCTGCGCATGGAGCGCAGCCTCGCCGAGGCCGGCGCGGCCCCGGACACCCCCGAGGGCGCCCGGCTCATGGACGCCCTCGGCATCCGGTCGGCGTGGCTCGCGCGGTTTCCCCACGAGCTGTCCGGCGGCGAGCTCCAGCGCTTCTGCATTGCCCGGGCCCTCGCCGCCCGGCCCCGCTACCTCATCGCCGACGAAATTTCCACCATGCTGGACGCCGTCACCCAGGCCCAGCTCTGGTCGGTGCTGCTCGCCGAGGCGGCCGAGGGCTCCATGGGTCTTGTGTTCATGACCCATTCCGCGGCCCTCGCCTCCCGCATCGCTACCCGCGTGGTGTCGCTGGAAGATGCCGTCCGTGGATAGTTCGTGGACGGGCGCTTGTCAAACGGGGCGCAAAGCCGTAATATAAGCAACTGCTGTTTTCGCCGCACTGTGGGAACAGTGCTTGCGTATAGAGAAGTATCAGTTTCAGAAGGAGTTCCATTTCATGGCAGTCAAGATTCGCCTCGCCCGCCACGGCGCCAAGAAGCGCCCCTACTACCGTATCGTCGTCGCCGATTCCCGCGCCCCGCGCGACGGCCGCTTCATCGAGGAGGTCGGCCGCTACAACCCGTGCTGCCACCCGCACCTCATCAAGTTCGACGACGAGAAGCTGGACAAGTGGCTGTCCAACGGCGCCCAGCCCACCGACACCGTGGAGCGCCTCATCAAGACCTACCGCGAGAACGCCTAAGTCATGGCCGACCTGACTGAGGACTTGGCCGGGCTGGTCGATTCCATCGTCCGCCCGCTCATCGATGAGGCCGACGAGCTGTCCGTGGAGGCCGTTGCGGCCGAGGACGGTTCCGTCGTGGTGGAAATCCGCGTGGCGGAAGGCGATGCCGGCAAGGTCATCGGCCGCCAGGGCCGCGTCATCAAGGCCATCCGCACCCTCGCCCGCGCCGCCGCGTCGCGCTCGGGCAAGATGGTCGATGTGGAGCTCATCGACTAAATGCGCGGTTGGATCGATATCGCCTATCTGGCGAAGACCAAGAATCTGAACGGAGGGCTCGTCGCACGGGGTGCGGCGGGCCTTCCGTCTTTGCTTTACCCGGGGCTCGCACTGGCGCTCGTGCCCCCGCGCATCGACGCGCCGCGCTCGGTGACCGTGGCATCGGTGGCCGAGCAGGGCGAGGAAGAGGCGCTGGTCACCTTCGAGGAGGTGTCCGACCTGAGCGGCGCCGAGGCTGTCGCCGGCTGCCGCTGTCTCGCCCGCGAAGAGGACGTGGACCTGGCGCTGCTGGCCGAGGCCGACGATCTGCCCGCCTGGGAGGGCTGGGCCGTGGAAGACGCGCAGGCCGGGCCCGTGGGCGAGGTGGCGTCCCTGGACGACCGCGCCATGCAGCCTTTGCTGGTGGTGCGCCGCCCCGACGGCCGCGAGACGCTGGTGCCGCTCGTAGACGAGTTCGTCGAAGCCGTGGACGAGGAGGCCCGCGTCATTCGCCTCGCCTGCCCTGCGGGGTTGTTGGATTTGTAGCCATGCTCATCGAGACGCTTTCTACCTTTCCCCATATGTACGATTCGGTCATGGGCGAATCCATGATGAAGCGCGCCCAGAAGAAGGGCATTCTGGAGTTTCGCGCCCACGACCTGCGAGATTGGACCCACGACCGCCACCGCACCACCGACGACGACCCCTACGGCGGCGGCGCCGGCCTCGTCATGAAGTGCGAGCCCATATTCGAAGCCGTAGAGGATATCTTGGGTAGGGAATTCTCCGCAACGACGGAAGAGTGTAAAGGGGACGCCGGGTGTTCCAACCGAGCGAGTTCCGCAGTGACTACTTTTACAGCCGAGGCAGAGTGTGGCGGGGACACGGGGTGCCCTGACCGAGCGAGTTCCGCAGCGAACGAAACAGCCCAGTGGGCTGTTTCGCAGAGCGAGGACTGTCTGAGCGAATCAAGGTACCCCGTGGCCCCGCCCCCAGGAGAGCCGCAGCCGACGCCCCCCGCCAAAATCGTCTTCCTCGCCCCCCAGGGCCGCACCTTCGACGACGCCTACGCCACGGAGCTGGCCGGCGAAGGGCACCTGCTGTTCGTGTGCGGCCACTACGAGGGCATCGACGAGCGCGTGTACTCCCTGGCCGACCATGTGATTTCCCTGGGCGACTATGTGCTCACCTCCGGCGAGCTGGCATCCATGGTGGTCATCGACGCCGTGGTGCGCAAGCTTCCCGGGGTGCTGGGGGCGGCCGACGGGCCCGTGGACGAGTCGTTCACCAGCGGGCTTCTGGAGTATCCCCAGTACACGCGTCCGGCAAACTTCCGCGGCATGGAAGTGCCCCCAGTGCTCCTGTCCGGCAACCACGGGGCCGTGGCCCAATGGCGCCGCGAGCAGAGCCTCGCCCGCACCGCCGCCTCCCGTCCCGACCTGCTGGAAGCCTTCGAAGCCGCCGGCCACCTCACCAAGGCCGACCGCACGTTCCTCGCGAGCCTGGGGGAGTAGGCCGCCTTCCGCACCGCTTCCGCTGACCTGAAATTTCTGTTGTCTTGCGGACTCGGTGAATGAAGGGGGCTCGAAGCGGTATTATGGCCTTTCACAGTAAATTCCAGCCAGAGGGAAGGGCCCGATACTCGATGCACGCGCGCACACCGTCTTCACAGCCCGAGGGCATTCTGCACACGCTTCTCAGCATCCTGTTCCTCGTGGTCGTGGTGCTGGGCCTGACCTGGGGGTTGCGCACCTTCGTGTTCCAGGCCTACGAGATTCCCTCCGGCTCCATGGAGACCACCATCATGCCCGGCAACATGGTGCTGTCCGAGAAGCTCACCTACTACGGTCGCGAGCCCGAGCCCGGCGACATCGTCACCTTCGAAGACCCCGATCCCGAGCATGCGGGGCGCATCCTCATCAAGCGCGTCATTGCCACGGAGGGCCAGACGGTGGATTTGCGCGACGGCCGCCTGTACGTGGACGGCGTGCTGCAGGACGAGCCCTACACCAACGGGTAGATGTCCGAGCCGTTGCACTCCTACCTGTTCGACGAGATCACCTACCCCTACACGGTGCCTCCCGGAGGCCTGTGGGTGATGGGCGACAACCGCACCAATTCCCAGGATTCCCGTTATTTCGGGGCCATTCCCGCCTCGTCGGTGACGGGCAAGGGCGTGTTCATCTACTGGCCGCTGTTCGATATCCGCCTGCTGTAGGGCGGCTGTGGGCAGCGCCAGCGTTTGCGAGCAAGTATTCGACCGAAGAAGGAGACCCATGAGAGAGGATGCCGCATCCAAGGCGGGCGAGACGTTGCCCCCCACCTTCCAAGACGTCATCATGAACCTGCAGCGCTACTGGGCCGGCGTCGGCTGCGTCGTGCTGCAGCCCTACGACAACGAGGTGGGCGCCGGCACCAACGCCCCCGCCACCACGCTGCGCTCGCTCGGCCCCGACACCTGGCGCACCTGCTACGTGCAGGGCTGCCGCCGTCCCACCGACGGCCGCTACGGCGAGAACCCCAACCGCACCCAGTTCTACTACCAGTTCCAGGTGCTCATCAAGCCGTCGCCGGAGAACATCCAGGATTTGTACCTGGGTTCCCTGGAGGCCATCGGCATCGACGTTTCCGCCCATGACGTGCGCTTCGTGGAAGACGACTGGGAGAGCCCCACGCTCGGCGCCTGGGGCCTCGGCTGGGAAATCTGGATCGACGGCATGGAAGTGACCCAGTTCACCTACTTCCAGCAGGTGGGCGGCTTCGAGTGCGACCCGGTGCCCGTGGAGATCGCCTACGGCCTGGAGCGTCTGACCATGTTCGTCCAGGGCGTCGACAGCATGTTCGACATCGTGTGGGCCCGCGGCGACGACGGCGTGGTGTTCACCTACGGCGACGTGTACCTGGAGAACGAGCGCGAGTACTCCAAGTACAACTTCGAGGTGGCCGACACTGAATTCCTGTTCCAGGAGTTCGCTGACCGCGAGATCGAGTGCCAGCGCACCCTGGCCGCCGGGCTGCCGCTGCCCGCCTACGACTCGGTGCTGAAGTGCTGCCACGCCTTCAACCTGCTGGATGCCCGCGGCGTCATCTCCGCCACGGAGCGCATGGCCTACATCCTGCGCGTGCGCACCCTGGCCAAGGCCTGCTGCGCCTCCTACATGGAGCACGTGGTGGGCATGAAGGTGTCCGACGTGGAGGCCGAGGACGCCGACGCGGCCGCAGCCGCCGAGGACGCCTCGGTGGAGGCCGCCGTCGAGGTGGGGGAGGCCGTGGCCGCCGAAGTGGCCGCCGCCGCACCCGCTGCCGTGGCCGCCGTGGCCGCGCCGGCGCATTCGTGCCCGGGGGCCGCTGCCGCCGCCGACCATTCCGAGCGGGCCTTCGAGCTCGTTGAGATTGCCGACGAGAAGAAGGAGGCTTAAGCCATGGCCGCAACCGCAACTCTCGCCTTTGAGATCGGCACCGAGGAAATTCCCGCCTTCGATCTGAAGCGCGCCACCGAGCAGCTGGCCGAGCTGGTGCCGGCGTCCCTGGACGCCGTGCGCATCCCCCACGGGGACGTGGCCATCTACACGAGCCCCCGGCGCCTCATCGCCGTGGTGGACGCCGTGGCCGCCGAGACCGAGGCCCTGGAGGAGGTGTTCCGCGGCCCGGCCGCCAAGATCGCCTTCGACGAGGCCGGCGCTCCCACCAAGGCCGCCATCGGGTTCGCCCGGGGCAAGGGCCTTACCGTGGACGACCTGGAGCGCCGCGACGAGCATGGCACCGAGTACGTGTACGCCGTGCGGAGCGTGCCAGCCCAGAGTGTGGCCGAGCTTCTGCCGGCGGTGCTGCGCGGCATCATCGACGGTATTGCCTGGCCGAAGTCCTGCCGCTGGGGCACCACCCGCGAGATGTTCTCGCGCCCGGTGCGCTGGCTGGTGGCGCTTTTGGGCGACGAGGTGATTCCCGTGGAGTACGCGGGCCTCACCGCGGGCCGCACCACCCGCGGCCACCGTTTCCTGGCCCCCGGCCCCCACGAGGTGGCCTGCGCCGACGACCTGGTCGGCGTGGTGGAGGCCGCCTTCGTGGTGCCCACCCAGGCCGCCCGCGAGGCCCGCATCCGCGAGGGCGTGGCCGCCGCCGAGGCCGCCACGGGTTACACTGCCGAACTGCCGGCGAAGACGCTGACCGAGGTCATCAACCTCTCCGAGTACCCCACGGTCATGGTGGGCACCTTCGACGAGGAGTTCCTCAAGGTGCCCGAGGAGATCATCGTGGACGCCATGCTCATGCACCAGCGCTACTTCCCGCTCTACGACGGCGAGGGCCGGCTCACCAACAAGTTCATCATCGTGTCCAACGGCGATCCGGCCCACGAGGCCACCATCGTGGACGGCAACGAGCGCGTGGTGGCCGCGCGCCTCTACGACGCCAAGTTCTTCTACGAGGAGGACCTGAAGCAGCCCCTGGAGGCCTACGTGGAGCGCCTGGACGAAGTGGTGTTCCAGGAGGCGCTGGGCACCATGCGCGACAAGACCGAGCGTGTGGTGAAGCTGTCGGCCCGCATCACCGCCGCGGCCGGCATCGCCCGCGAGGAGATGCACGACATCGCCCGGGCGGCGTATTTGGCCAAGGCCGACCTGGTCACGGGCGCCGTCATCGAGTTCACCAGCGTCCAGGGCGTCATGGGCAGCTACTACGCCGAGGCCGCCGGCGAGGAGCCGCGCGTGGCCCGGGCCATCGCCGAGCACTACCGGCCGCGCTTCTCCGGCGACGCCATCCCCACCGACGTGGTGGGCCAGGTGGTGGCGCTGTCCGACAAGCTGGACACCATCTGCGGCCTGTTCGCCGTGGGGCAGTCGCCCACGGGCTCGTCGGACCCCTTCGCCCTGCGCCGCGCCGCCCTGGGCGTGCTCGCCATCCTGGAGACGGGGCTGCCCATCAGCCTCGTGGAGGCCATCGACGGGGCCCTCATCATCTACCGCGAGCGCGGGCTTCAGTTCGACAACGCCGCCGTGCGCCGGGAGATCATCGACTTCTTCATCACCCGCGAGAAGGTGGCCCTGCGCGACGCCGGCGTGAAGGCCGACACCATCGACGCGGTGCTGGCCTGCGGTATCGAGGAGCCCATGGTGCTGGCCGCCCGCGCCCGCGCCCTGGAGGCCGCCCGCGTGGACGACCCGGACACCTTCGCCGATCTGGCCATCGCCTTCGCCCGCGCCAACAACCTGCGCGACGTGAAGCTGGGCACCGGCTACAAGAAGGCCGAGCTCTCGGCGGTGGAGACGGAGCTCTCCGACGCCGTGATCGCCGCCGAGGAGGCCGTGGGGGCCGCCCTCAGGGAGGACCGCTTCGCCGACGCCCTTGCGGCCCTGGCCGCCCTGCGCGCCCCGGTGGACCGCTTCTTCGAGACCACCATGGTCATGGACGACGACCCCGAGGTGCGGGCGAACCGCCTGAAGCTGCTGAACCGCTTTGCCAACGCCTTCGCCCACGTCGCCGACTTCGGCCAAATGGCGAAGAAGTAGGAAGCATCAGCAACGAATACCCTGCTTGTTCGTAAGAGCAGGGAGCAGGTCGGGGGAGCCGCCCGCGCGCAGATTCCGCAGACTCGCGAAAAGGGGTGTACAATTTCGACACCCCTTTTCGCGAAAGCGAGGACTGACCGAGCACGGGTGGTTCCCCCGACCTGTTCCCGGACGAAGCTGGATATTCCACAAGAGGAAGGGCGGCAGCCATGCACAACCACACTCCCGACGAGCGGGCGGCGCGGGTGCCCACCATCCATGTGGTGTCCGACTCCATTGGCGAGACGGCCCAGGTGGTGGCCCGCGCCGCCGCGGCCCAGTTCGGCGTCACGAATCCCCGGCTGGAGGTGTTCTCCAAGATCAAGAGCTACCGGGAGGTGCACGACTACCTGGCTGAGCACGTGCGCTACCACCAGCAGATGCTGGGCGACGACCGCATCCTCGTGTTCTACACCATCGTGGACGCCGACATCCGCCGCGAGCTGGCCGCCTTCACCGGGCGCCACCCCAACATCCTGGCCGTGGACGTCATGACGAGCGCCGTGGACGCCATCGCCGAGATGAGCGGCATGGACCCGGTGGGCAAGCCCGGGGCGCTGCGGGTGGTGGACCACAACTACTTCCGGCGCATCGCCGCCATCGAGTTCACCATCGCCCACGACGACGGCCAGAACCCCCAGGACCTCACTCGGGCCGACATCGTGCTTCTGGGCGTGTCGCGCTCGTCGAAGACGCCGCTGTCCATCTACCTGTCCCAGCAGGGCTACAAGGTGGCGAACGTCCCCCTGGACCCGTCCACCGATCCGCCGGCCGAGATCTTCGAGGTGGACCGCACCCGGCTGTTCGGGCTCATGATCAGCCCTGACGTGCTCATCGGCATCCGCCAGAAGCGCATCCGGAAGGCGGCGGGGAAGATGCAGCTCCTCACCAAGGACTACGCCGACCCGGAGTACGTCTACCGCGATCTGGAAGCGTCGCGGGCCCTCATGCGCCGCCTCGGCTGCATCGTGGTGCACACCGAGGGCCGCGCCGTGGAGGAGACCGCCCAGGAGATTTTGCGCTACTACGAGCGCAGCCACCCCGCTTCCGGCGACATCGTCGGCTGAGAAGCGCCCGGCCGGAGAAGCCCGGCTCCGGCGCCCCCGGCCCCCCCCGGGGGGGGGGGGGGGGGGGGGGGCCGGGGGGGGGGGGGTGGGCCGGGGGGGGGGGGGGGGGAAAAAAAAGGGGGGGGGGGGGGGGGGGGGGGGGGTGGGGGGGGAAGGAGGGGGTGGAGAACAGAAAAACAGAGACAGGCGGGG
>CANPHS010000099.1 GCA_947573925.1 uncultured Enterorhabdus sp. | reverse complement strand
CCTACCTGAACGTGGACCCCGGCACCATGAGCCCTTTCCAGCACGGCGAGGTGTTCGTCACCGAGGACGGCCACGAGGGCGATTTGGACCTCGGCCACTACGAGCGCTTCATCGACGAGAACCTGTCCCGCGAGAGCAACTTCACCCAGGGCTCCATCTACCAGACCCTCATCGCCCGCGAGCGCCGGGGCGACTTCCTCGGCGGCACGGTGCAGGTAATCCCGCATGTGACCGAGGCCATCAAGGAGCGCATCCGCCGCGCGGCCGAGCAGTCCGGCGCCGACATCGTCATCTCGGAAATCGGCGGCACCATCGGCGACATCGAGGGGCTGCCCTTCATCGAGGCGGCCCGCCAGTTCAAGAAGGAGATGCCCGCCGGGGACGTGCTGTTCGTCCATGTGACGCTCGTGCCCTACATCGCGGCGGCCCACGAGGTGAAGACGAAGCCCACCCAGCACTCGGTGAAGGAACTGCGCTCGCTCGGCGTGCAGCCGGACTTCATCGTGTGCCGGTCCGATCACGAGATCACCGACGGCGTGCGCGAGAAGATCGCCCTGTTCTGCGACGTGGACGCCGACGACGTGCTCGCCTGCCCCGACGCGCCCTCCATCTACGAGGTACCCGTGAGCCTCTACGAGCAGGGCTTCGACATTTCGGCCCTGGCAAAGATGGGCCTGGCGCCCCGCAAGATCAACCTGAAGCCCTGGCGGGCGTTCCTGAAGGCGAAGGACGCCTGCGAGGGCGCGCTCGACATCGCCGTGGTGGGCAAGTACGTGAGCCTGCCGGACGCGTACCTCTCCATCCACGAGGCGCTGGTGGCCGCGGGCATCGCCGCGGGGCGCACGGTGAACGTGCACCTCATCGACGGCGAGGAGCTCACCAACGCGAACGCCGCCGACGTACTGGGGACCATGGACGGCATCCTCGTGCCCGGCGGTTTCGGCGCCCGGGCCTTCGAGGGGAAGATCGCCGCGGCCCGCTACGCCCGCGAGCACGACGTGCCGTTCTTAGGGATTTGCCTCGGCCTGCAGGCGGCCGTCTGCGAGTTCGCCCGCTCTGTGTGCGATTTGGAAGGCGCAACCTCCGCCGAGTTCGCCGCCGACGCCGCCGAGGGTGCCCCCTTCGTCATCGACCTTATGCCCGAGCAGGAGGACGTGGAAGACAAGGGCGGCACCATGCGCCTGGGCGCCTACCCCTGCAAGGTGGTGCCCGGCACCCGCGCCGCAGCCGCCTACGGCGAGCCCATCGTGTATGAGCGCCACCGCCACCGCTACGAGGTGAACAACGCCTACCGCGACCGCCTCACGGACGCGGGCCTGGTCGTCTCCGGCCTCTCCCCCGACGACCGCCTCGTGGAAATGGTGGAGCTGCCCGACCACCCCTTCTACGTGGCCAGCCAGGCCCACCCCGAGTTCAAGAGCCGTCCCACCAACCCCCACCCCCTCTTCCGCGCCTTCGTGGAAGCCGCCAAGCAGGGGAAGGAAGCCTAGCCTCACACCGGGCGGTCGTGGCCTTCCTCGGTGGTGAGGATGACCGGGCCGTCCTCGGTGACGGCCACCGTTTTCTCGAAGTGCACCGACGGCTTGCCGTCGCGGGTGCGGACTTCCCAGCCGTCGGAGCCCTGCACCGTCTTGCGGGTGCCGGCGTTCACCATGGGCTCGATGGCGAGCACCATGCCGGGCAAGAGCTTCAGCCCCGTGCGGCGCCGCCCGAAGTTGGGGACGTTCGGGTCCTCGTGCATATCGCGGCCGATGCCGTGGCCCACGTACTCGCGCACCACCGAGAAGCCGGCGGCCTCGGCCAAAGCCTGCACCGCGTGCCCGATGTCTCCCAGGCGCTTCTTCGGGCAGGCGGCCGCCAGGCCCTCCCACATGCACTGCTCCCCTACGGCCAGAAGCCGCGCCACTTCGGGGGTCACCTCGCCCACGGGGTAGGTCCAGGCGTTGTCCCCCACCCAGCCGTCCACGATGGCGCCGGTGTCGATGGAGATGATATCGCCCTCGCGCAGGCGCACTTTCTTCGAGGGAATGCCGTGGACGATCTGGTCGTTCACCGAGGCGCAGATGCTGCCCGGGAACCCGCCGTAGCCCTTGAACGCCGGAATGCCGCCCTCGGCGCGGATGGTCTTCTCGGCGATGCGGTCCAGCTCGGCCGTGGTGATGCCCGGCTCCACGGCCTCGCCCACGCGGCGCAGGGCGAGGGCCGACACGCGGCCCGCTTCCTTCATGGCCTCGATCTGCACCGGGGATTTCAACTTCACTGCCACAGGCTCACACTTTCTCGATCGGTTCGCGCGGGCGCGGCTCCCTCGACCCGCCTCGCTCAGGATGACGCGGGGGAACTACCTCCACAGCTTCCGCGCCACTTTCCGCACGGCGCCGCTGATGAACGACGCCTCGGGCCAGTTGCCCTTCACGGCCGGCCCGTAGGTCACGAGCAGGGCCGCGCACCCGCCGGCCAGAATGTAGGCGAAGGCCTGGGGCACGCTGCCGGAAAGGGGGCCGAACCCGAGGGACAGCCCCACGAGCACGATGTAGCCCACCACGGCCCCGGCACCGCCCAAAGCCAGCGCCACGCCGAAGGATTTCAGCACGGCCCCCAGCCCCATGGGCCCGTAGTGGCGCCGCAGGTAGATGAAGGCCGCCACGTCCCCCACCACGTAGGACACGATGGTGGAGGCGGCAATGGCCTCCAGCATGACGGCGTAGCCGGCCTGGTAGGCCGCGGCCGCCCCCAGAGTGACGGCCACCTGGGCCGCCACAGCGATGAAGTTGAAGACCGAGAACACCCCCATGCGCCGAATGGAGCTGAATATCTTGTTGAGATAGGCGTTCACCCCGTAGAACGGCAGCGCTGCGGCCATGACGGCCAAATACCGCGCGATCTGCCCGATGGCGTCCTCGGTAAACGCGCCGATATGGTACAGCGTGACGAGCGGCGTGGCGAATACCATGAGGTACAGCGCCATGGGAATCATGAGGAACAGGATCTGCCGCGTGCCGTCGATGATGCCGGCCACCACCCCGCGGATGTTCTCGTCGGCCTGCATCTCCGACAGCTCGGTGAACAGCGTCGTGGTCACAGGCACCGCCAAGAACGAGTACGGGAACGTGAACCACAGCCGCGCGTAGGCGATGACCGACGGCCCGTTGTCGGCGAACACGTAGGAGGCGGCGTTCTGGGCCGACACCGTGGCGAAGGAGCACACCGTCACGAAGATGGCCGGGGCGCCGAGGCGCAGGGTGTCCACGAGGGCCGGGTCGCGCACATCGATGCGCGGCCGCAGGCGGATGCCCACCTTTTTGAGCGCCGGAATCTGGAAGGCCATCTGCACGAACACGCCGAGGGGGTTGCCGATGGCGATGGCGAAGTAGGCAAGGTTCGGGTCGCGCTCGGCCACCACGGCGTACAGGATGAACGACGCGATGACGATGACGTTGTTGAACACCGGCGCGAAGGAGGACCAGAAGTACTCCCGGTTCGCATTCAAGAGCCCCGACACGATGGAGGAGGCCCCGTAGAACACCACCTGCACGGCGAAGAACTGGAAGAAGAACGTGGCGAGCGCCATCTCGTCCTGGTTGGAGTAGAAGCTCTGGGTGTAGATGACCTGGCCGGCGAACACGATGCAGAGCACCGACACCACGGTCAGGAGCAGCACCACGATGGTGAGCAGGTTCGAGGCGTACGCGTTGCCCCGCTCGTTGCCGAGCTTTTTCTTCACCGACAGGTACACCGGCAGAAACGCCGTGATGAGCATGCCGCCCATCACGAGCTCGTAGAGCATGTTCGGCAGGTTGTTGGCCACCTGGTAGGAGCTGGACACGAAGGTGCTGCCCAGGGCGAAGGCCATGGCCCAGGTGCGGGCGAAGCCGGTGATGCGCGAGATGATGACGCAGATGGAGATGAGGGCGGCGCTCGCCCCCACGGCCTCGGCCCGGGCAGCCTCGTCGGGCACGGCGGTCTCGGCGGCCAGGGCCCCCGGGGCGGCCGTCTCCTCCACCGTGAGCACTTCCTGCTGGCGGATGGCCTGCTCCATGGCGTAGCCGGGAATGGTGCGGTCGAGGCCGGCGTGGGCCCCCACCACGGGAATGAGCCCCGTGGCGCCGGGGTCGGCCGGCGGGTGCAGCAGCGTCTTGTCGGAGCCCCGGTGCCGCCCGCGGGCCGGCAGCTCGCGGGCCTCTTTCAGCCAGCGGGGGTTCTGGGTGTCAGGCAGCGCCGGCTCTTCCGACGTGGCGGCGGCACGCCCGGCCCGGCGGTCGCGGTCCGGCGCCGGCGCGGCACCCGTGGACGCACGGTGGCGACCCGCGCCGTCGGCGGCCGCGGAATCGCCGGCCGCCCGCTCGAGCGCGGCGGGCTTGATATGTCGTGCACGTTGCAGCTTGTCTGGCATGAAAGCGCCTTTGGAAACCTTCGGGTATAATCGTCAATCATAGCAAAAATGCGAAAGTGAAGCCCCATGCACATACTTGTCGTACGCAATAATTCCAATCCCCAGGCCGTGGACGCCTCGCTGCTGCTTACGGCCTACCTCACCGAGCAGGGCATCGCGCCGCTCGTGGCCGACTCGGCCTCCCTCGGCAACGACCAGGGCCGCGCCGCCATCCGCGCCCAGCTGCCCGCCTCCCTCGACATGGCCATCGTACTCGGCGGCGACGGCACGGTGCTTCACACCGTGCACCTCCTGAACGACCGCCAGGTGCCCATCCTGCCCGTGAACTTCGGCCGTTTGGGCTTCCTCTCCAACGCCGACGACGGCGGCCTGGTGCCCCTGGTGGCCGAGGCCCTGGCCGGCGAGCTCGTGGCCGAGCGCCGCAGCCTGCTCACCATAGACGTGGCCTGCGAGGGCGAGGCCGACCCCTACGGCGAGGGCGAGCAGGCCCCGGGCGACTTCCAAGAGCTCACCGAGGAGGCCTACGCCGCCACCATCGATCCGGACGCCGCCTTCGTGGGCGGCACCATGATGCCCCCGGACAAGTTCGGCGTGAACCTGCGCGGCATGGCCGGCATCCGCCGTTTCATCGCCCTGAACGAGATCGCCATCACCCGCGGGGCCCTGGGCCGCATCATCGAGCTGTCCCTCGACATCTCGGGCACCCACGTGGCCCGCATGCGCGGCGACGGCCTCGTGGTTTCCACGGCCACCGGCTCCACCGCCTACGCCCTCTCGGCCGGCGGCCCCCTCATCTCGCCGCGCTTCGGCGGCATGGTGGCCGTGCCCCTGGCCCCTCACACCCTGCGCTCCCGGGCTATCGTCACCGACACAAGCGACATCATCGAGGTCACCTTCGACGACACCGAGGACTACCGCGACGCCACCCTGTTCGTCGACGGCGAGATCGTCCCCTTCGAACGCTCCCTGGCCAAGGTGTACGTGTCGGTGTCCCCCCACCCGGTCACCCTCCTGCGGGCCGACGGCGCCAGCTTCTACGAGCGCATCTCCCGCGACTTCTTCGGGGAGTAAACCGCGCCCTGTTGAGAATTTGAGCCCGAAACCCAAAAGACCCCCGCAACGGTAACCGTTGCGGGGGTCTTGCTGATAGAGAAGCGAGTCGCTTACTCGGCCTCAGTGTAGGCGCGGGTCACCGAGGAATCCACGGCCACGCCGGGGGTCATGGTGCCGGACACGGTGATGGACTTCACGTACTTGCCCTTGGCAGCCGCCGGCTTCATGCGCAGGATCTCGTCGTACACGGCGCCGTAGTTCTCGGCCAGCTGCTCGGGGGTGAAGGACACCTTGCCGAGGATGACGTGGGCGATGCCGTAACGGTCGGCGCGGTACTCCACGCGGCCGCCCTTCAGCTCGTTGATGGCCTTGACCACGTCGTTGGTCACGGTGCCGAGCTTGGGGTTCGGCATGAGGCCACGGGGGCCGAGGATCTTGCCCAGGCGGCCGACCTTGCCCATCTGGTCGGGGGTGGCCACGGCGGCGTCGAAGTTGAACTCGCCGGCCTGGATCTGGGCCATGAGCTCGTCGGTGCCCACGATGTCGGCACCGGCCTCCTCGGCGGCGCGGGCGGCCTCACCCTCGGCGAAAACGGCCACGCGGACGGTCTTGCCGGAGCCGTTGGGCAGGCTCACGGTGCCGCGCAGCTGCTGGTCGGCCTGGCGGGTGTCGATACCCAGGCGGAAGTCGCCGGTCACGGTCTCGTCGAAGTTGGCCGTGGAGATCTCCTTCAGGAGCTTCATGGCCTCGAGCGGCGCGACGGGCGCCTCGGGGATCTGCGCCTCGGCGGCGAGGTACTTCTTGGACTTCTTGGTCATTGCGGTTCCTTTCGTGGTGATGGCGGGCGCTTCCAGCCCTTCCACTGACTAGCTACGTCGACGGCGAGGCTACTCGTCGATCGACTTGCCCTGAAGCATGGCCGCGACCTTGCGGGACGGCACGTACTTCTTCTTCATCTCGCGGCCCTCGATGCGCACGCCCATGGAGCGGGCGGTGCCGGCCACGATCTCCATGGCGGCGTCGATGTCGTTGGCGTTGAGGTCGGGCATCTTGATCTCGGCGATCTCGCGCAGCTGGTCGACGGTGAGGGTGCCCACGGTCTGGAGCTGCGGGATGCCGGCGCCGGACTGGATGCCCAGCTTCTCCTTGATGAGCACGGCCGCCGGAGGGGTCTTGCACACGAAGGTGAAGGACTTGTCCTCGTAGACGGTGATCTCGACGGGGATGATGGTGCCGGACTGATCCTGCGTCTGGGCGTTGAACGCCTGGCAGAACTGCATGATGTTGACGCCCTGGGCGCCCAGGGCCGGGCCGACGGGAGGCGCCGGGTTGGCCGCGCCGGCAGGGATCTGCAGCTTGATGAAGCCGGTGACTTTCTTTTCAGCCATCTGTGACTACCTTTCAGATGTAAGCGGATACTCTCTCTATCACAAAAGCCCGATCGGCGAGAAGCCCCGGTCCACGCGGGCGCCCATCGCGCTTAATGTGTTCAACGTTAGATCTTGGCCACCTGGTCGAACGAGAGCTCGACGGGGGTCTCGCGGCCGAAGATGGAGACCATGACCTTGACCTTGCCGGCCTCGGGCGACACCTCGGAGACGATGCCGTCGAACTCGGCCAGCGGGCCGGAGACCACCTTGACGGACTGGCCCACCTCGAGGCTGGTCGACGTCTTCTTGGGTGCCTCGCGGCTGGTGCGCTTCATGATCTTGTTGTACTCGTCGCGGGTGAGCGCCTGGGGGTTGCCCTGGCTGCCCACGAAGCCGGTGACGCCGGGGGTGTTGCGCACGGCGGCCCAACTGCGGTCGTCCAGCTCCATACGCACGAGCACGTAACCCGGGAACACCTTCTTCTCGCTCTCGATGCGACGGCCGCCCTCTTTGATCTCGGTGACCATCTCGGTGGGAATCTCGATACCGAAGACGTTGTTCTCGAGGCCCATGGCCTCGATGCGCTGCTCCAGATTGCTCTTCACCTTGTTCTCGTAGCCCGAGTAGGTGTGCAGCACGTACCACTTCTTTGCCATCGTTTACGCCCCAATCCCAGAGATCAGCACGAGCAGGGGCGTGATGATCGCATTGTCGAGAACCGCCACGAAAACGCCGAAGAACAGCAGAGCCACCACAACCACGCCGCTCCAGCGGAGCACGTCGGTGCGCGTGGGCCAAGTGACGCGCTTCATTTCAGCCTTCACATCGCGAAGGAACTGGAAGCGCTTCTTCTTCGGCTTCTCCTCGGCCTTCTTTGCGGGCTTGCCGCTATCGGAGGACGCAGAGGCATTGTCGGCGCTCTTCTTGAAGAGACCCTTCTTCTCGGGGGCCGCCTCCTCAGCCTTGGCCGGCTGCGGGTTCGTCGCCTCGATTTCGCGCTCGGCCTTGCGCTGCTGGCGGGCAGCGGAAGCCTTTGCCTTCTGTGTCTTTGATTTCTTAGCCATGGGATTCCTTACGGAACTAATCTTATCTCTAATCGCCAAAAAAGCAGCCTCTAGGCTGCTCACATAAACAAGCTGGCAGGCCAGGAGGGACTCGAACCCCCAACATGCGGTTTTGGAGACCGCCGCTCTACCAATTGGAGCTACTGGCCTATGCCTGTTTCTTCGCCTGAACCTCTATCGAGTCTCACGGTGCAGGGTGTGATGGCCACACCACTTGCAGTACTTCTTGAACTCGATGCGGTCAGGATTGTTCTGCTTGTTCTTCTTGGTCGTGTAGTTGCGGCGCTTGCAGTCAGTGCACGCCAGGGTGACCAGAGTACGCATGAATTCTCCTTTTACCGTTATTCTCGAGCAGGCTTTTCAACATACACATGAACCTGTGGGAAGGGAGCCCGCCCGAAGACGGGCTCCCCCTCAATCATGCAAGCGAAGTTACTTGATGATCTTGGTGACGCGGCCAGAGCCGACGGTGCGGCCACCCTCGCGGATAGCGAACTTGAGGCCGTCCTCCATGGCGATCGGGTGAATGAGCTCGCCCTTGATCGTCACGTTGTCGCCGGGCATGACCATCTCGGTGCCCTCGGGGAGGTGCGCCACGCCGGTCACGTCGGTGGTGCGGAAGTAGAACTGCGGACGATAGCCGTCGAAGAACGGGGTGTGACGGCCGCCCTCGTCCTTGGTCAGGATGTAGACCTGGCCCTCGAACTCGGTGTGCGGGGTCACGCTACCGGGCTTGCAGAGAACCTGGCCGCGCACGATCTCCTCGCGCTTGATGCCGCGGAGCAGGCAGCCGATGTTGTCGCCGGCCT
>CANPHS010000098.1 GCA_947573925.1 uncultured Enterorhabdus sp. | reverse complement strand
TGGGCGTGCGCTGCCTCGGCGCCATCACCCGCGACCGCCTGGAGGCCCTGCGCGAAGCCGACGCCATCGTGCGCGAAGAAATGGAGGCGGCGAACGTGGGCGCCTGGCAGTACTTCGCCGTGGTGCCCGATATGCGTGCCACCGGCGTGCGCGACGGGCAGCGCGCCTACGAGTGGCCGGCCATCATCCGCGCCATCAACACCGTGGACGTCATGACCGCCGAGGTGCCCGAGCTGGACTGGGCCCTGCTGCGCCGCATCACCGACCGCATCACCCACGAAGTCCCCGGCATCTGCCGCGTCTGCTACGACCTCACCCCCAAACCCGTGGGAACGGTCGAGTGGGAGTAGAAGAGTCTCCTATATTTTGCCTGACAGAAAGGCATAAAGTTACTTTAAACGGGAGCTCGTTCGCCATGCGCGAGAGCTCCTGTTTCCATTAGAAGGCCGCTGCCGAAACGTGGGTTAGGAGGAGCCATGCACGACAAGGAAATGCCCACATTTGCGACGCGGGAGGAATTTCGGGCCTGGCTCGGGGAGAACGGGCCGACGAGCGAAGGGGTTTGGCTGCGGTTCGGGAAGGCCGGAGGGCCTGCAACGCTCACGGCCGCCGAGGCGCTGGAGGAGGCGCTCTGCTTCGGCTGGATCGACGGGCAGATGCGCAAGATCGACGACGTGTCCTACCGGAAGTACTTCGCCCAGCGCCGACCGCGCAGCCGGTGGTCCGAGAAGAACAAGGCGCTCGTGCGAGATCTGGAAGAACGCGGCCTTATGACCGACGCCGGCCGCGCGAAAGTCGAGGAGGCCAAGGCCAACGGCCAGTGGAATGCCCCGAAGGCGCCGGCGATCACCGACGAGCACCTCGCACAGCTGGCGTCGGCGCTCGAGGGCCACGAGCCGGCCTCTGCCAACTTCCAAGCCATGGCCCCTTCCGCCCGGAAGACCTACGCGCGGGCCTACTTCGACGCGAAAACCGACGCCGGCCGCGCGAAGCGCCTCGCCTGGATGATCGACCGCCTTGACCGCAATTTGAAGCCGATGTAGGGGGCGAATCGCGAGGAGCACTCCCCAGGAGAGGACAAACGGAGGCGCAGCGTGCGCTATTCGCCGCCGATCAGCAGGACGTCGCTTCGCTCGGCGGCGATTGACTGCAATTCATCGGTGAAGCCGGAAACGCTGAACACAGCGAACACTGGGGCGTTCCGGTAGGGGCCGAACGAGGCGTCTCGCAACGCTTTTGCCGCCTGTTCTTCCAAATGGCCGAGCACGTTCGCCCCCACGGGCTTCATCCAGAACTTGCACTCCCCGAAAACGGCGCGACCCTCGTCCAAGTTCAGGCCCACCACGTCCAGCTCCACATCGCGAGCGCCCCACCAGGCCCCCACGCGCTGGGGCATGAGGGGCAGCGTGCCTTCTGCGCCCAAGTCCCACAGCCGGTCGCGGCACACATCCTCATAGACGTAGGCGGCCTGACCGTCGATGAAGTTGCGCTCGATAACCTTCAGCGCCTCGTCGACGCGATCGGTCTCGAGCAGCCCCTTCTGCGGAAACACGAAGCGGAACCAAAACCGCAGGTAGTTGTCCTTTATGCGGTACAGTCCCCTCTTGCTCTTCTTGGGATTGAGCTCGGTCACGGGCACCACGCGCTCAAGCACGTCGAGCTGCTCGAGCGTTTTGAGATACCGCGACAAGCCCGTTTGCTTCACGTTGAGCGCCGCCGCGATATCGCCGACCTTGCGATTCCCCGCCGCAACCGCCTTCATGATGGAGAAATACGTTCCCACTTCCACCACCTCTTTGGAAAGCAGGAAGTTCGGCTCGTCGTACAGGTAGCTGCTCGAATTCAGAACGTTTTTCGCGATGGCACGGTAGATTCCCAGCGATCCCTTGAAGCTCTCGATGTACTTGGGAACACCGCCGGTCACGCTGTACCGCTCAATGAGCGCACGATAGCTCAGCTTGTCGGGAAAAAATTCGCGGTAGAAGCGGAACGGCACCTGTTTCAGGCGTATCTGGGCGGTGCGGCGACCGTACAGCGGGCTTTGATACGAAAGCACCTGGCTCTCCATGAGCGACACGAGCGAGCCGCACAGTATGACCATCACGTTGCGCCTCGACAGCACGATATCCCATATACGCTGAAAGATCGATGGGAAGGCGGGGTTGGCCTTTCCCAGGTACTGGAACTCGTCGAGGGCGATCACCAGGCGCTCACCGTCTTGGGTCAAGCGATCGAACAGGATGTCCCAGTTGTCGACGGAAGCTTGGGCCAGCAGCGCATCTCCCGTGAAAGAGGCCACCTGCTTTTGGAAGGCAGCGCGATTCTGCTCTTCGGATTCCTCGGTTGCCAAAAAGTAGAGCCCCCGCTTGTCTCGGAGAAATTCGGTTATGAGCGCCGTCTTCCCCACACGGCGGCGGCCGTAGATAACCACGAAGGAAGCTTCCGGTTCCGAGAATTGCTCCTCTAAGGTTGCAAGTTCCGATACGCGATCGACAAATGCCCGCATTGAACCGCTCCTCTTCATAGGCGATTTTCACAATATTATACTTCAAAGTATAATACTTTCAAGTATAACTTGAGCGAGCGCATTCAGAGACGAAACCGACGCAACCAACCGGATCAAAAGCCAAATCGAAGTTTCCTGGCTGCGAATAAACATTTGCACTGACTTTATGCTACTATATCAGTGTGAATGTTTATGAATGGTGAAAGCAAACAAAGACTTAAGCAGATGCTTGATGAAAACAACGGGGTTCTCGTTGCATCTGAAGCCATCCATGCAGGCATCCCAAGAAATGCCGTCTATAATTTTGCGAGCAAATGCGGACTCGAAAAAGTATCCCCTGGCATTTTCCTAGACACCGATACATTTCCCGACGAGCTTTATCTGCTGCAAACTCGCTACCCCAAGATTGTGTTCTCGCACGAAACCGCCCTGTACCTTCACGACATGGCAGAACGCGAGCCCATCCCCATTGTGCTCACCGTAGAGTCAGGCTATCATGCGGACTCCCTCAAGAAGCAAGGGGCGCGCATCCTCTACGTGAAGCCTGAGTGGCATGGTCTCGGAATCTGCGAGGTGGAGTCCATGGGAGGTCACATTGTCAGAGCCTACGATAGGGAGCGCACGATTTGCGACATTGTGCGCAGGCGGCCGGCCATGGATCCCGCCGCTTACGGCTACGCACTGAGAAGCTATGCGAGGTCCGGCGAGAAAAACCTTGTCAGACTCGGACAATATGCCACGGAGCTGGGAATCGAACGGCACGTACAGCAAGCGATGGAGGTTCTCCTATGATTAAGGGAGCTCGCAGAGTAAAGGATCTCATCCGAAATAAGACAAAAGGCGATAGCGGCAAATCCCAAGCACTGCTACGTCACTACGCTATGGAACGGTTCCTGGAAAGGCTCTCGAATTCTCCCTACCGAAATAACTTCGTGCTTAAAGGCGGAATGCTCATGTCCTCACTCGTGGGCCTCGATCACAGAAGCACGATGGATATTGACACAACCGTCAAAGGCATTCCTCTCAACACCGACAGCATTCTCGAAATTATGAATGAAATAGCTGCCATTCCGCTCGACGACGACATGCTGTTTTCGATACAGAGCACGAGGGAAATAATGGAGGATTCCGAATACGGCGGCGTCAGAGTATCCCTGATGGCTCAGATGGAGAAGGCTCGCATTCCTATGAAAATCGACGTTTCCACGGGAGATGCCATCACCCCGGCAGAAACGATGTACCACTATCCTCTCATGTTTGAAGACCGCGCCATTAACATCTGGGCCTATCCCATCGAAACCGTGCTCGCAGAAAAGATCGAGACGGCCTTAACGCGAGGAATTGCCAACACAAGAATGAGAGACTTCTACGACATTTTCATGCTTTCCGAGTTGGGGGCAGACTTGAATGCAGCCGACATGAGAGCGGCACTTGAGGCCACGATTGAGAAGCGCAACAGCGAAGTCGGCCCTGCGAATTACCACGACATTCTATCCAGCATCGAAAAAGATGGCATTATGAGTGAACGCTGGTCGGCCTATGGCCTTTCCAATGAATACGCCTCTTCCATAAACTGGATTGACGCTGTCGAATCACTCCAATCCTTGTGCGATAGATGCTGGAAAGAACGCTAGAGCGAAGAGCGCTCTTGCGCACAGTCTGCCATCAAAAGGAGGCGTATCATGCACGATAAAGAGCCCCTCACATTTGCGACGCGGGAGGAATTCCGGGCGTGGCTCGGGGAGAACGGGCCGACGAGCGAAGGGGTTTGGCTGCGGTTCGGGAAGGCCGGAGGGCCTGCAACGCTCACGGCCGCCGAGGCGCTGGAGGAGGCGCTGTGCTTCGCCTGGATGATCGACCGCCTCGACCGCAATTTGAAGCCGATGTAGGGCGGACCGCGTTTCAGCTGCTGGATGAAGGCCCCCAGAGGCCGGCTCCGACCCTCCCCAGGGGCCGGCTCCGACCCTCCCATGGGGAGCCGGCCCGTGGGGAGGGCGGAGCCTACGCGACCATGCGGCCCCATTCCCTAGCGCGGTCCGCCGCCGCGGCCGACCCTCGCCAGCTTGATGGTGGAGAAGTCAGCCTTGTTGAATTTCACCACGCAGAGGGCGAAGAACACCGCCCCGATGAGCAAGGTGATGACGAGCCCCATCCACGGAGTGATGACGAACCCCGCGATGTTGAACGCCATGCCCTGCTGCACCAGCTCCGCCTGGCTCATGCCGAAGGCGTCGAGCGCGATGTAGCGGAAGATGGACGTCGTGTAGGTCAGCGGGTTCAGGTACACGATGGGCAGCAGAAAGCCGGGCATGACCGTGGTGGGAATGAACGCGCCCGAAACGAAGACCAGCGGCATCGTGACCATGAAGCTCATGGTTTGGAAGGCCGGGGACTTGCGCGACACGGTGGCCAGGAACAATCCCAGGGCGCTGAACGTGACGGCGGCGGCGAACATGACCACGATGGACAGGAGAAGCTGCAGCAGGTTCATATGCAGCCCGAGCGCTATGCCCACGACCAGGGTGAGGATGCCCTGTAGCGTGGCTATGACGGCGCCGGAGAGAATGTGGCCCATGGATATCTGGGAGCGGCTGATGGGCGCGACCATGACCTCCTTCATGTAGCCGCTCGAGATGTCGGTCAAGATGTCCGAGGAGTTGTTGATGCTCGTCTGGAACACGATGCCGATGTCGCGCCGGACGAGCGACTTCTCCTTCGAGACGTCGTGGCCCGCCACGTAGATGTTCCCCTCGCTCTTGTCGAGAATGGTGCACAGCGTGTTGATGGTCGTGCTCTTCCCCGCGCCGTTGGGACCGAGGAACGCGAAGATGCTGCCCTCCTCCACGGTGAACGAGATGTCGTCCACGGCGATGAAGTCGCCGTAGCGCTTGGAGAAGTGCTCTACCTCGATGATGTCACTCATAGGGCCGCCTTCCTGTTGTCCGTCCAACAAAAAAGTCCCATGCAGCTGACTGCATAGGACTTATTTCTATACGGGCGTATAGTGCCTTGGTTTCCCGGCAGAGGATTTTTCTACCGGTACCTGTTCTTTTACGTTTGCTACTTTAACAGGTACCGGTTATATCTGTCAAGAAGTTTTTTGCTGCGGAATGTGGAGGCGTTGGCGACTCTCCGAGGGATGCGCTTGCAGGCTGAGGTGGCGGATGGGGACTTTGCCCCTATAGGCCGAGGTGGTCGATGGGGTCCTTGCCATTACAGGCCGAGGTGGTCGACGAGTTCCGTGAGCGACGGGCAGGCCATGGCCGGGCGTTCTGCCGCGAGGGCCTCGGACGGGAACATGCCCCAGAGCGCCGCCACTGTAGGACAACCGGCGGCGTTGCCGGCCTGGATGTCGAAGGGGCTGTCGCCCACGTAGAGGCAGCGGGCCGGGTCGAGGCCCATGAGCTCGCAGGCCCGCAGGATGGGGCCGGGGGCCGGCTTGTGCTCGGGCCAGTCGTCGGGGGCGATGAGCAGGTCGAAGAACGCGGCGATGCCGCTCATGTCGAGGCCGCGCTGGGCCAGGGCGTGGCGCTTGGAAGTGACGACGCCCATCGGGATGCCTGCGGCCCGCAGCCGTTCGAGCGCCTCGCGGGTGCCGGGGAAGGCCCGGACGTTGGCATCGTGGACGGCCACGTTGTGCTCGCGGTAGGTGCGCAGCAGCTGGTCGGCCAGGGCCTCGTCGCCTTCCGCAAAGTGAAGCATCTGGTCAGCCAAGGGCGTGCCGACGCCGGCCATGAGCACGTCGTCGGGCAGAGAGCGGCCCAGATCATCGTTGATGGTGTAGCGCATGGAAGCGAGAATGATGTCGTAGGTATCGATGAGCGTGCCGTCCTCGTCGAACAGGATGCCTTGGATGTCAGTCATGGAGAGCCTTTCGGGTAAGCCAGCAAGTGCGATGCCGGCGATGTTTCCCACCATTGTAAAGCAACGGCAGTCTGGTACAGTAGGTCGCAGACGCGCCACCCCCTCCCGCCCCGTCTTCGAACTCAGGAGCCTCCCATGCGATCGCCCGCTTCGTCCCGTCCGTTCCCCGCGAACTTCCGCAGGCTTGCGGCGTTCCTCCTCGCCGCGTTCCTTTCGTTCGCCCTGTGCCTGCCCGGCTGCGCCAGCCCCGCCGACCGCGCCGACGAGGACAGCGCAACGGCCTCCCACCTCGCCTTTCGCACCGAGGAAAAACTCCAGCAGCACTTCGACAAGCACGGCTGGGAAACCGGCACCGCCAACCCCGACGAATACCTGGCCGCCGCCAACGCCGTCATCGCCAACCCCGACGCCGAGCATAAACTGCAAGCCGAAGACGGCGACGATCTCTACTACCTCGACCCCACCGGCGAATTCGTCGTCGTATCCCCCGAAGGCTACATCCGAACCTACTTTATCACCGATCGCGCCTACTTTGAGAGACAGTAGTCGAACGCCCCATCACCTTTCGCAGAAATCCATCACCGCACTTCCCCAATCCTCAAACAACGGCACGACCTCAGTCACGCCAGACCCCACCACCAACGCCGACGCATCGCCAAGCGGCTGACCGCTGCGATACAGACTCATGGTGTCGAGAAACCAGAAATTCCCACCGGATTCAGCCTCATAGCTCTGCGCCGCCTCGATTGGCGTGTGCCCGACAATCTGCGATAGACCGGGAAATGGATCGCACAGCAACTCGCGCCGGTCAGCCCACAACGACCCTGGCAAACCCCAGCCATGACGCGCCGGGCCGCAAGAAATAAGCGACCGCCACTGCGCCCGATCGGCGTACCTATCGTTCAATTGCGCGGCAACGTCCTCGACCGTCGTGTCTTCCTCAATGCCGACATTATGCGCCCACGCACCCGTAAGACCCGCATGGGTTGCCAAACGGCCATCCACAACCGCGGCCAGCCTTACGCCCAGCCCATCAGAAAGCAGCGCCGCAACCTCGTCGCGCACATCTTCGTTGGTGAAACCATAGCTCGCAAGCCCCAGATAGGCTGCGTCGTGGTTCCCCATAAGCACAGTCACCTGCAGCTTCAACGCTTCCGCCTTCGCCTTCCATTCCACCGCGTATTCCAGCTGCCGAACCATGGCTCGACCATCCACGCCCCAGTCATCGCACAGATCGCCCAGCAGCACGACGGAATCGCAGCAATGACTCAGCGCCGTATCCGTCACCCGCGGCAACACCAACGACATCTTGCAATGCAGATCACCTACCACCAACGTTTTGCATGCGCCCGGCTTCTCAATCGGCGCGACATCGTGGACAGATTGAACCGAAGCCAGTTTTCTTCCAGCCATGCCTTCTCTCCTTCATATGCAGTTGTCCTTTTGATGTTTCGCGCAAAACGTGCTTCCGAGGTTACCGTGTATTACAACCCAAAACAATAGTCGCAATAGTCCGATTTTAGGAAATTAGCTTTTTAGTTGATTATTTCCGTTTTTCAGCTGCACCGATTTCATATCGAGCGACACGTGATTTCAACACGGGCCGCATAGCCTCCGATCCCACGATTTCAAGCTGAGCCACGCTTCTTATACTCGACTGGCATTGCCAACCAGATCGAGAAAGGAAGGTTCACCATGGCAAAGCACCGCAATGCGAAGCTCATCATCGAGCTGAGCGCGAAGAACATGTCCAGAAGGGAGATCGCACGCACGCGGCACATCTCGACGCATACGATAAAGGAGGTGCTGGACAGGGCGTCCGAGAAGGGCGTCGGGTGGGGGGACGTCTCCCTGCTGGGCGACGACGAGATCGCGGCGATGCTGTTCCCCGAGGAAAGGGAGGCGGAGGAGGCCGTGGCGAGGCCGGACTACGGATACGTCCACAGCGAGCTGCGCAAAGTCGGCGTCAACTTGAAGCTCCTGTGGGAGGAGTACCGCGACGAATGCGCCGAGAGCGGCAAGGCATCGGTGAGCTACGTCACCTTCACGAGGGGATACGCCGACTACGCCGTCTCCAAGAACGTCACGAACCACCTCAACCACAAGCCCGGACAGGCCATGGAGGTGGACTGGTCGGGGTCGACCATGCGGCTGGTCGACCCCGTCACGGGAGAGGTCTCGAAGGTGCGCCTGTTCGTCGCGGTTCTCCCGTACTCGCAGTATACATACGTCGAGGCAACCCTGGACATGAGGCAGAACACATGGCTGCTCTGCCATGTCAGGGCCTACGAGTTCTTCGGAGGGGTCGCCGTGCGCCTGATCTGCGACAATCTCAAGACGGGCGTGACCAAGCATCCCAAGGAGGGCGAGGTCGTGCTCAACGAGGCCTACGAGGCGCTGGGGCGCCACTACGTGTGCGCCATCATGCCGACCGGCGTGGCGAAGCCCAAGCAGAAGGCGAGCGTGGAGGGCGGCGTGGGGAATGTGTTTGGCAATAGAAATATCGACACTTTGGCCTGACTGGAGTCGACACTTCGG
>CANPHS010000097.1 GCA_947573925.1 uncultured Enterorhabdus sp. | reverse complement strand
CGATAACAAAGAGGCCATGGTGGCCTACAACAAGGCCATGGCCGGCGACTTCTCCGTCGACGAGGAGCTCATCGACGTCTACGCCGAGGGCCTGACCCAGACCCGCACCATGCTGCGCGACTTCTTCGGCGTGCCCGAGGAGAACTTCCTCGACTGGAAGTACGACTCCTCCGCCCAGCCCCTCATCGGTATGTTCGCCCCCGAGTACCCCGAGCTGGAGGGCGGCGAGGACCTGCACGTGCTGACCGTGAGCGACAACGTGTGCAACTCCGCCCTGTGGAAGACCTACCGCAACAAGGTCGTCTCCATGGCCGAGAACATCGACGTGTGGTACAACTCCCCCGCCGAGAGCCTGCACCAGGATCCGGTGAGCAAGGCCGTCATCGGCGTCGTGGTGGACCGCGACGGGGAGACCGTGAACGTGCGTGCCAAGAACGGCGTCGTCATGACCATGGGCGGCTTCGAGAACAACCCGCAGATGGTGGAGGACTTCCTGGGGCTGACCAAGTCCACCCCGGCCGGCACCCTGTTCAACACCGGCGACGGCATCAAGATGGCCATGAGCGTGGGCGCCGATCTGTGGCACATGGAGGCCTACGAGGGCAACTGCTTCGCCTTGGGCGGCATCTCCTTCGACGTGGCCGAGGATCAGCACGCCAAGACCTTCAACGACCTGCGCAACCTTTCCGGCAGCATCGTCGTGGTGGGCAACGGCGGCGAGCGCTACCTGCGCGAGGACGTGTACAACCGCCACGGCCATGTGCCGAGCAACGGCGACTGGATCAGCCCGAAGCGCCCCCGCAACACCTACATGGTGTGGGATGCCGCCCAGAACAAGGTCATCACCGAGGAGTACCACGGCATTCCCGAGGAATTCGCCGACCAGGTGGTTTCCGCCAAGTCGCTGAAGGAGCTGGCCCGGGCCCTGAACATCTCCGTCGAGGGGCTCGAGCAGACCGTGACCGACTTCAACAAGATGGCCAAGGACGGCTACGATCCGGCCTTCCATCGCGCGGCCGAGACCATGCGCGCCTTTGGCGACGGTCCCTTCTACGCCATTGAGATGAAGCAGGCGTTCCTGAACACCCAGGGTGGCGCCCGTCGCAATGCCCGCGCCGAGGTCATCGGTGTGAACGGCGAGCCCATCCCGCACCTGTACTCCGCCGGCGAGTTCGGCGGCATGACCCCCTACCAGTACAACGGCGGCGGCAACATGGCCGAGTGCCTGATCTTCGGCTCGTTGGCCGGCGTGAACGCCGCGGCTGAGAAGGATCCGCTGCCCGCGCTGACCATGGGCGTGGAGTCCAACATCGTCTACACCTCCGGCAGCGGCATGGCCGACATCGACTACACCCAGGGCGTCGAGCTCGGCGAGGGCGAGTACCTGGGCTCCTCGAAGCTCTGCATGGGCAACGAGCTGGTCGTGAAGGTGAAGATGGACGGCGGCAAGATCGGCGCCATCGACATCGTGGCCCAGCAGGAGACCGGCGGCATCGGCAGCAAGGCCATCGACGCCCTGCCCGCCCAGATCATCGAGGCCCAGTCCACCGAGGTGGACGCCGTGGCCGGCGCCACCTGCACCTCCAACGCCATCAAGGAGGCCGTGGCCAACGCCATTGCCCAGGCCTAAGCGCCCGCAATCTGACAGAAGCGCCCCGGCGTTTCGCATCCCTCCCCACGAAGAAGGGCCCCGCATGCGGGGCCCTTCTCGTTGCTGAGACCGTACGTCTTCTAGGGCCTTAGGCCTCCAGCACGTCCTCGATTTCCAGGGTGCCCTCCTTCACCAGCTGGTAGGTGTCGCGGGCGATCATGTACTCCTCGTTGGTGGGGATGACCACGATGCGCACGGCGGAGTCGTCGGTGGAGATCTCGCGCTCGGCACCGCGTCGTTTGTTCTTCTCCGGGTCGATCTTTATGCCCAGGGGCTGCAGGCCCGCGAAGATCATGCGGCGCATCTTCTCGCAGTTCTCCCCTACGCCGGCCGTGAGCACGATGGCGTCCACGCCGCCCATGACGGCGATGTACTGGCCGATGTACTTCTTCGCGGAGTTCGAGTACATCTCGTAGGCCAACTGGGCGCGCTCGTCGCCGGCCTCGGAGGCCTCCTTCACGCTGCGCAGGTCGTTGGAGATGCCGGAGATGCCCAGCAGCCCGCTCTTCTTGTTCATGAGGTCGTTCACCTCTTGAGTGGTCATGCCCTCCTTCTCCATGAGGAAGGGCACGATGGCCGGGTCGATGGCGCCGCAGCGGGTGCCCATCATGAGGCCGTCCAGCGGCGTGAGGCCCATGGAGGTGTCCACGGCGACGCCGTGGTCGATGGCGGAGATGGAGCAGCCGTTGCCGAGGTGGCAGGTGATGAGCTTCAAGTCCTCGATGGGCTCGTCCATGAAGGCGGCGGCCCGCTCGGAGATGTAGCGGTGGGAGGTGCCATGGGCCCCGTACTTGCGGATGGCGTACTTTTCGTACAGCTCGTAGGGCAAGGGGTACATGTAGGCCTTCGGCGGGATGGACTGGAAGAACGAGGTGTCGAAGACGGCTACCATGGGCTTGCCCGGCATCTGGGTGCGGCAGGCCTCGATGCCCATGAGGGCAGCCTTGTTGTGCAGGGGGGCGAGCTCGGCCAGCTCGTCGATCTTCGCGATGACGTCGTCATCGATGACAACGGACTTGTCGAAGTACTTGCCGCCCTGGACCACGCGGTGGCCGATGGCGTCGATGTCGTCCAGCGAGTCGATGGCTTTATTCGGGCCGGAGGTGAGGGCCTGAAGCACCACGGCCATGGCGGCGTTGTGGTCCTCCATGGGCTCGTCAATGACCAGTTCGTTCTCGTCGATGCCGTGCTTGTGGAAGGCCTCGGCGGAGCCGACGCGCTCGCAGATGCCCTTGGCGAGCACATCCTGGGTCTCGACGTTGACGAGCTGGTACTTCAAAGACGAGGAACCAGCGTTGATAACGAGGACGTTCAAGACTTACCTCCTAATCAATGGGTATCTCCCTATTGTAGGAGTGGGGGCGCGGGGGCCATTCCTGAGGGGGGCCCTCATCGGCGAGCGGGCCGCCGCTTACCGATTGGGCTGCGAAACCGAGACGCGGGGCAGGGGTTGCCGCTGCCAAGTGCGCCACCGAGGGGTTCTCGCCGGCGGGGGCCTACGTCCCAGCCGCGGGCACGGCCCCTAGGACAGGGTGGTGTCGCGCTCGGCGTCCTCGGGGGCGGCGGCCAATTCCCCCATGAGCACCTCCACCTGCTGCTCGGCCCCGGCCAGGCGCTTCTGCAGCGAGCCCAGAAGCGCCACGCCGCGCCCGTAGCTGGTCAGGCTCTCCTCCAGCTCCAGCGTGTTGCTCTCCAGCACGGCCACGATGGACTCCAGCTCGTCTAGAGCCTCGCGGAACGTCAGGTCCTCCACCGGGCGCAGGGCGCCCTCCTCGATATCGCTCATCGGTCTTCCTTTCCCGTCGCGGCCGCCGTCGGGCGGCCCTCGCGTACTGTACAGTCGATCACGCCGTCGGCCACGGTGACGGCGAGTCCGTCGCCGGGGGCCACTGCCGCCGCCGAGCGCACCACCGCCCCCTCCCCGGTCCGCGCGATGGCGTAGCCGCGGGCCAGCACCGCAAGGGGCGAGAGGTCGTGCAGCCGGGCCGCGTTCACGGCGACGGCGGCGCAGAAGCGCTCGGGGAGGCGCTCGCCGGCGCCCCGCAGGCGGTCCCGGTCGGCGTCGAGGGCCGCCTCCCAGCGGTCGGTCAAGGTGGCGCCGCGCACCGCGAGCCGCCCTCGGGCCGCCGCCACCGAGGCGCGGGGGGCGGCCAGGGCCGCCGGCAGCATGCGCCCGAGCCCCTCGGCCAGAAGCCCCACCCGGTGGCGCCGCTCCCGCACCATGGCGGGCAGGGCCCGGGAGAGGCGGCCGGACAGGTCGTCCAGGGCCAGGGCCTCGGCGTCGAAGAGGCGCTCCGGCTCGCGGAACGGCGGCAGGGCCGCGATGCGCTCCAGGGAGCGGGCGGCTCCCTCCAGGCGCCGCTGCTCGGCCCCGTGCAAATCGCGGGCCAGGGCGTCCAGCCGGGCGCGGGTCTGCTCGGCCGGGGGCGCCACGGCCTCGGCGGCGGCCGTGGGGGTGCTCGCCCGCACGTCGGCGACCATGTCGGCGATGGTGTTGTCCGGCTCGTGGCCGATGCCGGTCACCACGGGCACGGGGCAGGCGGCGATGGTGCGGGCGAGCCGCCGGTCGTTGAAGGGCATCAGGTCCTCGAAGGAACCGCCGCCGCGGCCCAAAAGCACCACCTCGGCCCCGGCGAACACCACCTTCGCCAGGCCGTCCACCATGGCGTCGGCGGCGCCCGGGCCCTCCACGGGCACGCCGGCGAAGAGCACCTTCGCCAAGGGGTAGCGGCGGCGCAGGGTGCGCAGCATGTCGTGGATGACCGAGCCCCGCGGAGAGGTGACGATGCCCACGTAGCGGGGGTATTCCGGCAGGGGCCGCTTGCGCTCGTCGGCCATGAGGCCCATGGCCTCCAGCTCCCGGGCCAAGTTCGCCACCTGGAGCCGCAGCTGCCCCTCGCCGGCCAGCGTCACCGTGAACACGTCGAAGTTCATGCGGCCCTTGGCGGCGTACAGGGAGAAGCGCCCGGTCAGTTCCACGAGGACCCCCTGGGTCAGGGCCACGCCGGAGGCCTGGTAGCGGTTCAGCCACATCATGCAGGGCAGCGACGCCTTCTCGTCCTTCACGGTGAAATACACGGCCTTATAGCCCGGCTTGTCGTTCACCTCGGACACCTCGCCCACCAGGCGCACGGTGACCGCCTCCAGGGCGCCCTTGGCAAGCCCCATGGCCGCCGACACCGACAGGGCCGCGGCCTCGTCCCCTTCCAGCGCCCCGTCGGCGCCGCGCTCGCTCACCATCGAGGCTCCCGGCCGGCTAGTCTTCGCGCTGGTTCAGCAGCCACAGCAGCTGCAGGATGGAGGTCAGCGCCGCGGCCAGGTAGGTGAAGGCGCAGGCGCGCAGCACATCGAAGGCGCCCTTGCGCTCGTCGGCGGGCAGGCCGATCTGGCCCATGTACACCATGGCCCGCTGGGAGGCGTTGAACTCCACCGGCAAGGTGACCAGCTGGAAGAGCACCACCACGGCGTACATGATGATGGCGGCCGTGGTGAGCCCCGAGATGTGCAGGAAGATGCCGGCCATGAGCAGGAAGATCCAGGCGTTGGAGGCCAGGTTCACCGCCGGCACGATGGCGCCGCGGATCTTCATGGGGGCGTAGTCCTGGGCGTACTGGCAGGCATGGCCCACCTCGTGGCACGCCGTGGCCGTGGCCGTGATGGTGCGGCCGTCGTAGGCCTCCGGCGACAGGGTGACCGAGTTGCTGCGCGGGTCGAAGTAGTCCTGGCCCGGGCCGCCGCGGAACACCTGCACATTGGTGATGCCGTAGTAGGCCAGCATCGCCCGGGCGGCCTCGGAGCCGGTGAGCCCCGAGGAATTCGCCACGTGGTTGTACACTTTCAGCTTGTGGTTCACGTACCACTGGGCGCCCATGCCGATGATGAGGGTGACCACCACCAGCATGAGGTAACTGTTGTTCATGGGCATCATAACGGGCATAGACTCTCACTCCTCGAAAAACGCTTCCGAAAATATTTGGACGCTATTATAGGGAACGGGGGCCGAACGGCGGCGCCTCAGGCCGAAATGTGTGAAACCTTCGTAACCACCAGGCCGTCGGGGCCGAGGGACAGCGCGATGCGGCCGGCGAGCAGATCCAGCAGCTCCTCCCCCACGATGGCTCGGCGCCACCCGCGCAGCACGTCCACGTCGTCCCGGTAGCCCCGGGCCACCCGGGCCAGGTCCCCCTGGGAGGCCAGAGTCTGCATGGCGATGTCGTTCTCGCGGGCCCGCAGGCGCACGAGCGCCTCCATGAGGTCCAGCTCGGCGTCCACGTTGGGCTCGTTCTTCAGGCACTTGTCCAGCTCGGGCCAGGCGTCGGGCGCCGCGTCCAGGCCGCGGGTCAGGGCCGCCACCACGGCGCGGGCGTCCCGGGTGCACAGCTTCTCGCGCACGCCGCGCACCATGAACAGCTCGTCGATGGTGCGGGCCTCGCGCCGGCAGGCTTCCACCACCTGCTCGTCGGTGAGCACCCACTTGCGGGGCAGGTCGCGCTCTTGGGCCGTGACCTCGCGCCAGGCCGCCACCTCCCGGGCCGCCGACAGCTGGCGGCGCGACAGCTGCCCCACCCGCTTCAGGCGCTTGAATCGCTGGTTCGCGTCGCTCACGTAGTTGGCCGGGTCGGACAGGGCGGCGAAGTCGTTGTCGAGCCAGGACAGGCGCCCCTTGGCCTCGAGTTTCTCCACCATGATGCGGTACATCCGCGGCAGGTACACCACGTCGTCGGCGGCGTACTCCAGTTGGGACGGGGCCAGGGGGCGGCGCGACCAGTCGGTGAACGAGTCGCTCTTCTTCAGGTTCACGCCGCACAGGGTGTGCACAAGCGGCCCGTAGCCGATCTGCTGGGTGTGGCCGAGCAGGGTGGCCGCCACCTGGGTGTCGAACACCGGGCTCGGCAGCACGCCCAGCTCATGGTAGATGATCTCCAAGTCCTGGCCGCCGGCGTGGAAGAGCTTCACGATGGTGGGGTCCTCCAGAAGCGGCACGAGCACCGCCAAGTCCTCCACGGCGAAGGGGTCCACCACCACGACCTCGGTGTCGGTGGCCAGCTGCAGGAGGCACAACTTCGCGTAGTAGGTCTTCTCTCGCAGAAACTCCGTATCGACGGCGAGCACCGCCGAGGCGGCCGCGCGGCGGGCGAAGGCCTCGAGGTTTTCTTGGTTCGCAATGTATTCCACGGCAGTCCTTGGTTCCGGGGCGTTCGTTGTAGTACCATCCCATGATAGCAAAGGGAAAGGATATGGTGTGAAACTGCTCATCGTTAACAATCTGTCGTCGGGCTACCGGGACGGGGCCATCTACGACTTCATGCGCGCCGTGGGCGGCGACGGCGACGAGCTCACCGTGCGCTGCACGGGCCGCGGCACCGATTTGGCGGATCTCGTGCGCGACGCCGAGGACTTCGACGCGGTGGTGGCCGCCGGCGGCGACGGCACCGTGGCCACGGTGGCCTACCTTTTGGCCGAGACCGGCATCCCGCTGCTCCCCTACCCGGCCGGCACGGCGAACCTGCTGGCCATGAACCTGGCCTCGCCGGCCGAGCCCCACGCCCTGGCGAAGGTCATGCGCCAGAGCCTGCTCATGGACTTCGACATCGGCGAGATCGAACTGTCCGACGGCACCCGCCACGGCTTCACCATGATGGCCGGGGCCGGCTACGACGCCACCATCATGCAGGGGGCCGAGGCCTCCAAGAAGCTGCTGGGGCCCATGGCCTACTTCACCTCGGCCTTCACGAACCCCGCGCCCCAGTTCTCGAAGATCACGCTGACCGTGGACGGGCGCACCGTGGAGACCCAGGGGGTCGGCGTGCTCGTCATGAACTTCTCGAAGGTGCAGTTCGACATCCCCTTCGTCCACGAGAACAAGCCGCGGGACGGCATGTTCGACATCATCGTGCTGGCCACCCACGACGCCGTGGGCCTCATCCCGGCCCTGTTCAGCTGCCTGCTCGACCGCGGCGGAGAGTTCCCGAACCGCCCCGACGCCCTGGAGGTGCACCGGGCCCGGGAGGTGTCGGTGACCGCCGACCCGCCCCTGGCCGTGCAGTACGACGGCGAGGTGTCGGGCACCATGACCCCCTTCACTGTGCGCATGCTGCCCGAGGCCGCCCGCTTCGTGGTGAGCGAGGAGTGCCTGAAGCTCTACGACGAGGAGAGCGCCGAGCCCCTGCGCCTGGACGAGTAGGCGGCGGGGCTCCTGGCGACCCCCCCAGCACCCCCGCGCAGCGAACCCTGCGGGCGACCGCTGCCCGGGCCCCCCCCGTTCCCCATACGCAAAACGGCCCCGAGAGCACCTCGGGGCCGTTTCAGTTCCGGAAGCGGGCCGGCGGCCTACACGAGACCGGGCGTGGTCGCGAGCAGGTAGATGGACAGGCAGGCGGCCAGCACGATGATGACGAGCACCACCTTGTCCAGGGTGCTCTGGAAGACCTTCTCGCCGCGCTCGCGCTTGCCCCACACGTACATGACGATGCCGGGCACATACAGCAGGCACATGAGGATGACGCCGAGGGCGCCGGCGGCCCAGGAGAGCAAAAGGCTGTAGACCACGCCCACGCAGCCCAAAACGCGCCACAGGGCGATGGGCCCGTTCAGGCGCCCCTTGAAGGCGTCGGGCTCCTTGAAGGCCACCTTCGCGAAGTAGGCGGCCGACAGCAGGTAGGGCAAAAGGATCATGCCGGCGGACAGCGTGTAGAAGAACTGGTAGGTGGAGTCGGTGAACAGCCAGGTGATGAGGAAGATCTCGATGATGATGTTCGTCACCACGAGCGTGACCACCGGGGCGCCCTTCTTGTTCGTCTTGGCGAAGGCCTTGATGAACACGCCCTCCTCGGCGGCCTCGAAGGGCGATTCGCTGGCGAGCACCGTGTAGCCGAGCATGGCGCCGATGAGCGAGAGGGACACGGCGAAGTTGATGAGCACGGCGCCCCAGTCGCCCACGGCCGCCTGCATGACGTAGGCCAGAGCCGGGTTCTCCAGGTTGGCCAGCTCGGAGAGGGGCATGACGCCCATGGAGAGCAGCGACACCATGAGGTAGAGGGTGAGCACGCAGACGAAGGCGATGATGGTGGCCTTGCCCACGTCCTTGGCCTTGCGGGCGCGGCCGGAGATGGCCACGGCGCCCTCGATGCCGATGAACACCCAGATGGTCACCATCATGGCCGTCTGCACCTGGTCCATGAAGGCCAAAGACGGGTCGGCGCCGGTCTGGAGGTTGGCGAGGAACACCTCGGGCTTGAAGGCGCCGAGGAAGATGATGGCCACGATGGCCACGAGCAGGGGCACGAACTTCGAGATGGTGATGACCGCGTTGATGAGG